>CANGXU010000139.1 GCA_947457885.1 Betaproteobacteria bacterium
CCCCGCAACATCCCGCGTGTGGCGATCGAGGCAGGCGTCTCCGACTTCTGGCGCAAGTACGTCGGTGCTGCCGACGATGGGCGCGGTGCCGTGCTCGGGCTGGACCGCTTCGGTGAATCCGCGCCGGCCGGGGTGCTGTTCAAGCACTTCGGATTCACGGCAGAGGCCGTCGCCGGCCTCGCCCGGTCGGTGATCGCGGCCGGCTGAGATTCCCGCGCGCCGGGCAGCGGGACCGTCCCGGTCGTTGCGGTAGACTTGCCGGCTCGCAGGGGCGCCCGGCGCGCCCCATTCCCGCGCCAGGGCGAGCGTTGCCTCGTGCCGCCGCCCCCGCTGATATCCCAGTCTGCCAGACTGCCAAGAAGACTTTCCGGAGGTTTCCATGGCGATCCGTGTTGCAATCAACGGCTACGGCCGCATCGGCCGAAACATCCTGCGTGCGGTGTATGAATCGAACCGCACCAGCGAGATCCAGATCGTGGCGATCAACGACCTCGGCGATGCGCAGACCAATGCCCACCTGACCCGCTACGACACCGCCCACGGCAAGTTCCCGGGCAAGGTCGAGGTGGACGGCGATTGCATCGTGGTCAACGGCGACCGGATCAAGGTGTTCGCGATTCGCAACCCTGCCGAGATTCCGTGGGGTGCGCTGAACGTCGACGTGGTGCTCGAGTGCACTGGCTTCTTCACCACCAAGGAGAAGGCTTCGGCCCACATCAAGGGTGGCGCGAAGAAGGTGATCATCTCCGCCCCGGGCGGCAAGGACGTCGACGCCACCGTGGTCTTCGGCGTCAACCACTCGGTGCTGAAGGCGAGCGATACGGTCATCTCGAACGCGTCCTGCACGACCAACTGCCTGGCGCCGGTCGCCAAGGTCCTGCACGACCGGATCGGCATCGTGAACGGGCTGATGACCACCATCCATGCCTACACGAACGATCAGGTCCTGACCGACGTCTACCACGAGGACCTGCGCCGGGCGCGCTCGGCCACGCAGTCGATGATCCCGACCAAGACCGGCGCCGCGGCCGCCGTCGGCCTGGTGCTGCCGGAACTCAACGGCAGGCTCGATGGCTTCGCCATGCGCGTGCCGACGATCAACGTGTCCATCGTCGACCTGTCGTTCGTCTCGGCACGCCCGACCACGGTAGACGAGATCAACGGCATCATGAAGGAAGCCGCCGCGATGCCGGGCTGGAAAGGCGTGCTCGGCTACAGCGACGGCCCGCTGGTGTCGGTCGACTTCAACCATGACGCGCATTCGAGCACCTTCGATGCGACGCTCACCAAGGTTTCCGGCAACCTCGTGAAGGTCTGCAGCTGGTACGACAACGAGTGGGGCTTCTCCAATCGCATGCTCGACACCACCCTGGCCCTGATGGCGGCGAAGTAACGCCGGACCCCAGGCGACGTGAGGACTGCACGATGAACATCCGGCGGATGACCGACCTCGATCTTTCCGGCAAGCGGGTGTTCATCCGCGCCGACCTCAACGTGCCGCAGGACGACGCCGGCGCGATCACCGACGACACGCGCATCCGGGCGTCCGTGCCTGGGATCGAGCTGGCGCTGAAGGCCGGAGCACGGGTGATGGTCACCTCGCATCTCGGCCGTCCGACCGAGGGCGAGCTCAGGCCCGAGGATTCGCTGGCGCCGATCGCCGAGCGGTTGTCCCGGCTGCTCGGCCGTCCGGTCGCGCTGCGGCGCGACTGGATCGATGCGGGCGAGGTGGCGCCGGCCGCCGGCGAGGTCGTCCTGCTCGAGAACTGTCGCTGCAACAAGGGAGAGAAGAAGAACGACGAGGCACTGTCGAAGAAGATGGCGGCGCTGTGCGACATCTACGTGAACGATGCGTTCGGTACCGCGCATCGGGCCGAGGCGACCACCCACGGCATCGCGCGCTTCGCGCCGATCGCCTGCGCCGGCCCGCTGATGGCCGAGGAAGTGAGTGCACTCACGCAGGCGCTCGCGCAGCCGAAGCGGCCGCTGGTGGCGATCGTGGCGGGTTCGAAGGTGTCCACCAAGCTCACCATCCTGATGGCGCTGGCGCAGAAGGTCGACCGCCTGATCGTCGGCGGTGGCATCGCCAACACCTTCATGCTGGCCTCCGGCCTGCCGATCGGCAAGTCGCTGGCCGAGCCCGACCTGGTCGAGGACGCGAAGAAGGTGATCGCGATCCTCCGTGCCAAGGGTGGCGAGGTGCCGATCCCGGTCGACGTGGTGGTCGCGAAGGAATTCTCCGCCACGGCCCGGGCGACCGAGAAGGCGTCGACCGAGGTCGCGGCCGACGATCTGATCCTCGACATCGGTCCGAAGACCGCCGCGATGCTGGCCGAGCAGCTGCAGTCGGCCGGCACCATCGTCTGGAACGGGCCGGTGGGCGTGTTCGAGTTCGATGCGTTCGCCGGAGGCACGCGGGCGATCGCCGAGGCGATCGCGCGCACACCGGCTTTCTCGCTCGCCGGCGGTGGCGACACCATTGCCGCGATCAACAAGTTCGGCATCGCCGACAAGGTCGACTACATCTCGACGGCCGGCGGCGCATTCCTCGAGTTCCTCGAGGGCAAGGAACTGCCCGCGCTGACCATCCTGCAGCAGCGCGCCGCCTGATGCACAACGCCGCGGTGCCGGCAGCAGACCGCGACAGATAACGGAGTTCCCATGACCCGTCGTACGAAGATCGTGTGCACGCTCGGACCGGCGAGTACCGATCCCAAGGTGCTGGCGCGGATGATCGAAGCCGGGATGGATGTCGTGCGCATCAACTTCTCGCATGGCACCTCGGAAGAACACGCGAAGCGGGTCGAGATGGTCCGTTCGCTGGCGCGTGCGGCCGGTCGCACGATCGGCGTACTGATGGACCTGCAGGGGCCGAAGATCCGCATCGGCAAGTTCGAGCATGGCAAGACAGTGCTCAAGCCGGGTGCGAAGTTCATCCTCGACGCCAGCTGCAAGCTGGGCAACGACGAGCGCGTCGGCCTCGACTACGAGAGCCTGCCGCAGGACGTACGACCGGGCGATACGCTGCTGCTCAACGACGGCCTGATCGTGCTCACCGTGATCTCGGTCGAGGGGCCGCAGATTCACACCATCGTCGACCAGGGCGGCGTGCTTTCGAACAACAAGGGCATCAACCGCAAGGGCGGTGGCCTGTCCGCGCCGGCGCTGACCGCCAAGGACATGGAAGACATCCGCACCGCCGCGGAACTGAAGGCCGACTATCTCGGCGTGTCGTTTCCGCGCTCGGGCGAGGACATCGAGTGGGCGCGCAGCCTGCTGCACAAGGCTGGCGGCAAGGCGCTGATCTGCGCGAAGATCGAACGTGCCGAGGCGATCACCGCGCTCGAAGAGATCATCGACGCCTCCGACGTGATCATGGTGGCGCGCGGCGACCTCGCGGTCGAAGTGGGCGACGCGGTGATCCCCGCGCTGCAGAAGCGGATGATCCGGCTGTCGCGCGCGCAGAACAAGCTGGTGATCACGGCAACCCAGATGATGGAGTCGATGATCAACTCGCCGATCCCGACCCGGGCGGAAGTCTCCGACTGCGCGAATGCCGTCCTCGACGGCACCGATGCGGTGATGACCTCTGCCGAGACCGCGGCCGGGCATTTCCCGGTCGAGACGGTGCACGCGATGGCCCGTGTCTGCATCGAGGCCGAGAAGGCCGAACTCGTGGCCAGCGAACAGCGGCGCACCGGCGACGACGCCCCGCGCGACGTCGAGAGCGCGATCGGCCGCGCGGTGATGTCCACCGCGAACTACCTGCCGATCAAGGCCATTGCGGCATTGACCCAGAGCGGCAAGACCGCGCAGCTGATGTCGCGCAACGATTCGATGGTGCCCATCTATGCGCTGACGCCGCTGGTCGAGACGCGCCGCCGGGTGACGCTGTTCCGGGGGGTGTATCCGGTGAATTTCGCGGTGAAGTCGAAAGACCCCGAAGAGACGCTCAATGCCGCCGAGGACGAACTGCTCAAGCGCGGCGCGGTGCAGGTCGGCGACCTGATCATCATCACGATCGGCGAGCCGTTCGGGAAGGCCGGCGGCACCAACACGATGAAGATCGTGCGCGTCGGCGAACACCGCAAACCCTGACCAACCGTATCCGGACCTTTCGCACAACCGTCACAGGAGAACATCGATGGACAAGAAGCTGATGGCCGCCACCGCGGCAGGCATGGTCGCTGCGGGCAAGGGCCTGCTGGCTGCCGACGAGAGCAGCGCCACCGTCGCCAAGCGTTTCGCCGGCGTCAATGTCGAGAACACCGAAGCGAATCGCCGCACCTATCGCGACATGCTGTTCACGACGCCGAACATCGGCAAGTACATCAGCGGCGTGATCCTGTTCGACGAGACCATCAAGCAGCAGTCGCTCGGCGGGGTCGCATTCCCGAAGCTGCTCGAAGACCAGGGCATCATCCCCGGCATCAAGGTCGATGGTGGCGCCAAGGACCTGCCGTCGCATCCGGGTGAACTGGTCACCGAGGGCCTCGACAACCTGCGCGGCCGTCTTGCCGACTACTTCAAGCTGGGCGCCCGCTTCGCGAAATGGCGTGCCGTGATCACCATCGGCAAGGACATGCCGTCCTGGGGCTGCGTCGAGGCCAACGCCCATGCGCTGGCCCGCTATTCGGCCCTGTGCCAGGAAGCGAACATCGTCCCGATCATCGAACCGGAAGTGCTGATCGATGGCGACCACACGATCGAGCGCTGTTTCGAGGTCACCGAGGCCACGCTGCGCGCGACCTTCCAGGCCTGCTACAGCCAGCGCGTGTCGGCCGAGCACCTGATCCTCAAGGCGAGCATGGTCATCTCGGGCAAGGGCTGCCCGGTGCAGGCGTCCGAAGCCCAGGTGGCCGAGATGACCGTCACCGCGCTGCGCCGCTCGGTACCGGCTGCGCTGCCGGGCGTGGTTTTCCTGTCCGGTGGCCAGAGCGACGAGAAGTCCGCCGCCCACCTGTCGCTGATGAACGCGACGCACAAGGCCGAGCTGCCCTGGCCGCTCACCTTCTCGTACTCGCGTGCGTTGCACCAGGCTGCGCTCAAGGCCTGGTGCGGCAAGCAGGAGAACTGGAAGTCTGCGCAGCAGGTATTCGCGCATCGCGCCCGCATGTGCAGCCTCGCGTCTCAGGGCAAGTACAGCGCAGCCGAGGAAAAGAAGGCCGGCTGAGCGGCATCGGGCTGCTGGCAGCATGGAAGGGCCGCTCGCGAGCGGCCTTTTTCATGTGCCCGGCCGGAATGACCGACAATAGCGCGCTGGCTCACCGCACGGACGCCCGATGCTGAACACCGGATCACCGAATGCCGTCCCGATCAGGCTCGCCCTGGCGCTGACGGTGTTCAACTTCATCGGTGCCAATGCCATGCGCGTGCTTGTCACGCTGTACGTGCTCGAGCTGGGCGCGGCACCGTGGGTGGTCGGCGTCGTCGGCGGGCTGCTGTACCTGTTCCCGCTGCTGCTGTCATGGCCGATCGGCGCGATGGCCGACCGGCGCTCGGCGCTCGGCATGCTCGCCTTCGCCGCAGTCTGCGCCATCGTCTCGCTGCTGCTGATCTACCTGTTCCCGGTGCTGCCGATGTTCTTCGTGGCGGCCGCGCTCAACGGCCTCGCGCTCGCGTTCTATCACGTGACGTTGCAGAACCTGATCGGTACCCTCAGCACGGCGGAAGACCGCGCGGCCAACTTCGCGAACTTCAGCCTCGCCGGTGCGCTCACCAGCTTCTTCGGGCCTCTGATCGCCGGCGTGTCGATCGATACCGTGGGTTACTCGTGGGCCTGCCTGATCATCGCCGCGACCTCGGTGATCGTGCTGGTCCTGCTGGGCATCTGGGGCAAGACGCTGCCGCGCCCGCAGCCCAGGGCACAGCGCGAGGCGGCGGCGCGGCTCGTGTTCGACCGCACGCTGGTCGTGATGCTCGTGGTCAGCGGCCTCGTGCAGCTGGGTTCCGATCTGTTCCAGTTCTTCGTGCCGGTATTCGGTCACCAGATCGGATTGTCGGCCTCGGCGATCGGCGTCGTGCTCGCGTTGCACTCGTCGGCGTCGTTCATCGTGCGCTTCTTCCTGCCGAGGATGATGAAGCGGATATCGGCGAACCAGCTGCTCGTATGGGTGTTCGCCACCGGTGCTGCCGGGTTCGTGCTCTCGACCTTCGCCGAGGGCGTGGTCACGCTGGGCATCACGGCCTTCCTGTTCGGGCTGGGCATGGGGATAGGTATTCCCCTGACGGTGATCCTGATGTACGAGGCATCGTCGAAGGGACGTTCCGGCCAGGCGCTCGGCGTTCGTCTGACCGCCAACAACCTGGTCCGCATGGGCGGGCCGATGGTGTTCGGCGCCCTGGGCGCGGTCGTCGGCGTGAGCGGCGTGTTCTGGATCCTCGGCGGCGTGATGGCGATCGGCTGTCTGCTGGCCCGCTCGCAGCGGGCACCATCGTCTTGAGCCGCGTGCCGGCGACCGCCACTGCATTGCCGGTTCAGCCCGATACCCCGGCCTCCACCCGCGCGGTGGCCATCGCAGTCGCAGCAGCAGCGGTGTCGATGGCGATGGTGTTCGCTCCGGCACCCGAAGGCCTTCCGGAAGCGGGCAAGCGGGTGATTGCAGTGGCCGTGCTGGTCATCGCCCTCTGGTGCACCGAGGTGGTCCCGGCCGCGCTGACCAGCCTGATCCTGGTGGTGGCGCTGGTGCTCACCGGTGCGGTACCGGGCTTCGCGCAGGCACTGGTCGGATTCGCCGATCCGGTGGCGTACTTCCTTATCGGGGTGCTCACCATCGGCCTGGCCGTGTCGCACAGTGGCCTGGCCGAGCGGGTCGCCCACTTCTTCCTGCACCGCTCCCGCGGGAGCGCGCACTCGCTGTTCATCCAGCTGCTGCTGGCTTTCCCCCTGATGACCCTGCTGCTGCCCTCGGCCACTACCCGCACCAGCATCCTCGTTCATGTCTACGAAGAAGCGCTGCAACTCGGGGAGGTCCCGAAGCGCCACCCACTGTCGCGCGCGATCATGATGGCGCTGAACTCGATCAACCGGCTGGCCTCGACCATCATTCTCACCGGCGGCATCTCGCCGATCGTCGCCGCCGCGCTGATCGGCGGCATCGACTGGAGCCGATGGCTGCTGCTGATGAGCGTGCCCTACCTCGCGCTGCTGGCGATCGGGTCGCTCCTGATCTGGCTGCAGTACCGGAGCGGGTTCGGCATGACGCTGAAACAGGCATCCGCTGCCGAGCGGCAGCCGCTGACCAGCCTGGAACGGCGCACGCTGGCGATCACCGCGGGTGCGTCGCTGCTCTGGCTCACCGATTCGCTGCATCACCTGCATCCGGTGGCACCGGCGCTCATTGCCTGGATCCTGCTGCTGTCGCCCCGTATCGGCGTGCTGACCTGGGGCGACTTCGAGCGCCGGATCGGCTGGGGCAACTTCTTCGTGATCGCCTCGTCGCTGTCGCTTGCCCGCGCGTTGATCGACAGCGGCGCCAGTGGCTGGATCGCAGGACTGATTGCAGGCGCGGTACCGCAGTTCTCCGGGCAACCGGTACTGGTGATCGTGATCCTGATGGCGGCGTCGGTACCGGTACGCGTGCTGATTCCCAACATCACCGGCTTCCTCGCGACGACCATCCCGATCGCGATGTCGATCGGGACCGCGACCGGCGTCAATCCCGTGGTCTGCGGGCTCGCGGTGATGATTGCCGGCGATGCGGTGCTCTACTACCCAGCACAGAGTGCATCATCGCTGGCCGTCTACGAGCGAGGCTATCTGACGGCGCCGGAAATCTTCCGCTTCGGCGTATACATGACGCTGGTCGCCTTCCTGGTCGTGGTGCTGGTCGCGCTGCCGTACTGGAACGCGGTCGGCGAGCCGCTGCGGGTGTGACGAGGCCGGCCGTGGCCGATCGGGCACTGCAGGCCTGCGATTGTTGTATAAAGCGGTGTGTTCCCTGCAGCGAGCAGCAATGGAAACGTCGAACGCGCGCAGCAAATTTCGCCGCAACCTGGGTTACGGTCTGTCGGCGATCGCCATCGCGGTCGGGCTGAAGTACGGGTTCGACTTCGGCAACCAGATCAGCGGACCGCTGATGGGGGTCGTCGGAGCGATCAGCGGTGCGGTCTTCTGCGCGCTGACAATGGACTTCATCACCGAGCTCGTCTTCCCTGAACGCAAAGACCGCCAGTAGAGCCGGTGGACCGGCCCGGCCAGTTTCGGCCAGGCCGCCACGGTCATTGCTTCCGGCGGTTGTGCGCGCTGAACATGTTCAGAAGCCACATCGCGCAGACGACTACCCATGCCAACAACAGCAGTTGCCCGATTTCCACTCGAATCTCCTCATCCACGTTGATTGACTGATCACGATCCCGCGAAGGACACCCTGCGCTTGCCGCCGATGAGTGGGAACATCACGACCACCGTGGCAATGAGAAGTGCGATCTCGATGCAGTAGACCGCCATATAGCCCGTGCTCGGTACAGCCAGGCCGGACCCGAACACCTCCCGCGCCGCCAGCGCAGCGACGAGATCGCGGATGATACCGCCAAGCGCGACGGCGACACCGGCTGCGGTGGCCTGTGCGGCACCCCAGGCACCGAGCGCGAGGCCGATCTGGTCGCGGGGCGCGAGGTTCATGCTGGCAGTCAGCGTGCCGTGGCCGAAAACGCCGCTGCCGAAGCCGAGCAGGAAGACACCCGCGACGAACACGGCCAGGGAGTGCAGCGGACCGGCCGCGGTCACCAAGCCGAGAGCCGGGATGCCGATCAGCGCGGCAGCGACCGACATCCGGAACGGGTCCGAGCCACGGCTGAGCGTGCGCGAGGCGAAGGCGAAGCCGATCAGGCCGCCGCTGGCAAGCGTTGCGGTGAGCAGCGTCGTCTGTGCGACGCTCATGCCGAGCACCTGCCCACCATAAGGTTCGAGCAGCACGTCCTGCATCGTGAAGGCCATGGTACCCAGCGCGATGGCAGTGAGTCGGCGGACCGCATGGTCGCCGGCGATGAAACGGCGCCAGGCAGCCCGGAAGCTCGGGGTAGCCGGGGGCGCGGCTGCGCCCGTGTTGCGCGGCGGCCGTCGCGTCTCCTGCTTCCAGAGGGCGACCGTGTTGAGCACCAGCGTGGCGACGGCCGAGCCCTGGATCACCTGGATCAGCTGGCCAGGACTGAAGTCTTCCAGCAGCACGCCGAAGATGACTGCACTGATCACGGTGCCCAGCAGCAGCATCACGTACATCAGGCCGACCACGTTGGGCTGCGACTCGGCAGGCACCAGGTCGGTTGCCAGCGCGAGTCCGGCTGTCTGTATGGTGTGCAGGCCGGCACCGACCAGCAGGAAGGCCAGCCCGGCACACAGCGGGCCGATCCAGGAAGGCCAGGCCGCGGCATTGCCGCCGCCGGACAGCACGAGCAGTGCGAACGGCATGATCGCCAGTCCGCCGAACTGCATCATCGTGCCCATCCACATGAACGGCACGCGCTTCCAGCCCAGTGCAGACCGATGGGTGTCGGAGCGGAAGCCCACCAGCGTGCGGAACGGCGCATAGAGCACCGGCAGCGAGATCATCACCGCCACGACCGAAGCTGCGACGCCGAGTTCGACGATCATCACCCGGTTGAGCGTCCCGACGACCAGGACCAGTGCCATGCCGACCGAGACCTGGAACAGGGAAAGGCGCAGCAGGCGCGACAGCGGCACATCCGGCGTGGCCGCATCGGCGAACGGCAGGAAGCCGGGACCCAGTCCGGCCCAGGCGCGAACCACCTTCTGGCTGATCGAGTTCATGGTCCCTGGCGCAGGGTACGGATACCGCATCCGATGCAGGGCTTCACGGGCGGCGTGCAGGAAATCGGGCGCAACTGCCGGCCTGGGCCGGCGGCTGCAGGATACGCGGGACCGGGAGCAACGGCTACCCGGTCACCGCGCAGTCGAAGCGACAGCTACTTCTTCGCTGTTGGCGCGGCAGGAGCGCCAGCTGCGGAGCCCTCCGCCACCACCGTCTTGGTGTTGCCGTTCAGAAAGGCCTTCACCCAGGTGGTGTTCGTCAGCAGTGCGTAGTGCACTGCGAAGGAACCGATCGCACATGCGCCCAGGAACAGCGGCACACCCACGGACGGCTTCACTACGAGCCACAGTTTTCCATAGATCATTTCGTATGCCTCCGATTACTTGAGCCAGGGGGAATAGATGTACGCCAGCAGGTGCGCCAGCGCGGC
>CANGXU010000140.1 GCA_947457885.1 Betaproteobacteria bacterium
CGATCGTCAAGCGGGTGATCCCCGAGGGCAAGACGATGTGCTCGCTCTGCTCGCGCCTGCGCCGCGGTGTGCTGTACCGCGTCGCGTCCGAACTCGGCGCGACGAAGATCGCGCTCGGCCACCATCGCGACGACATCCTCGAGACCTTCTTCCTGAACCTGTTCTTCGGCGGCAAGCTGAAATCGATGCCGCCCAAGCTCGTGTCCGATGACGGGAAGCATGTGGTGATCCGGCCGCTCGCCTACGCGTCGGAAGACGATCTCGAGGCCTATGCGCGCTTGAGGGCGTTCCCGATCATTCCCTGCGACCTGTGCGGCTCGCAGGAGACGCTGCAGCGCAAGCAGGTCAAGGGGATGCTGCACGAATGGGACAAGCGCAATCCCGGTCGGGTCGAGACCATTTTCCGCAGTCTGATGAACGTGGTGCCGTCGCACCTGCTCGACCGCGCGCTGTTCGATTTCGCGGCGGTGGCGGCGGGCGCGGTGCCGCGCGATGCCTCCGCCGTGGACATCGGTTTCGATGTCGACGTGAGCCTGGAGCAGGCGATCGATGCGGGCACGGCCGTACGCACAGGCACCATCCCGTTGCTGCCGGCAGCCGACAAGGCCGGCGAACCCGAATAGTTCGCACGAGTAGTTCGCAGCTTGTCAAATTCATTTTGACGAGTTAAGCTTCACGGCATGATGAATGATCGTCTTCACGGTTCGGCCGACATCGCGGCAGACAACTGCGCTGCACGCCTGGTCGGAATGTTCGGCAGCCAGGCCGAGGTTGCGCGTCGGCTGCAACTCGACCGTGCCGTGGTCAGCCACTGGATCAAAGTCGGCTACGTGCCTGCCCGCTGGGGTACCGAGATCGAACTGGCGACCGACGGTCGCATCACCGCCTCCGAGGTTGTGGCTGAAGCGAGCAGCCGCAAGCCGATCAAGCTCAAGTCTCGCCCCGACGGCGAAGGGCCGTTCGGGTCCACCCTCCAAGGGAGTGACACGATGAGTCTCCAGTACGCCCCGTCCAAGCGCATCACCTCTTTCCACCCGCCGCAGCGCACGCTGATGGGTCCGGGCCCGACCGAGATCCATCCGCGCGTGCTGACGACGATGAGCCAGCCGGCGATCGGCTACCTCGATCCGGTCTTCGTCGAGATGATGGAAGAGCTGAAGTCACTGCTGCGCTACGTGTACCAGACGAAGAACCCGCTGACCTTCCCGGTGTCCGGTCCCGGCTCGGTGGGCATGGAATACTGCTTCGTGAACATGGTTGCCCCCGGCGACAAGGTCATCGTCTGCCGCAACGGCGTGTTCGGCGGCCGCATGATCGAGAACGTCGAGCGCTGCGGCGGCATCCCGATCGTGGTCGAGGACGACTGGGGCTCGCCGGTCAGCCCCGAGAAGCTCGAAGATGCCCTGAAGGCGAACCGCGATGCGCGCGTGGTCGCATTCGTGCATGCCGAGACTTCCACCGGCGCCCGCTCGGATGCGAAGACCCTGGTCGAGATCGCGCACAAGTACGACGCGCTGACCATCGTCGATGCGGTGACTTCGCTGGCCGGCGTGCCGGTGCTGGTCGACGAATGGGGCATCGACGCGATCTACTCCGCCAGCCAGAAGTGCCTGTCGTGCACGCCCGGCCTGTCGCCGGTGTCGTTCTCGGAGCGCGTGGTCGAGCATGTGAAGGCGCGCAAGGACAAGATCCACAGCTGGTTCATGGACATGAACCTGCTGCTCAGCTACTGGAACGGTGGCGGCGGCGGCACGGCCGGCGCGCCGGTGCGCACGTATCACCACACCGCGCCCACCAACTCTCTGTTCGCCCTGCACGAGGCACTCGTGCTGATCCGAGAGGAAGGCCTGGAGAACTGCTGGGCGCGCGCGCATCGGCACCATGTGGCGTTGAAGGCAGGCCTCGAGTCGATGGAACTCAAGTTCCTGGTCAAGCCGGAGTACCAGCTGCCGCAGATGAATGCCGTCGTCTGCCCCACCGGAATCGACGAGGCGAAGGTTCGTCGCGACCTCCTGAACGAGTACAACATCGAGATCGGAGCCGGTCTCGGGCCGCTGGCCGGCAAGATCTGGCGCATCGGCCTGATGGGCTATTCCTGCCGCACCGAGAACGTGATGCTCTGCCTGTCCGCGCTGGACCAGGCCATGTCCGACCAGGGCGCGAAGATCCATGTCGGTGAAGCGCAGGGCGCGGCCCATGCGGCATACGCCACGCTGCACGCCAGCATCGCCCAGCAGAAGAAGGACCGCGCGAAAGTCGTGCGCGCCGCCTGATCCTGCCCGGAGGCAACGCTGTACGGAGGGCTCGCTGATGGCGGGCCCTCCGTCTTTCCCGGGTCGGGATGCACTTTTTGTCAGTCCGCGGGCTACCCGGCGGACGCGGTCGGCGCTACTCTCGGGGGAAGTGCCCGATCGCCCCGTCCGACCCGGCGATGCGGGCTTGCCGGGGCAGCCGCCTGCCGGTCACCCCGCCCGAGAATGCGTGCAGCGACGTGAAAGACGATTCCCCTCCCACCCGAGATCCCGGCCTCCCGCCGCGGCAGCTGGATGTTGCGATCCTGTTCGCCGACGTCGCGGGCAGCACGCGCCTCTACGAACTGTTCGGCGACCAGGCCGCGAAGAAGCTGATCGACGCCTGCCTGGGCTGCATGCGCGAGGCGGCGGTCGACTCGCGGGGCCGCGTGGTGAAGATCGTCGGCGACGAGATCATGTGCGTGTTCCCGGACGCCGAGTACGCCTATCTTGCTGCGACCGAGATGCAGATCCGGGTGAGCGACCTCGCCACCCAGCCGGTCCCCGACTCGCAGATGCAGCCCGGTGCCCATTCGCGAGCGATCCGGGTCGGCTTCCATGCCGGCCCGGTGATCGAGGAGAACGGCGATCTGTTCGGCGATACGGTCAATGTAGCTGCGCGCATGACCGCGCTCGCAAAGGCCAACCAGATCATGACGTCCGGTTCGACGGTTGCACGCCTGCCCGACCTGCTGCGCATCTCGACCCGCGAGATCGCAGCGCTGGCGGTCAAGGGCAAGGGCGAGGCGATCTCCGTATTCGAGGTGATCTGGCAGGCAGGCGAAGACCTGACCATGGCGATCACGATGCAGCCGAACATCGCGAGCGTCTCGATGATCATCCCCAGGTCCCTCCGGCTCGAACGCGGCGAGTTCGCGCTGGTGCTCGACCCCGACCATCCCGGCGTGATCCTCGGACGAGATCCACGGTGCGAGATCGTGGTGGCCGACCCGCAGGCATCGCGGCAGCACGCCCGTATCGATCGGCGCCGGGACAAGTTCTTCCTGATCGACCAGAGCACCAACGGCACCTTTGTCACTTTCGACGGCGAGCCCGAGATCGTGCTGTTGCGCGAGGAAGTGATGCTGCGCGGTCGCGGCCGTATCTCGTTCGGGCATTCGTCGACGGACAACGAAGAGACGGTGCGCTTCTCGATGGTGCGTTGAGCAGGTATCGGCAGGCGATCCGCGCGGAATCGTGCGGCGACCCGCTGCAGGCATGGATTGACGCCGCTACCGTCTGCCGCGATGCTGCCAGCGGTTCCACTGCAAGCGCCTGCCGCCGACATGTCCCGACTTCGTTTCTCCATTGCGTCGACCGACGATGAGTTCGAACAGGTCCATCGTCTGAACCACGACACGTTCTGCCTCGAGATCCCGCAGCATCCGGCGCGGACCGATGGTCGCATGGTCGATCGCTTCCATGCCGAGAACCTGTATGTCGTCGGCAAGTGCGGCGACGAAGTGGTTGCGATGGTCGCGCTGCGCGATCGGCGTCCGTTCTCTCTGGACGCGAAGCCGCCGTCGCTCGACGACTGGCTGCCCCCGGACCGGTACGCCGGGGAGGTGCGCCTGCTCGCGATCCGGCCGCGCCACCGGCATCGTGGCGCGATCGCTGGCCTGATGCGCGAGCTGTGGCGTACGGCCCACAGCCGCGGCCTCGACCTGCTGCTCATATCGGGCACGACCCGGCAATTCAAGCTCTATCGGCAGCTCGGCTTCGAACCGTTCGGGCCGCGCGTCGGTTCCGTCGACGCGGAGTACCAGCCGATGCTGCTGCGGCGGGAGGCGCTGAACACCAGCCTGCGCTCGGTGGCGCACGCCCGTCCAGCCGGGGAAGGGCTGGACGTGGCGCCCTTCTCGCCATCACTCCCCCGGGTCGTCCCCGCAGTGCTGCAGGCCGCGGCCGTCCATCCGCGCGCGCACCGAGGCAAAACGGTGATGGCCACGCTGCGCCGGATACGCGAGCGTCTGTGTGCCGCGACTGGGGCGGAGGATGTCCAGGTGCTGGCCGGGACAGGTACGCTGGCCAACGACGCGATCGCAGCCCAGCTCGCGCGGCGTCCCGGCCGGGGACTGGTTCTGGTGAACGGCGAGTTCGGTGAGCGGCTCGCTGCACACGTGTCCGGTGCTGCTGCGGCGGCCGACGTGGTTCGGGTCGACTGGGGGCAGGCCTTCGACTTCCCCGCGATCGCGGCGTCGCTGGCCGGGCAGCGGCCGGCATGGGCCTGGATGGTCCACTGCGAAACCTCGACCGGCCGCCTCAATGACGTCGACGGGTTTCGCGCCCTGTGCGAACGTCTCGTTTGCCTGCCGGTGCTCGACTGCGTGAGTTCGATCGGTAACCTGCCGGTAGCGCTGGACGGAATCGGCCTGGCTTCCGGCGTCAGCGGCAAGGGTCTCGCCGCACTGACCGGGTTGGCACTGGTATTCCACCGTGCCGATGCGCTGGTTGCCGCGCGCCTGCCAGGTATGCCGCGCTGCCTGGACCTCGCCTGGTACCGGGAGCAGGATGGCATCGCCTGGTCGCTGTCGTCCAACCTTCTCGATGCGCTGGACAGGGCGATCGAGCAGTGCTGCTGGATGCCGGCATCCAGCAGCGCGCCGTCGCTGGCACTGCCTGCCTCTGGCACCCTGCATCGGGCGGTGGTGTCGCGGCTGGCTGCGGGTGGCTTGCGGGTGCTGGTGGCGGACGAGTCGGCCGCGCCATTCCTGGTCACCGTCGAACTGCCGGTCTGGCTCGATGCGGCCGCTGTCGGCGCCGCCATGCAGCGTGTGGGCAGCACGATCGCCTGGGAGAGCCGCTACCTGCGCGAGCGCAACTGGGTGCAACTCGCCTGGATGGGACGACGCAGCGAACACGAGGTGCTGGCAGCAGCCGATGCTCTGGTACGCTGCTGCCGCCAGCAGGCACTCGTACAGGATCTGCCTCCGCTGAGGCAGTGGACGGCCTGAACCGGCGCCCGGGTTACAGCCCGAGTCGCTGCCAGATGGTGGTTGTGAGTCCGGCCTGGTTCAGGGAGTAGAAGTGCAGTCCCGGCGCTCCGGCCTGCAGCAGGCGATCGCACATGTCGGTGATGACATCCAGCCCGAACGCACGGATCGACGCCTTGTCGTCACCGAATTCCTGCAGCCGCAGCCGCATCCAGCGCGGGATGTCGGCGCCGCACATCTCCGAGAAGCGGGCGAGCTGGGTGTAGTTGCCGATCGGCATGATGCCCGGGACGATCGGGATCGTCACGCCGGCGGCCTCGCAGCGGTCGACGAAGTCGAAGTAGGCGTCGTTGTTGAAGAAGTACTGGGTGATCGCCGAGTTCGCGCCGGCGTCGACCTTGCGTTTGAAGTTGGCAAGGTCGTCCTTCGGCGAGCGGGCCTGCGGATGCACCTCGGGATAGGCGGCTACTTCTATGTGGAACCAGTCGCCGGTCTGCTGGCGGATGAACGCTACCAGTTCGTTCGCGTAGCGGAACTCGCCGGCATCGACGGTGCCGGACGGCAGGTCGCCGCGCAGCGCGACTATGTGGCGGATACCGTTGGCCTTGTACTGCTCGAGGATCGCGGTGATGTTCTCGCGCGTCGATCCGATGCACGACAGATGAGGCGCGGCTTCGTTTCCGGACGACTGGATCTCGATCACCGTCTCCAGGGTCCGGTCACGGGTCGAGCCGCCGGCCCCGAAGGTCACGGAGAAGAACTTCGGCTTGAGCTGGGCGAGCTGTTCGCGCGTCGCGCGCAGCCTGGCGACACCTTCCGGCGTCTTCGGCGGGAAGAATTCGAAACTGAACGTCCTGTCGAATGCGCGCTGGGTCTGCATGTGTGTTCCTTCAACCGGCCTGGACAGTGGCCTGCCGCAGCGAATCCGTCGGCCCGGGTGCCCAGCACGCAGGATGGTGGAATAACCGCCCCGGCACGGCAGGCCGGGGCGGTAGCCGCGATCAGTAGCGGTACTGCTCCTGCTTGTACGGACCTTCCTTCTGCACGCCGATGTATCGGGCCTGCGTATCGGTCAGCTCCGTCAACTGCGCGTTCAGCTTCTTCAGCTGCAGGCGCGCGACCTTCTCGTCGAGGTGCTTGGGCAGCACGTAGACGCCGACCGGGTACTTGTCGGTCTGGGTGAACAGCTCGATCTGGGCGATCGTCTGGTTGGCGAACGACGAGCTCATCACGTAGGACGGATGGCCGGTACCGCAGCCGAGGTTCACCAGCCGGCCCTTGGCCAGCATGATGATCCGCTTGCCGTCCGGAAAGATCACGTGGTCGACCTGCGGCTTGATCTCTTCCCACTTGTACTGCTCGATCGACGCGACGTCGATCTCGTTGTCGAAGTGGCCGATGTTGCAGACGATGGCCTGGTCCTTCATCTGCTTCATGTGGTCATGGGTGATCACATGGAAGTTGCCGGTCGCGGTGACGAAGATATCGGCCTTGTCGGCGGCGTAGTCCATCGTCACGACGCGGTAGCCTTCCATCGCGGCCTGCAGCGCGCAGATCGGGTCGACTTCGGTCACCCACACCTGGGCCGACAGCGCGCGCAGGGCCTGTGCCGAGCCCTTGCCCACGTCGCCGTAGCCCGCGACTACCGCGACCTTGCCGGCAATCATCACGTCGGTGGCGCGCTTGATGCCGTCGACCAGCGATTCGCGGCAGCCGTACAGGTTGTCGAACTTCGACTTGGTGACCGAGTCGTTGACGTTGATGCCGGGGAACGCCAGTCGGCCTTCCTTGTGCATCTGGTACAGCCGGTGCACGCCGGTGGTGGTCTCTTCGGTCACGCCCTTGACATGCTTCAGGCGGGTCGAATACCACTTGGGGTCTTTCGCCAGCGTCGCCTTGATCGAGGCGAACAGGCAGGTCTCTTCCTCGCTGGTCGGGTTCACCAGCACCGACGGATCTGTTTCGGCGGTCGTGCCCAGGTGCAGCAGCAGCGTTGCATCGCCGCCGTCGTCGAGGATCATGTTCGTGTAGCCACCGTCGGCCCACTCGAAGATCCGGTGCGTGTAGTCCCAGTACTCGGCCAGCGACTCGCCCTTGACCGCGAACACCGGCGTCCCGGCGGCGGCAATCGCCGAGGCGGCATGGTCCTGCGTCGAATAGATGTTGCACGACGCCCAGCGGACCTTCGCGCCGAGGGCTTCCAGGGTCTGGATGAGCACGGCGGTCTGGATCGTCATGTGCAGCGAGCCGGTGATGCGTGCACCGCGCAGCGGTTGCTGGCTCTTGAACTCTTCACGGATCGCCATCAGGCCGGGCATCTCGGTCTCGGCGATTGCGATTTCCTTGCGGCCCCATTCGGCCAGGCTCAGGTCTGCTACCTTGAAGTCTTCGGTTACGGCGGATTTCAGTACGGCGCTCATCTCGCGCCCCCCTTTCTTTTCAGAAAAAAGTTTGCGAGCGCCGTTGCAGAGACCAGACCGCTTCGAGCCTGGCCATCGTGACCGAACGGGATCGGGACGATCCTCCGGCAGGCGACGGCTGCAGCGCTCCTCGAAGCGGCCGGAGTGTAACCCAGGAAAATGGATGGACGCAGGCATTTTTGCCTGCCGTACCGCCATGATGTGCCCGCTGTGGCCAGCATGTGCCTGCGCACTGCCCCCGCTCTCTCCCGCGCGGGATTGCCGCGTCAGGTCGCTTTCGGAGGGGGCGCGGCCTCCGAAACGCCTGCCCACATCGTGTCGAGGTCGCGGAAATCCCACTTCTCCGGATCTTCCCGCCCGATGATCCGGTCGACCATGCCCTTGTGCGACAGGTCGATGATCTCCGTTGGAATGCGCGCGTCAGCCCCGATCGAGAAGAACAGCTTCACCCTGGGCGTGGTGAGCCCGCCTTCGTTCTGCTCGGTCACCACGCCGAGCCTTCCCGACGCCATCCGTACCAGCGATCCGACGGGATAGATGCCGACGCTCTTCACGAATGCGTAGAACACCCGTTCGTCGAAATGGCCTTTCGACCACCCTGCCATCTGTCGTATCGACTCGGCAGGATTCCAGCCCGTCTTGTACGGGCGGTTCGACGTGATCGCGTCGTAGACATCGCATACCGTACCCATCTTCGCATACAGACTGATCGCGCTGCCTTTGAGGCCGTGCGGGTAGCCGGTTCCATCGACCCGTTCATGGTGATGGAGGCAGACGTCGAGTGCGATCTCGCCTACCTTGCCTGCCTCGATCAGGATGGCATGGCCCAGTTGCGGATGTTTCTTCACGAGATCGAACTCCGCGTCGGTCAGCTTCCCGGGCTTGTTCAGCACGTTTGCCGGAACCACGGCTTTCCCCAGATCGTGCAGCAGTCCGGCCATCCCGGCGTCGCGCAACTGCCGGGCGTCGAGACCGAGCTGGCGGCCCAGCGACAGCATCAGTCCGCAGACCGCGATCGAATGCATGAACGTATAGTCATCGACCGTCTTCAACCGGGCCAGACTGATCAGTGCACCCGGATTGCGTTCGACCGATGCATTGATCTCGTCCACCAGTTCGAGCGCGCCCGCCGAATCGATAGCCTCGCCCATCCGCGCTTCCGAGAACATCGAGATCATGGCGTCCCGGGCGTTCTCGCAGATGCGCGCAGCTCGCTCCAGCTCCGCACCCATCTCTGCGCGAGCGGGTGTGCGCACCTCGGCCGCGCGCGCGCGCTCGGCGTCGATCCGCCGGCTGGCGTCCTCGCGCGGGGGCAGCGGTTCAACGCCGACGGTGGTTTCGACATCCGCGCCTTTCGACGTGTCGATCCAGACTTCCCGGACGCCGCCGTCTAGGAGGCGATCGATATCACGCGCCTCCTTCACCAGGAACCGTGTGCGCCAGAACGGATGGTCCAGCCAGGACCCGCACAGTTCGTGCACATGCATACCGACGAGCAGCTGGCTGACCGATATTCTTTTCAACATGTAGCCGTCGGAGGGAGCGTAGGCAGCGATATTCTGAGTGTTACGGTCACTCTCTCGATTTCTTGAGGGTGCCGTCCCCTTTCAGGAGCGTTTCGATGGCCGGCCTGCACGACGACCTGTTCACTTTGGTCCGATCGGTGACGGATTTTCCGATTCCCGGCGTCACATTCCGTGACCTCACCCCGCTGATGGCCGATCCCGCTGCGCTCTGCCGTGCGGTCTCGGCGCTGGCCGACCCTTTCCGCGCTGCCGGGATTACTCGGGTGGCCGGCGTCGAGGCGCGCGGCTTCATCTTCGGCGCGCTGGTCGCGCGCGAACTGGCAGCGGGATTCGTGCCGCTGCGCAAGGCGGGAAAGCTGCCCGCGGGCGTCGAGGCAGTCAGCTACGCGCTCGAGTACGGAACCGCCTCGCTCGAGATCCATCGCGATGCGCTGCCGGCGGGTACCCGCGTGCTACTGGTCGATGACGTGCTGGCGACCGGTGGTACGGCCGCTGCGGCCGTCGAACTGCTGGCGCGTGCAGGCGGCGTGGTCGCCGGTGCAGCGTTCCTGCTGGAGTTGCCGTCGCTGCTCGGGCGGGGGCGCCTCGCCGGATGCGAGGTACACAGCGTGCTGCATATCTGACCCGGCAGGCAGAAAGCAAAACGCCCCGCGATGCGGGGCGTTCCGGTACGGCAGTGCGTGGTGTCGATCAGATGCCGGCGTCGGCCTTCAGTGCGGCGGCCTTGTCGGTCTTCTCCCACGTGAATTCTGGCTCGTTGCGTCCGAAGTGGCCGTAGGCCGCAGTCTTCTCGTAGATCGGACG
>CANGXU010000141.1 GCA_947457885.1 Betaproteobacteria bacterium
CCGCGGCGCCGGCGCGGCAACCGGACCGGGGACGGGCTTCACGGTGTCGATGCTGCCCGACAACGGTTTCAGCTCGACCGGCTGCGACGCACGACCGGACGGCGGGCTCTGGCTGAAAGACGGCGTGCCGTTCTCATCGACCGATCGGAACACCTCGCTGCCGCCGCGTCCGGATGCTGCGGGCGGCAGCGGCTGGGCCGTGAGCGGCTGGGTGTCGCTGCCCGGTCCGGTGCGATCGGCTGCCCTCGGCTGCACCTGCTGCGCCAGCGCCCCCGGCAGGCCGTGCAGGCATGCCAGCAGCACCGTGCACGCGCAGATGGCCATGCGGCCTTTCCGGACGCGGCGCACGATGCTCACCGCTCGCCGCCGCCGGCCGGCACCAGCACCTCGCGGTTGCCGTTCGTCTGCATCGGGGAAACCAGGCCTGCGCGCTCCATCTGTTCGATCAACCGCGCCGACCGGTTGTAGCCGATACGCAGGTGCCGCTGCACCAGCGAGATCGACGGACGGCGCGTCTTGAGCACGATCGCGACCGCCTCGTCGTACAGCGCATCGGTCTCGGCATCCGCCGATGCGGCTGCCCCCTCGCCTGCCGCGCCGCCGTCCTCGAGCGAATCCCCGGCCAGCACGGCCGGGTCGTACTGCGGTGCTCCGAGCTTCTTCAGGTAATCGACGACACGGTGCACTTCATCGTCGGAGACGAACGCTCCGTGCACCCGCAGCGGGTAACCGGTTCCCGGCGGCAGGTAAAGCATGTCGCCCTGGCCGAGCAGCGCCTCGGCGCCCATCTGATCGAGGATGGTGCGCGAATCGATCTTGCTCGAGACCTGGAAAGCGATGCGCGTCGGGATGTTCGCCTTGATCAGGCCGGTGATCACGTCCACCGACGGCCGCTGGGTAGCAAGGATCAGGTGCACGCCGGCGGCACGCGCCTTCTGTGCGAGGCGGGCGATCAGCTCCTCGACCTTCTTGCCGACGACCATCATCAGGTCGGCGAGTTCATCGATCACCACCACGATCAGCGGCAGCGGCAGCAGCGGATCGGGCGGCGGAACCGTGGAGCGGATCGACTCCGGGTCCTCGCCACTACCCAGCCGCGAACTGATCATCGCCGCCTCGGCTTCCTTGGCGGCGGCGGCCTCGATCGGATCGACCAGCGGCGTACCGGCCTTCTCGGCCTCGCGGATCTTCGCGTTCAGGCCGGCGACGTTTCGCACGCCAAGCGCGGACATGAGCTTGTAGCGACGGTCCATCTCGGCCACGCACCAGTTCAGCGCCACCGCCGCCTTGGTCATGTCGGTCACCACCGGCGCCAGCAGGTGCGGGATACCCTCGTAGATCGACAGTTCGAGCATCTTCGGGTCGATCATGATCATGCGCACTTCGTCGGCGGTCGACTTGTAGACCAGAGACAGGATCATCGCGTTGATACCCACCGACTTGCCCGACCCGGTGGTGCCGGCCACCAGCAGGTGCGGCATCTTCGCGAGGTCGGCCACCATCGGCTTGCCGCCGATGTCCTTGCCGAGGGCGACGGTGAGGGAAGATGGATTCTCGGCATACACCTGCGAGGAAAGGATCTCGGACAGGCGCACCATCTGCCGCCTGGGATTCGGTATCTCGAGCCCCATGCATGTCTTGCCCGGAATGGTCTCGATCACGCGGATGCTCACTACCGACAGCGCACGCGCGAGGTCGCGCATGAGGCTCACCACCTGGCTGCCCTTCACGCCGGTGGCCGGCTCGACCTCGTAGCGCGTGATAACCGGGCCCGGGTAGGCCGCGACCACCTTCACCTCGACGCCGAAGTCGGCGAGTTTCTTCTCGATCAGCCGCGAGGTGAACTCGAGCGTATCTTTTCCGACCACCTCGACCTGGACCTGGGCCTCGTCCAGCAGCCCGAGCGGCGGCAGCGGGGAATCGGGCAGGTCCGCAAACAGCTTGGTCTGCTTGGCCTTGATCTTCTCCTTCTCGACCCGTACCGACGGCACGATCTCGACCTTCGGGGGTTCGATGCGGACAGGCTCGTGGTGCTCGAAGCGCTTGCGCTCGACTTCGACCACTTCCTTGCGCTCGACGGCCGCCTGGGCGCCGATCTTCCGGTCCTGGCGCTCGTGCCATTTCGCCAGCGCCCATTCGAATCCGCGTTCGACGATCTCGCCGGTCTTCTCGATCAGCGCCATCAGCGAGAGGTTGGTGAACAGGCTGAAGCCCACCGCCATCATCACCAGGAACATCAGGGTCGCGCCGGTGAAGCCGAGCGCCGAAGACACCGCACCGCTGAACACCAGACCGACCATGCCGCCGGGCGCGAGCGGCAGCGCAGCGGTGTGGCTGTACAGGCGCAGCGCCTCGAGCGAACTGCTCCCGACCAGGAGCATCAGGAAGCCGGCCACTGCGACCGCGAGGTGCGCCCTCTCGAGTTTCAGCAGATCGTCCAGCCGGCGATAGACCCACCAGATCAGGTACAGGCAGAACGCGAGCCACCACCATGCCGACATTCCGAACAGCCAGAGGAGAAGATCGGACACCCACGCACCGACGGCACCGCCGGCGTTTCGGATGTCGGTGACCTGGGCACTGTGAGACCAGCCCGGATCGGCCCGGTCGAAGGTGTAGAGCACCATCGCCAGGTAGATCACCGCCGCCACGAGGCCGAGCCACCAGGACTCGCGAAGCAGGCCGGCGATGCGGCCCGGCGTCAGCGTGAGGGCGGAAGGTTCAGGGGCCTTGCGTGCGGCTTGGGACAAACGACCGGTCTCCGGAAAGCGGGCAGCCCGCAGCGGCAAGTATACCGGCGCACAGGCGCCCCCCGGGCCAGGCACTGCCGCCGCAGGATGCTCGCGGCACGGCGGCCGGGAAATCGGACCTTGCGGATCAGCGCGTGGATTCCGCGAGGTTGTCGTTCAGCACGATCACGGAGCCATGGAAGCTCACGTGGTTCATTTCGACGAGATCCTTCATCACGCGGCTGACCATCTCGCGCGAGGCACCGATCATCCGGGCGATGTCCTGCTTGGTAAGCCGGCGCTTGATCATCAGCCTGCCATCGACGGTCTCCTCGGCCATGTCGAGCAGCACGCGCGCGACCCGGCCGTAGACATCCATCAGCGCCAGGCTCTCGATCTTCTTGTCGGCCTCGCGCAGGCGGCGCACGAGTTCCTTCATGAACGAAAGTGCCATGTCGAAGTTCTGCGACAGGAAGCGCTTGAAATCCTCCTTGTTCACGACGACGAACTCGGAGGCTTCCATCGTCTCGATGTTCGCCGAGCGCGGATGATCGTCGACCAGCGACATCTCGCCGAAGAACTGTCCCGGTCCGAGGATCGACAGGATGACTTCCTTGCCCTCCTCGTCGCTGATACCGACCTTGATCCGGCCCGACGCGATGATGTAGAGAGAAAGCGAATCGGTGTCGTCACCCTGCGACATGATCACCGTATGCTTCGCGCACTTCTTCTGACGCGCGGTCGACGCAAGCCGTTCCAGGTCGGAATCGGGCAGGGCCGCGAAGAACGGCACCAGACGCAGCGTGGAAATGACGGTGGGGGAAGCGGGCACGGAGAACCTCGGTCGCGGGAACATCTGGTCGCGTGACATGCCTGCCACCCCGTCCACCCGCCCGGCAAAGGCAGGTTCGAACGTGCAGCGAAGCTCACGCGGCCATCGTCGTTCAGTCCACCGGCTGGGGGCTGCCACCGGTCGGTTGCTGCACTTACTTCTATCCACATCCAATTATAGCGTCAGGAGGTAGGGTGGGTACCCGCGTGTGCAAGGAAATGCTTCACGTTTGCAAACCATCTGTCACTTATCGACCCTGGCCGCCGGCACTTTAGCGACGCCTGCCGCAGCGCCGTCCGATGCCGTCGGCCCGACCCTCGAACAGAGCCGCAGGAAAAACGTAACACGCTGAATTTGAAGAAATAACTCGGCACGGTCCAGACTGTCGACCAGCGTCGCGTGTACAATCGTACTCTGTCATTTCGGGAGTGCTCCATGTCCGCCAAGCCTGTCCGTCACATACGGCTGCTGATCCTCGGCTCCGGCCCCGCCGGCTACACCGCTGCCGTCTATGCCGCGCGCGCCAACCTCAAACCCGTAGTTGTTTCTGGCTACGCCCAGGGCGGGCAACTGATGACCACGACAGACGTGGACAACTGGCCCGCCGATGCCGATGGCGTGCAGGGCCCCGACCTCATGGACCGCTTCACCCGCCACGCCGAGCGCTTCGGCACCGAGATCCTGTTCGACCAGATCAGCAAGGTCGACCTTCAGCAGCGCCCGCTGTGGCTGGAAGGCGACAACGGCATCTACACCTGTGATGCGCTCATCGTCGCCACCGGCGCGTCTGCAAAATACCTCGGCATCGAATCCGAACAGGCGCTGCTCGGGCGCGGGGTATCCGGCTGCGCGACCTGCGACGGCTTCTTCTTCAAGGGCCAGGACGTCGCGGTCGTCGGGGGCGGCAATACCGCGGTCGAAGAAGCGCTGTACCTGTCGAACATCGCAAGGACGGTCACCATGATCCACCGACGCGATCGCTTCCGCTCCGAGAAGATCCTGATCGACCGCGTGATGGAGAAGGCGAAGAACGGCAACATCCGTATCGAGTGGAACCATGAGGTCGACGAGGTGCTGGGCGACGACAAAGGCGTGACCGGCGTGCGTATCCGCTCGACCGGAACCGGCGACAAGAAAGACCTCGCGGTGCACGGCGTGTTCATCGCGATCGGCCATACGCCGAACACCGGCATCTTCGAGGGACAGCTCGAGATGAAGGGTGGCTATATCACCACCCGCAGCGGCACCGAAGGCAACGCCACCGCCACCTCGGTGCCGGGCGTATTCGCTGCCGGCGACGTGCAGGACCATGTGTACCGGCAGGCGATCACCAGCGCCGGCACAGGCTGTATGGCGGCGCTGGATGCCGAGCGCTATCTCGACGGGCTGAAGTAGACGCCTCGGCCGGCAGTGCGGGTGTCCTATGGACGACCGTTTCAGGCGGTTGCGCGCAGTCACCATCGGCACGCGCGCCGGCCAGGGCCGCGGCGGCCGCGCCGTTGAACGCCCGCCGCCGCTGGCACCGGTCATCCGGCCGGCGGTCGACCTGTCCGATGCGGGGCTGTTCCGGGCAGCGGTGTCCGATGCAAGCCCGCTGCCGGACACGGGACGCGTGCTGCCGCCCCCACCGCGGGTGCGCCCGCTGCCGCTGCAGCGCTGGGCAGACGACCGCGCGGCGCTGGCCGACAGCCTGAGCGATACGGTCGCCTGGGAGTTCGACAACCAGACCGGCGAACAACTGGCGTTCAAGCGCGACGGCGTGTCGCCCCTGGTGTTCCGGAAGCTGCGCCGTGGACACTGGATACTGCAGGGCGAGATCGACCTGCACGGGATGACGCGCGAGGAAGCGCGGGTGCACCTCGGCACCTTCCTGTCGGAATGTACGCGACGGGGCGTGCGCTGCATCCGGGTAATCCACGGCAAGGGCCTGCGCTCGCGCAACCGGGAGCCGGTGCTGAAGTCGAGGGTTGCGCACTGGCTTGCGCAGCGCGACGAGGTGCTGGCCTTCTGCGAGGCCACGCCGCGCGACGGCGGCGGTGGCGCGATGTTCGTGCTGCTGAAGGCGCGCGAGCGAGGCTAGGAACAGAACCGCGCGTGGCAGCCGGTCAGATCGCGGCTTCGCCGGTCTCGCCGGTGCGGATGCGGATCGCCTGCTCGACGTCGTAGACGAAGATCTTGCCGTCGCCGATCTTGCCGGTGCGCGCAGACCTTGTGATCGCCTCGATCGCCGCATCGAGCAGGCTATCGGGCAGGACCACCTCGATCCTTATCTTGGGCAGGAAATCGATCGCGTACTCGGCGCCACGGTAGAGCTCGGTATGGCCCTTCTGCCGGCCGAAGCCCTTGACCTCGCACACTGTGAGCCCGCTCGCACCGATCTCGGACAGCGCCTCACGGACCTCTTCGAGCTTGAAGGGCTTGATGATCGCTTCGATCTTCTTCATCGATGGCTCCTGGCGGTGGATGGAGGAACGGCGGATCAGTGGCGGAAACGGTTGGTGATCGGGTAGCGCCAGTCCTTGCCGTACCCGCGCGGGGTGACCCGGATACCCACCGGCGACTGCCGGCGCTTGTACTCGGCGAGCCGGATCAGGCGCACCGTCTGTTCGACGGCCGCGCGGTCAAATCCGGCAGCGACGATTTCGTCGGGCGACTGGTCGTGTTCGACGTAGGCCTCGATGATGCCATCGAGCACGTCGTACTCCGGCAGGCTGTCCTGGTCGGTCTGGTCGGGACGCAGTTCGGCGCTCGGCGGCCGGTCGATGATACGCTGCGGGATCACCTCGCCGTTGCGGTTGCGCCAGCGAGACAGGCGGTACACCAGGGTCTTGGAGATATCCTTCAGCACCGCGAAGCCGCCGGCCATGTCGCCGTAGAGCGTGGCATAGCCGGCGCTCATCTCGCTCTTGTTGCCCGTGGTCAGCACGATGGAACCGAACTTGTTGGACAGCGCCATCAGCAGCGTGCCGCGGATTCGTGCCTGCAGGTTCTCTTCGGTAGTGTCGGGGCGGGTACCCCTGAGCTCCGGCTCGAGGGTCTCGAGGAATGCGTCGAAAACCGGCTTGATCGCCAGCTCGCTGTATCGCACGCCGAGTATCTCGACCATCTTGCGCGAATCGTCGACGCTCATGCCGGCGGTGAACTGCGAGGGCATCATCACCGCATGCAGCTTGTCGGCACCGATGGCGTCGACCGCTATCGCGAGGGTGAGCGCCGAATCGATGCCGCCGGACAGACCCAGCAGCGCGCCGGGAAAGCCGTTCTTGCCGAGGTAGTCGCGCACGCCCAGGCAGAGCGCGCGATAGACCTCCTCCTCGAGTTCCAGCTCGGCCGAGCAGGGCCCCTTCGCCAGCCGCGCGCCATCGAACTCGACCAGGCCCAGCTGCTCCTCGAACCAGGGCATCTGCAGCGCGAGCCCGCCGCCGGCGTCGATCGCGAACGACGCTCCGTCGAACACCAGTTCGTCCTGGCCGCAGACATGGTTCACGAACACCACCGGCATGCCGGTCTCGGCTACCCGCTTGCGCACCACGTCGTAGCGCGCGCGCTGCTTCTGCACGTGGTAGGGAGAGGCGTTGAGCACCAGCAGGCACTGCGCGCCCGCCTCGCGCGCGGCAAGCGGCGCCGGCGCCGGGCCGGATTCGCTTGCAACCGCATGTTCGCCGTGCGGGAAGGGCCGCGGCTCACCATGCGCCCTGCCCTGCGGCCCCCAGACATCCTCGCAGATGTTGATGCCGAAGCGCATGCCTTCATGTTCGAAGACGCAGGGCGCGGTGTCGACATCGAAGTAGCGTTGCTCGTCGAACACCGTGTAATTGGGCAGGTTGCGCTTGTGGTAGCGCGCGACCACCTGGCCACCGCGCAGCACCGAGGCAGCGTTGTAGCGGCGCCCGCCGTGCGTGTGCGGATGGCCGATCACGATCGTTATGCCGGGCGCCTCGCGCGCGACGCGCTCGACCGCCTCGTCGCAGTAGCGATAGAAGTCTTCCCGAAGCAGCAGGTCTTCAGGCGGATAACCGCAGATCGCGAGTTCCGGCGTCACCAGCAGCGTCGCCCCGGCCTGAAGGGCCTCGTGCGCCGCGCCGACAATCTTCGCCGCATTGCCCGCGAGGTCGCCGAGGGTTAGATTGAGTTGTGCCAGCGCTATCTTCACGGCGGGAACTATATCATCCAGCCCACGCCTGAAAGACCCCGGTCGATGCTGCCGCAGAAGCTCGAGGCGCGCCGCATCGCCCACCCTGTCGACGAACCGAAGGAGCATGCCCCGTTCTGCGCCACCGGCGCGCCGGTGGCCGCGGGCGCGTAAGCGCGCCTGCGATGCGATAATCCGGCTCCCTGCGACTGGTCGAGACGATGAACTTCTGCAGCCACTGCGGTGCACCCGTTAGTCTGAAGGTACCGGCCGGCGATGCGCTGCCGCGCTTCGTCTGTGATGCCTGCAGCACGATCCACTACCAGAACCCGAAGATGGTGGTCGGCTGCATCCCGGAGTGGGAAGACAGGATCCTGCTCTGCCGCCGGGCGATCGAGCCGCGGCGCGGCTACTGGACGGTGCCGGCCGGGTTCATGGAGAACGGCGAGACCACGATGCAGGGCGCTGCCCGCGAGACGCTGGAGGAAGCAAATGCAAGGGTCGAGCTGCTGCACCTCTACGCGATGTACAACATCCCGCACATCAGCCAGGTCTACCTGCTGTTCCGCGCACGCCTGCTCGACCTGGGGTTCGGCGCGGGCGAGGAATCGCTGGAGGTGAAGCTGTTCGCCGAGGCCGAGATCCCGTGGCAGGAGATCGCGTTCGCGACGGTGCGCAACACCCTCACCCACTACTTCGACGACCGCCGGCGCGGCAGCTACGGCATGCACATCGGCACCATCGAGCCGCCGGTACGGTCAGGCTAGGCTGGCATCCCTGGCCTGGAAGCCTGCAGCCAGTACGACGACCGCGCGGCGGACACGGCAAGCGCCCGCCGCACGGCGGCGCCGACTACATGCGCAGCAGCTTCTTCGCGTTGCCGTTCAGGATCTTGATGCGGTCTTCGGTCGACAGCGGCACGTCCTTCATCCACTCGGTGCCGGGTGCGTTCTCGCAGTAGGGATAGTCGATACCGAACAGGATGCGGTCGATGCCCATCTCCATCACCGTGCACAGCAGCGCGGCATGCGAGAACGCACCGCTGGTGGTCAGCCAGAAGTTGTTGCGGAAGGTCTCGCGGAAGTACAGCGGCGTGTTGCCCGAGCGCGACATCGTCATGTCGATGCGCCAGAGCAGGAACGGCAGGCCCTCGCCGAGATGGCCGCAGATGATCTTCAGCTCCGGGTAGCTCTCGAAGACGCGCGACAGCACCAGGCGCAGGCACTGGGTGCCGGTCTCGATGCCGAAGCCCCAGCCGGCGTTCGTGATCGAGGGGAACTCCTGCACGTAGTCCTTGTAGTAGGCCTCGATCACCGCCGGGTGTGGGCGCGACGGGTGGATGTAGATCGGCACATCGAGCTTTTCCGCGCGCTCGAAGATAGGCCAGAATCGCTTGTCGTCGATGAACAGGCCGTTGGTCAGGCCGTGGATCATCGCGCCCTTCATGCCGAGCTTCGTCACGCAGCGCTCCAGTTCGTCGGCGGCTGCCTCCGGGTCGATCGCCGGCAGCGTGGCGAAGCCCGCGAAGCGCGACGGGTTGCGGTCGATGATCTGCTTCAGGCGGTCGTTCACCCGCTGCGCGATCGGCACTGCAGTGGCGGCATCCAGACGGTGCGTGCCCGGCGCGGCATGCGACAGGACCTGGATGTCGACGCCGGCCTCGTCCATCAGGCGGATGCGCTCGTCGTCCATGTCGAGCAGGCGCTTGCCCATCTTCGGCTGCGCTTCGTAGCCCTCGAAGAGTTTCGACAGTTCGGCATCGAAGTAGTGTTCTTCAAGCGCGATGACCTGCGGGCGCTGGATCGTAGATGCGGGTGTCGACATGGGCACGGCTCCTCGTGTGGGATTCGATGACGGCGCGAACATTACACCGACTGCGCAATCGGTGCGCGCATGGCGGGGCCGATCAGCCCGCGCGGCGCGGCGCGACCGGGGTCAGCGCGATCGCCAGGACCAGGCTGGCACCGGCCAGGGCGAGCGCAGCGCCGAAACCACCAGTCCACGCCACCATTCGCTCGGCCACCAGCGGACCGGCGACCTGCCCGAAGGCGAACCATGTCGTCATCACCGCGAACAGCCGGGTCGCGTGCGCCGGCTCGACCAGTCGCGCGACCCGCAGCGCGGTCAGCGTGACCAGTACGAAGGTGCCTCCGACCAGGACAGCCGACACCGCCAGCGCCAGCGGACGTGCCGAGACCACCGCGGCCCCGACGCCGATCGCCTGCGCGACCAGCGCGGCGCGCAACTGCCGGTCGTCG
>CANGXU010000142.1 GCA_947457885.1 Betaproteobacteria bacterium
AAGCTGCTGATGGCCGAGGACATACCCGCCGAGGCGCTGCGCAGCAACGACAACGGCAAGATCCTGCCGCCCCTGCACGGCGCGCTGCTGAAGAACGAGCAGGACGTCCACCTCTTCGAGCGGCTGATCTTCATGTCTCGGCGCAAGGGCTGACCGCAGGCGCGCGATGCTGATCGACTTCCTGTTCGAGCTGAAGAAGGCCGGGCTGCCGGTGTCGCTGCGCGAGTTCCTCACGCTGATCGAAGGCCTGCAGCGTCATGTCGCCTGGGGCAGCATGGATGACTTCTACTACCTTGCGCGCACCGCGCTGGTGAAGGACGAATCGAACCTCGACCGTTTCGACCGAGTGTTCGGCGCGTACTTCAAGGGCGTGATGTCGCAGGCGCCCGACCTGCGCACTGCCATCCCGGACGAATGGCTGCGCCGGCAGGCCGAGAAACTGCTGACCGACGAAGAGAAGAAGCTGATCGAATCCCTCGGTGGCTGGGACAAGCTGATGGAGACGCTCAGGCAGCGCCTGGAGGAGCAGAAGGGCCGCCACCAGGGCGGTGCGAAGTGGGTCGGCACCGCCGGCACCAGTCCGTTCGGCGCATACGGCTACAACCCCGAAGGCGTGCGCATCGGCCAGCATGAATCGCGCAACCGCCGCGCAGTGAAGGTCTGGGACCGGCGCGAGTTTCGCAACTTCGACTCCGATGTCGAACTGGGCACGCGCAACATCAAGGTCGCGCTGCGCCGGCTGCGCCGCTTCGCGCGCGAGGGAGCCGCGGAGGAACTCGACCTGGACGACACCATCCGCTCGACCGCGCGCAACGCCGGCTGGCTCGACCTGAAGCTGGTGCCCGAGCGGCACAACGCGGTGAAGGTGCTGCTGTTCCTGGACGTCGGCGGCTCGATGGACGATTACATCCGCGTCGTGGAAGAGCTGTTCTCGGCCGCGCGCGGGGAGTTCAAGCACCTCGAGTACTTCTACTTCCACAACTTCGTCTACGAGTCGGTATGGAAGGACAACCGGCGCCGCTTCGACGAGCGAAGCCGGCTGATGGACGTGCTGCACAAGTTCGGCAACGACTACAAGCTGGTGATCGTCGGCGACGCGACGATGAGCCCGTACGAGATCCTGCTCGCCGGGGGCAGCGTCGAGCACAACAATGACGAGCCGGGTGCTGCCTGGCTGCAGCGGCTGCTCGACGTGTACAGCCACGCTGCATGGATCAATCCGCAGCCGGAGTCGCGCTGGGAGTACCACGAGTCCATCGTGCTCACCCGCAAGCTGATGGGCGACCGGATGTTTCCGCTCAGCCTCGAGGGCCTGGAGCGCGCGATGCGTTCCCTCGCCCGCTGACCCTGGACAGGGCGGCTGCGGGAGAGCCTGCGGCTGCGCCGCCCAGGAAACGCGCGGCGAACCCTGCGGCTGGCAGCGGGCGGCTGAACAGGTAGCCCTGATACTCGTCGCAGCCCATCGTGCGCAGGATGGCCAGCTGTTCCGGCGTCTCGACCCCCTCGGCGACCACGCGCAGCTGCATGTGGTGTCCGATCGACACCACGGCGGCCGTGATCGCGGAATCGTCCGGGTCCTCGACGATGTCTCGCACGAAGGTCCGGTCGATCTTCAGCGCGTCGATCGGGAACTTCTTCAGGTAGGCGAGCGAAGAGTAGCCGGTGCCGAAGTCGTCCAGGGAGATCTGCACGCCGAGATCGCCGAGCCGGCGCAGTACCTTGACGTTCTCGTCGACCTGCAGCATCAGCAGGCTTTCGGTCATCTCCAGCTCCAGCTGCGAGCCATCCATGCGGTGCGCCCGGAGGATGCGTTCGACGCCGAGCACGAAGGCGTGCGAGAGCTGGCCGACGGAGACGTTCACCGCGAGCCTGGGCGGTGTCAGGCCGGCATCGAGCCATGCCCGCATCTGGGCGCACGCCGCGTCGAGCGCCCAATCGCCGAGCGGCACGATCAGGCCGCTTTCCTCGGCGATACGGATGAAACGGCTGGGTGCGAGCACGCCCTCGTCCGGATGGTTCCAGCGCAGCAGCGCTTCCATGCCGACGACCGTCGAGTCGTCCATCCGTGCCTGCGGCTGGAAGTGCAGCTCGAACTCGCCGCGCTCGAGCGCGCGGCGCAGTGCCGTCTCGATCGACAGTCGTTCGACCGCGCGCGAGTGCAGTTCGGCAGAGAAGTACTGGTAGTTGCCGCGCCCGCGTTCCTTCGCGTAGTACATCGCTGCGTCCGCGTTCTTCATCAGCGCCTGGGCGTCTTCGCCATCGGTCGGGTAGAGGCTGATGCCGATGCTGCACGAAGAAGACAGCTGGTGCCCCTCGATCAGGTAGGGGCGGGCGAGCAGCCCGAGCACCTTGCTTGCGACCTGCGAGGCCGCCTGGGAATCGGTCAGCCCCTGCAGCAGCAGGACGAACTCGTCGCCGCCCAGGCGCGCCAGCGTGTCTTCCATGCGCACGCAGCTGGCCAGCCGCGCGGCGACCTGCTTCAGCAGTTCGTCGCCTACCCAGTGCCCCAGCGAATCGTTGATCGTCTTGAACTGGTCGAGATCAATGAAGAGCAGCGCCAGCTTGGTGCCGCTGCGCGCCGCGCCTGCCATAGCATGCGTGATGCGGTCGCGCAGCAGGAGGCGGTTGGGCAGCTCGGTCAGCGGATCGCGCGTAGCCAGGAACTCGATGCGCTCCTGCGCTGCCCGCTGCTCGGTGATGTCCTGCACCACGCCGACCATGCGCAGCGGCTGGTCGCGGTCGTCGCGGATGATCGCCGCGTGTTCATGGATCCACCGTTGCGCGCCATCAGGCCGGAAGATGCGGTACTGGTTGGTGAACGGCCGGCGTACCGAGATCGCCTGCTCGTGCGCGGTGCGTACGCGCGCTACGTCGTCCGGGTGGAGAAGTTCCCAGAAGGTTTCCGCGCTTCCGTCGGAGGCGTCGCCTCCGATGCCGAAGATGCGCCTCGTCTCGTCGCTCCAGGTGAGCGTGCCCCCGGTGAGGGACAAGGCCCAGCTGCCGATGCTGCCGACCTCCTGCGCCTGTTCCAGGAACAGACGGTGGTCTCGCAGTGCTTCCTCTGCCTGCACCCGTTCGCTGATGTCTCGGTTGATGCTGATCTCGCCGAGGTGCTTTCCGTCTTCGTCGAACAACGGCGACAGCGATACTTCGACGTGAATGCGGCGGCCGTCCTTGGTGAGGCGGACTGTTTCCCATGTATCGGCCGTGCGCGTTTCGATCCGCTCGATCGCGGCGCGCTGTTCCGGTTCACCGGCATCCGGCATGGCCAGCGAGAGGAAATTCCGGCCCACGGCCTCGGCGGCGCTCCACCCGAAGATGCGTTCGGCGCCCCGGTTCCAGGTGAGGATGCGATTGTGCGTGTCCTTGGTGATGATCGCGTCGTAGCTCTGGTCGACGATCAGTGCCAGTTCGCGGTTGCGCGCCTGGGTTGCGCGCAGCGCGGCTTCTGCCTGCTCGCGCTCGGTGATATCGCGCACCATGCTGATCTCGCCGATGTGGCGTCCGTTCTCGTCGAACAGCGGCGAGACGTTCACGTCGACGTGGATCAGGGTGCCGTCGCGCCGGTAGCTCACGGTGCGCCAGGTGTCGGGAACGCCGCGACGCACCTGCGCGATCCGCCGCGCGACGTCGGTACCCGTCGCGGCGGGGCGCACCAGCAGGGTGATGTTGCGGCCCACCGCTTCGGCCTGGCTCCAGCCGTACATCCGCTCGGCGCCAGCGTTCCAAGACAGCACGATGTTGTCGAGATCCTTGATGAGGATCGCTTCGGAGCTCTGTTCGACCACCGCCGCCAGCAGGCGGTTGCGCGCCTCGCTGGCCCGCAGGGCCTGTTCGGTCTCGAGGCGTTCGGTCAGGTCGCGCGAGATGGTGATCTGGCCGATCAGGCGGCCTTCGGCATCGCGCAGCGGCGACTGCCTGATCTCGATATCGACCGTGCGGTCGTCCGCGGTACGGATGCGGGTGCGGCGGGTCGTTGAAACACCTGCGCGCAGGTGCGCGATGCGCAAGGCGACGGTCTCCGCGGAGCGATCCAGTCCCAGCAGTTCGGTCGCGTTGCGGCCGACGACATCGGCGGCTGCATGCCCGAACAGCATGGTCGCGCCTGCGTTCCAGGTGACGATCCGGTTGTCCAGGTCGCGCGTGATGATCGCGTCCTGGCTCTGGTTCACGATCTCGGCGAGCAGGCGGTTCTCGGCCTCGCGTTCGCGCAGCCGCCGCTCGGACACCACCCGGTGGGTGACATCGCTCGAAATGCCCCGGTACCGGTCTTCGGCGTCTGCCGGCACCTGCGCGCTGCGCAGTGGCCCGGTCAGTTCGTCCACCACGACCATGATGAACGATGGATGACCCGCGCCATCGCGCACCATCGAAATCGTCGCGTTCGCCAAGAGCCAGCTGCCGTCCGCGCGCCGGAATCGCCGCTGCAAGTCGTAGCTGTCGCGTTCGCCGGAGAGCATCGATTCGCGCAGCGCGAGACTGCGCGGCAGATCTTCCGGGTGCACCTGCGCGCGGAAGTCCAGCGCCAGCAGCTCCGCCTCGCTGTGGCCGGTCATCTCGCAGAGTGCCGCGTTGACGCGTATGCGCCGCCCGTCGAGGTCTGCGGCCACGACGCCGGTGCGGGCGCTGCGCAGGATCGCATCGATCACCGCGGTGTTCGGACAGGCAGGCACCTGTGCCGGTGCCCCTGCAGCAGGCCCGGGCGCGCCCTCGGGTGCCAATGTCGCGCGTGGCAGGAGCTCGTTCATCGCGTCCGCCGACAGGTACGATCTGCGCTGGTCACTGGCGACGCGAGCCGGCTCGCTCGCCGACCTGCGGCGGGGCGACCTTCAGCACTTCCTCGACGGTCGTCAGCCCGGCGGCTACCTTCATCGCACCGCTGATACGAAGCGGCTTCATGCCGTCGCGTGCCGCCTGCTCGGTCAGTTCGAGAAGGTCGCAGTCGGCCTGGATCACCCCGCGCAGGTTGGCCGACAGGACCATGAGTTCGTAGATACCCGCCCGCCCCCGGAAACCGGTCATCCGGCATTCGAGGCATCCGTTGGCGCGGTACACGGTGTCCGGCTTGCGCGCCTTCCACGGCGCGACCAGCAGGTTCCAGGCGCTCTCGTCGAGCGGCGCCGGTTCCTTGCAGTGCGGACAGAGCGTGCGCACCAGCCGCTGCGCCATGACGCCCAGCACGGTCGCGTGCAGAAGGTAGGGCGGCACGCCGATATCCAGCATGCGCGTGATCGCCGACGGCGCGTCGTTCGTGTGCAGCGTCGACAGCACCAGATGGCCGGTGAGCGACGCCTGGATCGCCATCTCGGCGGTTTCCTGGTCGCGGATCTCGCCGACCATGATGATGTCCGGGTCCTGGCGCATCAGCGTGCGGATGCCGCTTGCGAAGTCCAGGCCGATGTTGTGCTGGACCTGCATCTGGTTGAACGCGGGTTCGACCATCTCGATCGGGTCCTCGACCGTGCAGACGTTCACTTCTTCGTTGGCCAGGTGCTTGAGCGTGGAGTAGAGCGTCGTCGTCTTGCCAGAGCCGGTGGGGCCGGTGACCAGCACGATGCCGTTGGGCCTGGTCACCATGCCGTTCCACTTGGCGAGGTCGTCGTCCGAGAAGCCGAGGTCCTTGTAATCGCGCAGCAGCACCTCGGGATCGAATATCCGCATGACCAGCTTTTCGCCGAAGGCGGTGGGCATGGTCGACAGGCGCAGCTCGACCTCCTGGCCGTCGGGCGCAACGGTCTTGATGCGACCATCCTGCGGGCGCCGTTTCTCGACGACATCCATCCGGCCGAGCACCTTTATCCGGCTGGTCATCGCGGCCAGCACCGGGGTGGGTACCTGGTAGACCTGGTGCATCACGCCGTCGATCCGGAACCGGATGTTGCTCACCTCGCGCCGCGGTTCGAGATGGATATCGCTCGCGCGCTGTTCGAACGCGTAGTGCATCAGCCAGTCGGTGAGCGACACGACATGCGCGTCGTTGGCGTCGAGGGAACCCTTCTTGCCGAGCTGTACCAGCTGTTCGAAGTTGGCGAGATCGGACATCGCGCCGCCCTGCGCGGCGGAGGCGCCCTTGACCGATTTGGCGATCGTGTAGAACTCGACCAGGTACTGGCTGATCTCGACCGGGCTTGCGATCACCCGCTTCACGTCGCGCTTCAGGATGTGCCTGAGTTCGGACTCCCATTCCTGGATGAACGGCTCGCAGACCGCAAGCGTCACGTCGCGCTGCGTCACCGCCACCGGCAGGATGCGGAAGCGGGTCGCGTACGCGTTGGACATCACCTGCGTCACGCCCGCGAAGTCGATCTTGAACGGATCGATCTTCAGGTAGGGCAGGCCGGCCTTGTCGGCGAACCACTCGGTCAGGTTGTCCAGGCCGAGCAGCTTGCGCCCGGGACGGGGATCCTTCCACTTCTGGTCGGCAACGATCGCGAGCGGATGCAGTTCGGACCTGCTGAACCGGCCACCGCGGGTCAGCTGCCCCGCCTGCTCGGCGTCGATGATCGCATCGGCCAACAGGTCGGCCGCGACGGCATCCAGCGTGACCCGCCGGCCGAGCGGCGTCGCGGCGATCGCCGAAGCGGGCCGGACAGGCTGGGCGGGAGCAGCCGGGGGGGACTGCGTGGATTGCACGGTCGGGGGGGCCTGGTTGGCGATCGTCGGAGGCATGCATGGCGCGCACGGGCCGATAAGCCCTGCGCGGCCATTAACGGCTCTGGTGGCGTCTGACTTGAGCGAAGTCGTACATATGACGCGCTGCGGACACCGACCCTCATTATGCGCGAGATCGGCTTCGTTTCAAACGGTTACATGCGGAACTGACGGCACTACCTTCGAAACCGTGCCCCATCCGGTCAGATGTAGGTTGCGGTGCCTGCCATCGTCTGTCCGCCCCCTGGCCCTGTCGCCCAGACCTGGGCCGAGCGTGCGTCCGCCGCCGGGCTGCCGTTGATCGACAGCGTCAGGCCACCGAACGTGGGCGCCAGTGCCCGGTATTCGAAGCGAGACAGTCTCAGTCCGGGCGCCGCATGCGCATGCGCGAGGTCGAGCAGCAAGGTTGCCTGCAGCGGACCATGCACGACCAGCCCCGCATAACCTTCGGTCCCGGTCACATAGGGCGTGTCGTAATGGATGCGATGGCTGTTGAAGGTGAGCGCCGAGTAGCGGAAGAGCATGACCTCGTCGGGCACCCACGCGCGCGACCAGTGCGGGTTTGCCGGACCTTGCCGGGCTGCCGGAACCGGATCCCCGGGCCGCGCTGCCTCCCGGTACACGATGTCATGCTCCTCGACGATCGCGATGCCGGACGCGTTTGAAATGGTATGGCGCACGGTGACGAACACCAGAGTGCCGGTGCGCCCGCTCTTGGGCTCGACCGACACGATCTCCGACACGCGGCTCGCCCGGTCGCCGATGCGCAGCGGGGCCTGCCACTCCATGCGCCCGCCGGCCCACATCCGGCGCGGCAACGGTACCGGTGGCAGGAAATCGCCGCGTTCCGGATGTCCGTCGCGCGCGATCCGGGATGCCCGGCATGCATCGAGGAAGTAGAGCCAATGCCATGCCGGCGGCAGTTCATCGCCCTGCGCCGGTGCGCCGGTATCCCGGTCGAGCGTGGCATGCATCGCCTTCACCGGCCATTCGGTGATCGTGTCGTGTTCCTCGCGCCGGCGTCCGACCCATTCGCGGAAGCCCTCGAATGCCGTATCTGTCATGCCTTGTCCTCCCGCCCTGCCGTGAGCCCGTGCGCTTCGTAGACAGGCGTGGCCTCCGCCGAGGTCAGGAAGGCGATCAGCGCTGCAGCGCCGCCCGGGTCTGCGCAGCCGGCGAACACGCCGGCCGAGTTGCCGAAGATCTTCTGTACGCCCGCCGGCAGCGGACCGACCACGTCGACGCCCGGTACCGCGCGCAGCTCCGATATCTGCTGGATGCCGACCTGCGCACCGCCGGCGACCAGCACTTCCCCGATCAGCCCTCCGGGCCGGGTGCGCGTCTTCGGCCGTACCTGTGCGCCGAGACCGAGGGTGTCGATCAGGCCGGAAAAATAGATGCCGCTGGCGCCCTCGGTCGTGTGCGCGATCGACTCGGCGTCGAGCAGCATCTGCCTGAACGCATCGACCGTGTCGATCTTCGGGTGTGGGGTCCCGGACTTCACGCCGACACCGACACCCGAACTGGCCAGCGGGCGCATGCTCGATCGGTCGATCAAGCCCTGCGCTGCCAGATCTTCGAGGGTGGGCGTGCCGAGCAGTGCGACGTCGGCACGCTCTCCGGCAGCGATGCGCCGCAGGAGCGCCTTTGCCGCATCGAACACGACCTCGACCGGCGCGCCGCCGGGCGACCTGAACGAAGGCAGCAGCGCTTCGGTGACTCCGCGCACGCTGTTGCTGGCAAATACCCGAATGGCCATCGTGACCTCCTGTTGTTCTGCGGGGTCCGGATCACGATTCGAGCGACAGGGGCAGTGCCGCGTCGGGACTCCTGGTGTCCGGGAAGCGGCGGAGTCTACGTCAGCGCCATCAAATCGGTTTCGCACCGGACTGCTTGACGACCTTGGCCCAGCGCGTGACCTCGTTGCGAATGAACGTGCCGAACTCGGCGGGGGAGGATCCGATCGCCCGGATGTCGAGGTTGTCGAACCGTTCGCGCACCTCGGGCAGCTTCATCGCCTTCACCGTTTCCGCATGCAGCCGGTTGACGATCTCCTTCGGAGTCGCGGCTGGCACCAGCAGCCCGTACCAGGTGGTCGCCTCGAGTTCCCGGTAGCCGGCTTCGAGCACAGTGGGTACCTCCGGCGACAGCGTCGAGCGCTGCGGGCTGCTGACCACCTGGCCGCGCAGGCGGCCCGACTTCACCTGCTGCGAGGCCACGACGGTGGTGACCGCGCCCAGCGCGATCTCGCCGCCGAGCACTGCAGTCGCAACCTGCGGCGTGCCCTTGTAGGCGATGTGGGTCATCCTGGTGCCGGTGAGGTCCATCAGCATCTCCACCCACAGGTAGGATCCGGCTCCAGCCGATCCGACGTTGAGCTGCCCCGGCCGCGCGCGAGCGAAGGCGACCAGTTCCTTGAACGACTTCACCGGCAGCGACGGATGGGTCACCAGGAAATACGAGCCCGAGCCGATCAGCGACACCGGGGCGAAGTCGCGCTGCAGGTCGTAGCCGAGCTTGTCGTACATCGACGCGCTGGTCGCGTGCGACACGTTGGCGAGGAACAGCGTGAAGCCGTCCGCCGGCGCACGGGCCGCGATCTCGGCTCCGAGGTTGCCGCCGGCTCCCGGACGGTTGTCGACCAGTATCGGCGTACCCAGGGCCGAGGACAGCGGAGCGGCGATGATGCGGCCGACCGCATCGTTGGCCGCACCGGGTGCGAACGGTACGACCATGCGGATCGGGGCATTCGGCCATGCGGCCTGTGCATGCGCGGCCCCGGGCAGGGCCCCGACCACCAGCAGCGCGCCTGCGCAAGCTGCCAGGGCGAGGACGGCGGACGGGCGGTGGAACGGCAGCAGCGGCATAGGCGTCATGGCAGTCACCGGAAGTGGCGGAAAACGGTTGGCGCGGCTGCGGCCGCCGCAGCCAGGGCCGGCAGGCGCGGCGTCAGTCGATCGTGCCGGCGCGGCGCACACTGGCGATCAGCGAACTGCGCATCAGGAACGCCTTCTGCTTCACCGGGTCGGTCTCGGTCGCGCGCAGTTCGTCCAGCCGGCGCTGACGGGCGGCGGGATCCTTCTCTTCCAGGCGTTTCTTGTTGTTGATGGTCTGCTCCTGGATGAACTCGGCGTTGAGCGTGCGCCGGCGCCGCTGGTAGCGGTCGAGGCGTTCATCGCCGGCACCGGCGCGGGCGGCTTCGAGCGTGTCGACCAGTTCCATCGCGTCATGGATGCCGCAGTTGAGCCCGAGCCCGCCGATCGGATTGTTGAGGTGCGAGGCATCTCCGGCGAG
>CANGXU010000143.1 GCA_947457885.1 Betaproteobacteria bacterium
TCCTGACCGCCGAGGCGACCGCGAAGGCACGGGTGGACGCAGCCCGCGCCCAGGTGCAGTCGCAGGAGCTGCGGCTCAGGCACACGCGCATCGAGGCCCCGGACGATGGCATCGTCTCCTCGCGTACCGCCACGGTCGGCGCCGTGGCGGCGCCAGGGCAGGAACTGTTCCGGCTGATACGCCAGGGTCGCCTGGAATGGCGCGGCGAGGTGCCGGCTGCGCAACTGCACCGGGTCCGCGCGGGGCAGGCGGTGAAGGTGGTGACGCCGGCGGGCGATCCGGTCGAGGGTCGGGTACGCATGGTCGGGCCGACGGTGGACGGTACCTCGCGCAATGCGCTGGTGTACGTCGACCTCAAGCCTGCGCCGACGCTGCTGCGGCCCGGGATGTTCGTGCGCGGCGAGATCGACATGGGTGCCAGCCGCGCGCTGACCCTGCCGCAGTCGGCGGTGCTGCTGCGCGAAGGCTTCACCTATGCCTACCGCGTCGGCGACGACGGCCGTGTGGTGCAGCTGAAGATCGACACCGGGCGGCGCGAAGGCGACCGGGTCGAGGTGCTGCGCGGGCTGGCCGAGGGTGTGCGCGTCGTGCGCAGCGGCGTGGCCTTCCTCGCAGACGGCGACCTCGTGCGCATCGTGGACGGGCCGGCCGGGAATGCTGCAAAGGCCGGCACCACGGCCGGGACGCCGAAATGAACGTATCCGCATGGTCGATCCGCAATCCCATCCCGACGGTGATGCTGTTCGTGCTGCTCACCATCGCCGGGCTCGCCGGCTTCAAGGCGATGAAGATCCAGAACTTCCCGGACATCGAGCTGCCGACGATCATCGTCAGTGCCTCGCTGCCGGGCGCCGGCCCGGGCCAGCTCGAGACCGAGGTCGCGCGCAAGATCGAGAACTCGGTCGCCAGCGTGCAGGGCGTGAAGCACATCTATTCGACGCTTCAGGATGGCACCGTCACCATCAGTGTCGAGTTCCGCCTGGAGAAGCCGGTGCAGGAGGCACTGGACGAGACGCGCGACGCGGTGAACCGGATACGCGCAGACCTGCCCGCCGACCTGCGCGACCCGGTGATCTCGAAGCTGAACATCTCGGGCATGCCGATCCTCACCTACACCGTGGCATCGTCGCGCATGGACGAGGAGGCGCTGTCCTGGTTCGTCGAGAACGAGGCCTCGAAGGCTCTGCTCGCGGTGCGCGGCGTGGGCGGCGTCGCGCGGGTCGGCGGCGTGGCGCGCGAGGTGCGCGTGGAACTCGACCCGGCCCGGCTGATTGCCCTGGACGCGACGGCGGCGGAGGTGTCGCGCGGGCTGCGCCAGTTGCAGCGCGAGCTGTCCGGAGGCCGCATCGACCTTGGTGGTGGCGAGCAGGCGGTGCGCACGCTCGCCACCGTGCGTTCGGCCGAAGAGCTGGCGGCGATCGAGATCTCGCTGGCTGGCGGGCGCCGCGTGCGCCTCGACCAGCTGGCGAAGGTCAGTGACACGATCGGCGAGCGCCGCTCGGCTGCGCTGCTGGACGGCCGTCCGGTGGTCGGCTTCGAGGTGACGAAGGCACGTGGCGAGAGCGAGGTCGCGGTCGCCCGTGGGGTGCGCGAACGCATCGAACAGCTCAAGGCCGTCCACCCGGACATTACCGTCACCGAGGCATTCAACTTCGTCGACTTCGTGCAGGAGAGCTACGAAGGCTCGATGTGGCTTCTGATGGAAGGTGCCCTGCTGGCGGTGATCGTGGTCTGGCTGTTCCTGCGCGACTGGCGCGCCACCTTCGTCTCGGCGGTGGCGCTGCCGATGTCGGCGATCCCGACCTTCCTCGGTATGTGGTGGCTCGGCTTCACGATCAACACCGTCACCCTGCTCAGCCTGTCGCTGGTGGTGGGCGTGCTGGTCGACGATGCGATCGTCGAGATCGAGAACATCATGCGCCACCTGCGCATGGGCAAGACGCCGTACCAGGCTGCGATGGAGGCCGCCGACGAGATCGGCCTGGCGGTGATCGCGACCACCTTCACGCTGGTTGCCGTGTTCCTCCCCACTGCCTTCATGAGCGGCGTCGCCGGAAAGTTCTTCAAGCAGTTCGGCTGGACCGCCGCGCTCGCGGTGTTCGCCTCGCTGGTTGTCGCACGCATGCTCACGCCGATGATGGCCGCCTACATGCTGCGCGCGCCGGACGAGGCGCCCCCGGAAGGCCGCCTGATGCGCGCCTACCTGCGCGCGGCCGCCTGGTGCGTGCGCCACCGGCTGGCGACGACCGTCGCAGCGGCGCTGTTCTTCGCCGGCTCGATCGCGCTGATCCCGCTGCTGCCCACCGGCTTCATCCCGCCGGACGACCTGTCGCAGACGCAGGTACAGGTCGAGCTGGCGCCGGGCTCGCGCTTCGAGGATACATTCGCTGCAGCGGAGCGCGCGCGCATGCTGGTCACTGCCAACCCGCATGTGAAGACCGTCTACACGACGGTCGGCGGTGGCAGCGCCGGCGGCGATCCATTCGTGCCAGCGGGTGCCGCCGAGGCGCGCAAGGCGACGCTGAACATCAACATCACGCCGCGGCGCGAGCGCAGTGGCATCAGCAAGCAGTCGATCGAGGCCGACCTGCGCGACCGGCTTGCGGCACTGCCGGGCGCACGGGTCTCTGTCGGCCTGGGCAGCTCCGGCGAGAAGTACGTGCTGGTGCTGGCCGGCGACGATGGCGCCGCGCTGCTGGCCGCAGCGCGCGAGGTCGAGCGCGACATCCGCTCCATCCCGGGCATCGGCGGCGTCACCTCCAGCTCCAGCCTGATCCGCCCGGAACTCGTGGTGCGCCCGGACTTCGCCCGGGCGGCCGACGCGGGCGTCGACTCGACCACGATCGCCGACACGCTGCGCATAGCGACCCTTGGCGACTACGACCTCGCGCTGCCGAAGATGAACCTGTCGCAGCGGCAGGTGCCGATCGTGGTTCGGCTGCCGGATACGGCGCGCCAGGACCTGGCGCTGCTGTCGCAGCTGACCGTGCCCGGCCGCGACGGACCGGTGCGCATCGATGCCATCGCCGACCTCGCCCTGGAGAGCGGCCCGGCGATCATCAACCGCTACGATCGCCTGCGCAACATCAACCTGTCGATCGAGCTGAACAACGTGCCGCTCGGCGACGTGGTGGCCGCGGTGGACAAGTTACCCAGCCTGGCTGCGCTGCCGCCGGGCGTGACGCAGGCGAGCATCGGCGACGCGGAAGTGATGGCCGAGCTGTTCGAGAGCTTCGGCCTGGCGATGCTCACCGGCGTGCTCTGCATCTACATCGTGCTGGTGCTGCTGTTCAAGGATTTCTTCCAGCCGGTGACCATCCTGGCCGCGCTGCCGCTGTCGATCGGCGGTGCGTTCGTCGCGCTGCTCGCGGCCAACAGCAGCTTCTCGATGCCGAGCCTGATCGGCCTGGTGATGCTGATGGGCATCACGACGAAGAACTCGATCCTGCTGATCGACTATGCGATCATCGCGCGCAGGGAGCACGGCCTCGGCCGCTTCGAGGCGCTGATGGACGCCTGCCGCAAACGCGCGCGGCCGATCGTCATGACCACGATTGCGATGGGTGCGGGCATGCTGCCGATCGCGATTGGCATGGGCGTGGACCCGAGTTTCCGATCACCGATGGCGATCGCGGTGATCGGCGGGCTGGTCACCGGCACGCTGCTGTCTCTGCTGGTGATCCCGGTGGTGTTCACCTACGTAGACGACGCGGTGCAGTGGATGGCCCGGCTGTGGCGCGGCAGGAACGCGTCACCCGCCAGCGGCGGGCCGAAGGATGCGCCGGCCGCCGTGCCATGACCATCGACGGCGCCGGGCACTAGCGACCCGCCGCCGCTGCAGTTCGCCTCAGCGCAACCCGCCCGTGTACGCCCCACGGATGTACGACTCGAGCTGCTGGATCAGGTAGCGCTGCTGCTTCAGCGTCTCTTTCACCACGTCGCCGATCGAGACCATCCCGACCACCCGTCCGTCATCGATCACCGGCAGATGGCGGATGTCGCGTTCGGTCATCTGCTGCATGCAGTCTTCCAGGGACTGTGTCGGTTCCACGGTGATCACGGTACGCGTCATGATCTCGCTCACGCGCGTCTCTTCGGCACGACGGCCGGGCAGTGCCACCTTCAGCGCACAGTCGCGCTCCGACAGGATGCCGACCAGCGATGCACCGTCCATCACCATCAGCGCACCGATGCGCCGGGCCGAAAGGATCGCCAGTGCCGTGGTCACCGTGTCATCGGCCGAGATCGTGAAGAGCTCGGATGACTTCGAGGCCAGCAACTGCTTGATGGTGATCATCGCCACATCCCTCCAGGCCGCCGTGGCCGTCCGCATTTCGCACGCTGCGCCCGGGCGCAGAACGACAAATTATAGCCACTGCCGGGCGCGCGACGACCGCTCGATACATGAGGATTCCGTCAGGATCCAGCCGCGACCGACGCGGCCAGGACTCACTTCCCGCCGGAGGTGCCTTCTGGATCGCGCGCCTCGCCGACCATGGACAGCAGATGGCCGAACTTGGTCTGCTTGGTCTCCATGTACCGGCGATTGGCTGGACGCGGCGGCACTTCGAGCTGGCGACGCTCGGTGACGATCAGGCCCTGCTCCTCGGCCGAACGCACCTTGTCGGGATTGTTCGTCATCAGCTTCAGGCGACGCACGCCGAGGTCGAACAGGATGCGCGCACCGACGGTGTAGTCGCGCAGGTCAGCCGCGAAGCCGAGCTTGTGGTTCGCCTCGACCGTGTCGTAGCCCTGGTCCTGCAGCGCATAGGCGAGGATCTTGTTCGCCAGGCCGATGCCGCGCCCCTCGTCGAACATGTACACGATCGCGCCGCGCCCTTCACGGTCGATCTCCTGCATCGCCAGCTCGAGCTGCTCGCCGCAGTCGCAGCGGGTCGAGCCGAACACGTCGCCGGTCAGGCATTGCGAATGCAGCCGCACGAGCACCGGATCTTCGGTCGCCACTTCGCCCTTCTTCATCACGACATAGAGACTGGTCTCGAGTTCGTCGGTGTACACCATCAGTTCGAACTCGCCGAAGTAGCGCGTCGGAAGCACCGTCTGAGACTTGCGCCGGATCTGGCGCTGCGAACGCCGCCAGACGGCCAGATCGCTGATACGCAGGATCGGGATGCCGTGCTTCTGCGAGAACGCCTCGAGCTGAGGCGTGCGCGCCATCGTGCCGTCTTCGTTCATGATCTCGCAGATCACGCCGGCCGGCGGCAGGCCAGCCAGCCGCGCGAGGTCGACTGCGGCCTCGGTGTGCCCTGCACGCGCGAGCACTCCACCGGTCTGCGCACGCAGCGTCTGCAGCCGGCCGGGGCGGATCAGGTCGGACGGACCGCTCGCCGGATCGAGCGCGACCTTTATGGTGTGTGCACGATCATGGGCCGACATGCCGGACCCGACCACGTCGCGCGCATCGATCGGCGTCGCGAACGCGGTGCGGAACTTGGTGGTGTTCGCCTCGTCGGCGGTGATCAGCGCCAGCCCGAGTTCGCGCAACCGATCCTCGGTCAGCGCCAGCGACACCAGCCCGCGAGCTTCGCAGGCCATGAAGCTGATCGCCTCGGGCGTGGCATGGCTCGCCGCGACATACAGGTCGCCTTCGTTCTCGCGGTCTTCGTCATCGACCAGTATCACCATCTTCCCGTCGTGCACGGCGGGGATGATTTCGTTGACGATACGCTGGGCAATCGTCGGTACGGCCCGTTCGGTCTGTTTCATCGTCTCTCGGTCGGGCCGCAGGGGCCCAGTCAGCGCGACATCACCAGGCGCAGGAATTCCGCGCGGGTGGTGTCCTGCTCAAAGGCGCCGGTAAAGGCGGAACTGGTGGTGGTGGAATTCTGCTTCTGTACGCCGCGCATCACCATGCACATGTGCGTGGCCTCGATCACCACGGCGACGCCCGCGGGGTTGAGCGTCGACTGGATCGAGTCGCGGATCTGGACGGTGAGCCGCTCCTGCACCTGCAGGCGGCGCGCAAACACGTCGACCACGCGCGGCAGCTTCGATAACCCGACGATGTAGCCGTTCGGGATGTAGGCGATGTGCGCCTTGCCGAAGAACGGCAGCATGTGATGCTCGCACAGCGAGTAGAGCTCGATGTCCTTGACGATCAGCATCTCGCGATAGTCTTCCTTGAACATCGCGGAGCGCAGGATCGTGGCGGCATCCAGACCATAGCCATGGGTGAGGAACTGCAGCGCCTTGCCGGCGCGCTCGGGCGTCTTGACGCGCCCTTAGCGCTGGGGATCCTCGCCGATCAGGCCGAGCACCTTGCCGAAATGCTTCGCCAGCTCGGCAGTGGTGATCGCATCGTAGCGATCGACCTTCTCGTAGCCGCCCTCGACTTCGGAATCCGCATCGGCGATGAGGCTCGGCGTCTTCGGCAGGTGGTCGTTCATATGGGCCCGATCGGAATGGTTCGCGGTGGTACGTCGCAAGGAGCGCGAGGCTACATGCGCGCCCGGACCTGCCCAAGGATGCCCTCGCTGTCCAACCCGCACTCCTTGAGGAGGCCGGCCGGGTCTCCGTGCTCGACGAAGCTGTCAGGGAGGCCGAGCTGGATCGTCTTGCCCGCCCATCCGATGGCGGCGAGGGCCTCGAGCACCGCGCTGCCGGCGCCTCCCATCACGACGTTCTCTTCCACCGTGACCAGCACGCGATGGCTGGCGGCGAGTTCGCGCACCAGATCGACGTCGAGCGGCTTCACGTAGCGCATGTTCGCCACGGTGGCGTCGAGCACCTCGGCCGCCTTCAGGCAGGGCGCGACCATGGAGCCGAAGGCGAGGAAGGCCACGTCGCTACCGCGGCGCCGCACCTCGCCCTTGCCGACCGGGAGCGCGGCCATCTTCGATTCGACCGGGATACCGGGGCCGTTGCCGCGCGGATAGCGCACCGCTGTCGGCGTATCGAGGGTCCAGGCGGTATAGAGCATCTGTCGCGCCTCGTTTTCGTCCGAGGGCACCATCACCGTGAGGTTCGGCACGCAGCGCAGGAACGAAAGGTCGAACGAACCGTGGTGGGTCGGGCCATCGGCCCCGACCAGGCCGCCACGGTCGATTGCGAACAGCACCGGGAGGTTCTGGATGGCCACGTCGTGCACCAGCTGATCATAGCCGCGCTGCAGGAAGGTCGAGTAGATCGCAACTACCGGCTTCATGCCGTCGCAGGCCAGACCGGCCCCGAAGGTCACCGCGTGCTGCTCGGCGATCCCCACGTCGAAATAACGGTCGGGGTATTCGCGCGAGAAGCGCACCAGGCCGGAGCCTTCGCGCATCGCCGGCGTGATGCCGACCAGCCGTGGATCGGTCGCGGCCATGTCGCACAGCCAGTCGCCGAACACCTGCGTGTAGCCCGGGACCGGTGCCGGGACCGGGGCGGCCTTCGCGACGATGCCGGCCGTCGGGTCGAACTTCGACACACCGTGGTACTGGATCGGATCGACTTCGGCCGGCGAGTATCCCTTGCCCTTGCGCGTCACCACGTGCAGGAACTGCAGGCCGCGCAGGTTGCGCAGGTTGTGCAGTGTGCTCGTGAGCGTGTCGACGTCATGTCCGTCGACCGGACCGAGGTAGTTGAAGCCGAACTCCTCGAACAGCGTGCCCGGCAGGAGCATGCCCTTCACGTGCTCCTCGGCGCGCTTGGCAAGCTCAAGCATGCCCGGTGCCGCCGACAGCACTTTCTCGCCGGCACGGCGCGCCGCGGTGTAGAAGCGCCCGGACATCAGCCGCGCCAGGTAGTTGTGCAGGGCGCCGACCGGCTGCGAGATCGACATGTCGTTGTCGTTCAGGATCACCAGCAGGTCGCATTCGGCCGACTCGGCGTTGTTCAGTGCCTCGAACGCGAGGCCGGCAGACATCGCGCCATCGCCGATGATCGCCACCACCCGCCGCGGCTCGTTCATGCGGCGCGCCGCCACGGCCATGCCGAGCGCGGCGCTGATCGAGGTAGACGAATGCGCGACGCCGAACGTGTCGTACTCGCTCTCGTCCCGGCGCGGGAATCCGGCGATACCGCCGCGCATGCGCAGCCGATCCATGCCCGCACGACGGCCGGTCAGCACCTTGTGAGCGTAGGTCTGGTGCCCCACGTCCCACACCAGCCGGTCGTCGGGGGTGTTGAACACATAGTGCAGCGCGACCGTGAGCTCGACCGTACCGAGGTTCGAGGACAGGTGCCCACCGGTGCGCGACACCGACTGCAGCAGGAACTCGCGCAGCTCGTTGCAGAGCTGCGGCAACTGGCGGCGATCGAGCGTGCGCAGGTCTGCCGGGCTTTCGATCCGGCCGAGCAGTTCGAGGACTTCGTGCGGCTTGTTCAAAATTGTCTCTTCACGATGAAATCGGCCAGCTGGCCGAGTCGGGCAGCGCCCGGACCGAGCGGAGCAAGCGCGTCATCTGCCTGTGCACGCAGGTCGCGCGCCCATTCCTTCGCTGCACGCAGGCCGAGTACGGTGACGTAGGTCGGCTTGTTCGCTTCGGCATCCTTGCCCGCCGTCTTGCCCAGGGTGGCCGTGCTTGCTTCGGCATCGAGCAGGTCATCGACCACCTGGAAAGCGAGCCCGATCGCCTTCGCGAAACGATCGAGATGGGCGCGCTCGGCTTCCTCCAGCGGACGTCCGCACAGCGCCCCCAACAGTGTCGCACATCGTATCAGCGCACCGGTCTTGTGGACATGCATGAATTCGAGTTCAGCGACGTCGAGCGTTCCACCGACGGCTGCCAGATCGATCGCCTGACCCCCGGCCATGCCGCGCGAACCAGACGCCTGTGCCAGCAGCCGGACCATTTCCAGCTGGCGGGCCGGATCATCCGCGAGCAGCGGCTCCGAGAGCACCTGGAACGCCAGGCTCTGCAGGGCATCGCCGACCAGCAGTGCCGTAGCCTCGTCGTACTGCACATGGACGGTCGGCTTGCCGCGCCGCAGCGTGTCGTCGTCCATGCAGGGCATGTCATCGTGCACCAGCGAGTACGCATGGATCAGTTCGACCGCGGCCCCGGCCAGCGCGACACGCTCGACCGGTGCCTGCACCACGTCTGCCGCAGCAAAGGCAAGCAGTGGCCTCACACGCTTGCCACCGCCCGCTGCGGCATAGCGCATCGCGGCATGCAGCCTTGCGGGCGCATGCCCGGCGTCTGGCAGCACCCGATCGAGTGCCCGCTCGGCGAGCACCTGGTGGGCGCGCATCCACGCCTCGAAACCCGCCGCATCGGCAGACATCGGCTCGGTTACCTCATGCGCAGGCTGACAGGTACATGCGCCGAAGATACCTGAGCGCGCCCCTAGCGGCAAACGACTTGCCGGGCGGGCCCTGCAGGTTCAATCGCGCTCGTCGCCGGCATCGGCGTCATCGAGATCGTCGCCACCGGCGGCGGCCGCCGCGCCATGTGCGCCCGGGCGCACGCGCGCGCCTGCGGCATCCAGCGTGAAGTCCTTCAACAGGCCGTCCTCGAGGACCTTCACCTGCGCCTGGACCGCCTGCAGCTGCCCGTGGCACCAGGTCAGCAGTTCGGCACCGCGCCGGTAGTTTTCGAGCGATTCCTCCAGCGAAAGCTGGCCCGCCTCCATCGTGGCGACGATCTTCTCGAGCTCCGCCATCGCGGTCTCGAACCGGGCAGGGGCGGCGGAATCCTTTGCAGAGGGCTTGGCCATCGGGTCCTTGGAGGTGCGGGCCTGGCGCGGCGGGTGGAACGGCACGGCGACTACGGGGCGCTGAGGCTAGCCGAGGCGGGCCACCCGGGTCAACCGCGAGTCTTTTCCAACGAGGTATGAGCCTGGAGGGGGAGCCCTGATTCCAACGAGGTGTGAGCCTGGGCGGATTCGGTGTTGTTCAGGGGGGGGCGTCAGGTTTGTGCGCAGGGGGGTCGATCATCGAGCCGATGGTGATCGACATGAACGA
>CANGXU010000144.1 GCA_947457885.1 Betaproteobacteria bacterium
GAAGCCTAGCGTGCCCGAGCCGCCGGTGCCGAAGTTGAGCTGGCCGGGCTTCTCGCGCGCGGGCGCGGTCAGGTCGCGGATCGACTTCACCGGCAGCTCGGGCGGCACTACCACCAGCTGCGGGGCGGTCGCGACCAGGCTGATCGGCGTGAAGTCGCGCGCCGGGTCGTGCGTCATCTTCGCGTACAGCGATGGGTTCACCGAGAACTGCCCGATGTAGGCATGCATCAGCGTGTAGCCGTCGGGTGCGGCCCGCGCGGTGACGTCGGCGCCGATCATGCCGCTGGCTCCGGGGCGGGAGTCGACGACCACCGGCTGGCCGAGCGTTTCGGACAGCCGCTGGCCGAGGATGCGTCCGAGCGTGTCCGAGGTGCCGCCCGGCGAGAAGGCGATCACCATGCGGATCGGCTTGGACGGCCACGCCGGCTGGGCAATGGCGCCGGTGGCCATCGGGGCCAGCACGGCCAGGACGGCAATCGCTGCCAGCGGGGTCGCGGCGGCCGGTCCTGGCTGCGGCTTTCGATGCGTCATGGCTGAGTCTCCCGGTCCGACAGGGCTTGCGTATGCCCGCTAGTGGATCACGTAACCGCCATCCATCACCAGCCCGTGGCCGGCGATGTAGGCGGCATCCTTCGAGCAGAGGAAGGCGACCACGCCGGCCACTTCCTCTGCCGTGCCGAAGCGGCCGATCGGCACGTCGCGCGCACGCTGCTCGAGCTCGCCCGGGTTGCGGCCGGCGACGAAGCCTTCGGTGGCGATCGGTCCGGGGCAGACGGCATTGACCAGGATGTTCTGCGACGACAGCTCGAGGGCCATCGTGCGCGTGAGCTGCAGCAGGCCGCCCTTGGCGACGTTGTAGAGCGCCGCGAAGCGCGAGGCCACCATGCCGAGCGTGCTCGACATGTGGATCACGTGCCCGCCGCCCTGCGCCAGCATGATCGGCACCACCGCCTGGCTCGCGTAGAACGGCGCGCGCAGGTTGATCGCCATCACCCGGTCGTAGTCGTCATGGCTGAAGTCGCAGAACGCCTTCCGGATGCGGATGCCGGCGTTGTTCACCAGGATGTCGATGCGGCCCATGCGCCGGTGCGCGTCGGCGATCATGCGCGCGGGCGCATCGGCCTGCGACAGGTCGTGCAGGCCCCACTCGGCCTGCGCTGCGCCGGCGGCGCCGCAGGCGGCGGCAACGGCCGCGAGTTCCGCCGCCGTGCCCTCGGCCGCGACGTAGATCGATGCGCCTTCTGCCGCCAGGCGCTCGGCGACCGCCTGACCGATGCCGCGCGATGCGCCGGTGACCACGGCGACCTTCCCTTCCAGCCCCCTCATCTGCCGTCTCTCCCTGCGCGCCCGAGTCAGCCCTGGCTCCAGGGCAGCCCCGCTGCGCGCCAGCCGCCCAGGGTGTTTCGGTGTGCCGCCTCGTCGCGGTCCCCTTCGAATCCCTGCAGCACGTTGTAGCAGGCGGTGAATCCGGCTGCCGTGGCTGCCAGCGCCGCATCGTGCGAACGTCCGCCGCTGCGGCAGAGGAACAGCAGCGGCGCGGTGCGGTCGACCTTCCCGGTCAGCATGTCGAGGAAGGCTGCATTGGGGACCATTCCCGGCCAGCTCTTCCACTCGATCTCGACCGCGCCCGGGACGCGGCCGACGAACTCCCATTCGGCGCGCGACCGGACATCGACCAGCCGTGCCAAGGCATCGTGCTGGAGGAGCATCCAGGCCTCGGCGGGTTCCAGGCAACCGGCGTACGGGACGTCCAGTGCGCGGGCGCGCTCGCGTGCCCGCTCGAGCAGCGCATCGATGGTGGGAAGGCTCATGGGTTGCTCCGTGGGAAGTGTCCCGCGGCGATCATCGAGCCGCGGCGTCCCGCAGTCTACTCCGGTCGATTTCGGTGCAGGAAGGGCTGCCGCCAGTCGCGGTGCCGGTTCGCCGGGCCGCTGCAGGCGAAATGAATGCACCAGAAGCGTGCATAATCGACGGCGGCGCACCGATATGATGCGGTTGCCCTGCGCGAGCGTAGCGCCGGGGCGTTAACGCCCTGTTTTGAAATGACTTCAATGCGGATCGGGTTTGGCACGCTTCATGCTGCGAGGGTACCCCGCAGCCACACATCTGCCGCACGCGCATTTCGTATCACACTCACTTCATGCTGCAAGCGACGACGAGGAAACGAGGAGAACCATGGCCACTGCCGATGACGTACTGAAAATGATCAAAGACCACGATGTGAAGTTCGTGGACTACCGCTTCACCGACTTCCGCGGCAAGGAACAGCACGTCTCGGTGCCGTCGCACACGGTCGACCTCGCCAAGTTCGATGACGGCCATGCCTTCGACGGCTCGTCTATCGCCGGCTGGAAGGGCATCCAGGCATCCGACATGCTGTTGATGCCCGATGCGTCTACCGCCCGGATGGACCCGTTCACCGACGAGCCGACCCTGATCGTCACCTGCGACGTGATCGAACCGTCCGATGGCAAGGGTTACGACCGCGATCCGCGTTCGCTCGCCAAGCGCGCCGAGTCCTACCTGAAGTCGACCGGCATCGGCGATGTCGCCTACTTCGGTCCCGAACCCGAATTCTTCGTGTTCGACTCGGTCACCTGGCATGTCGACATGGCCGGTGCCATGTGCAAGGTCGTGTCCGAAGAAGCGCCTTGGGCCAGCGGCCATGAGTTCGAAGGTGGCAACCGGGCTCACCGTCCGGCGGTCAAGGGCGGCTATTTCCCGGTCCCCCCGGTCGATTCGCTGCAGGATCTGCGTTCGGCGATGTGCCTGGCGCTCGAAGAGCAGGGCGTCGAAGTCGAAGTGCATCACCATGAAGTCGCGGCTCCCGGCCAGTGCGAGATCGGTACCAAGTTCGCCCCGCTGGTCCAGCGCGCCGACTGGATCCAGATCCTCAAGTACACCGTGCACAACGTCGCGCACGGCTACGGCAAGACCGCCACGTTCATGCCGAAGCCGGTTGTGGGCGACAACGGTTCGGGCATGCATGTCCACCAGTCCATCTGGAAGGACGGCATCAACCTGTTCGCCGGCAACGGCTACGCAGGCCTGTCCGAGTTCGCGCTGTACTACATCGGCGGCATCATCAAGCACGCCCGTGCGCTGAACGCGATCACCAACCCCGGCACGAACTCGTACAAGCGCCTCGTCCCCGGCTTCGAGGCTCCGGTGCACCTGGCCTACTCGGCCCGCAACCGCTCCGCGTCGATCCGCATCCCGTACGTGTCGAACCCGAAAGGCCGCCGCATCGAGGTGCGCTTCCCGGATCCGACCGCCAACCCGTACCTGGCTTTCGCGGCAATGATGATGGCCGGCCTCGATGGCGTGCAGAACAAGATCCACCCGGGCGACCCGATCGACAAGAACCTGTACGACCTCGAGCCGGAAGAGGCGAAGAACGTGCCGTCGGTGTGCTCGTCGCTCGACCAGGCGCTCGACTACCTCGACAAGGATCGCGAGTTCCTGACCCGAGGCGGCGTGTTCTCGAACGACATGATCGATGCGTACATCGCGCTGAAGATGGAAGAAGTGACCACCTTCCGCATGACGACGCACCCGGTCGAGTTCCAGATGTACTACAGCTGCTGACCGGGTTCTTCCTGCAGGCAGTTCGAGCGTGCACGGGGCGAGGCGACTCGCCCCGTTGTACTGAGGGGGTAAGATGGCTCGTTGCGGTTGCCCACCGCGTCATCTAGACTCCGCCCGGCTGCGCAATTGCGCTGCGCGATCGGGGTTTCCGGATGAGATGGCATTCCAGCGCCCCTGCGCCGGGGACGACCCGGCGCGCGGCGATGTTGACGATAGTGCTTGTCGCCGTGCCGCTGTGGCTGCCCGCGACGGCGAGGGCCGATATCCATCGGTGCATCGACACCGACGGTCTGGTCACGTTCACCGACAGCCCTTCGCGCAAGTTCAAGGAATGCACACTGCTCTACCGGGAGACACCGGGGGGCGCGCCTGCGCAGCGGACCGGTCCGGGTGCCGGCGCATCGTCGCCCGGAGCCGGCACCGCGCGTCCGCGCACGGAATCGCCTGCAGCCACGCCGCGCGGCAATCCCGGGCCGGAGAACTTCCCGCGCGTCGAGCGCAGCGAACAGCGCGATCGGGACATGAAGGCACGGCAGATCGTCGAGCGCGAACTGTCGAGCGAGCAGCGGCTGCTCGAGGATGCACGCCGGCAGATCGCCGCACTAGGGCCTGCCAGCGCCGATCGACCGGATCCCCGCCTGCGCGAGTTGCAGAACGTCGTGTCGAGGCACGAACGCAACATCGCCGAGATCCAGCGCCAGCTCGCCGTCATGAAGTAGGCGCGGCCGGCCCTGCGGCAGCGCGGCGGCCCGGATGGCGCCCCTTTGCCATGGCTCGCTTCTTGCTGAACGTGAAGGCATGCGGACGTCAATCCAGAAACGCATTGGCGGTCCCGTGAACGAAGCGCACTCGACGCTCGGGTCGTTTCCTGCGGGCTCGGCCTTCGTGGGCCTCGAAATGCTCGTCACGGCGGTGCTGATCGTCGACGAGCAATTCGTCATTCGCTACGCCAACCCTGCCGCGGAGAACCTGTTCGGGTTGTCCCGCAACCTGATGCTGGAGCAGGCACTCGATGATGTGTTCACCCGAGACGAGGCACTGGCTGCCGCGCTCGACTCCGCTCGTACGAACAAGGCCGGGTACTCCGATTACGACGTGAAGCTCAGTGCGGTGGGCCGCGCGGACCGGCACCACCTGATCTGCTCGGTGCAGCCGGTGGACCTGACCGGGGAAGCCTCGAGCGACCTGGGCTACCTGCTCGAGATGCGTCCGATCACCCAGCAGATCAAGGCGGCGCGCGAGGAACGCATCCTCGACCAGACGCAGGCCAACCGCGAGCTCGTGCGGAACCTCGCGCACGAAATCCGCAATCCGCTCGGCGGCATACGGGGCGCCGCGCAGCTGCTCGACGCGGAGCTCGATCGCGCGGACCTGCGCGAGTACACGCGCGTGGTGATGCACGAGGCAGACCGGCTGCAGTCGCTGATGGACCGCATGCTCACGCCGCATCGGCTGCCGCAGGTCGGTGCACTGAACATCCACGAGGTTATCGAGCGGGTACGCAGCGTGATGCTCGCCGAGTACCCCGACGGGCTCGTGGTGAGGCGCGACTACGACACCAGCCTGCCGCTGCTCACCGGCGACCGCGAGCAGATCCTGCAGGCAGTACTGAACATCGTGCGCAACGCCGCGCAGGCGATGAGCGGGCAAGGCCAGATCGTGCTTCGCACGCGCATCGCGCGTTCGGTGACGCTGGCGCGCCGCCGTTACCGGCAGGCGATCACGCTGCAGGTGATCGACAACGGTCCCGGTATCCCCGAGTCGGTGCGCGAGCGTGTGTTCTATCCGCTGGTGTCGGCGCGCGAGGGTGGCAGCGGGCTCGGCCTCACGCTGGCCCAGACCTTCGTCAGCCAGCACTGCGGCACCATCGAATTCGACAGCGCGCCTGGCCGCACCTGCTTCTCCGTGACCCTTCCGCTCGGCGACGAAGGCGGCACCGGGCCGCGCAGCGAGCCGTCGGGTCCATTCCATTCCAATGCAGTGAAGTGAAGAGATCATGAAACCTGTCTGGGTCATCGACGACGACAAGTCGATCCGCTGGGTGTTCGAGAAGGCGCTCACGCGCGAGAGCATCGATTTCAAGAGTTTCGCCTCGGCTCAGGAGGCGCTCACCGCGCTGAACAGCGCCGTGCCGCAGGTGGTGGTCAGCGACATCCGGATGCCGGGTGCATCGGGGCTCGACCTGCTGCAGCGGATCAAGGCCGAGCATCCCGAAGTGCCGGTGATCGTGATGACCGCCTACTCGGACCTGGAGAGTGCGGTGGCGGCGTTCCAGGGCGGCGCGTTCGAGTACCTGCCCAAGCCGTTCGACGTCAACCACGCGGTCGAACTGATCCGGCGCGCGATCGACGAGAGCGTGCGGCAGACCGAGAGCACCGAAGAGACTACTTCCACGCCCGAGATACTCGGGCAGGCGCCGTCGATGCAGGAGGTGTTCCGCGCGATCGGCCGTCTCTCGCAGTCGCATGCGACGGTGCTGATCACCGGCGAGTCGGGCAGCGGGAAGGAGCTGGTCGCGCGTGCCCTGCACCGGCACAGCCCGCGCTCGACCAAGCCGTTCATCGCGATCAATACGGCAGCGATCCCCAAGGACCTGCTGGAGTCCGAACTGTTCGGCCACGAGCGCGGATCGTTCACCGGCGCGCAGGCGATGCGCCGCGGCCGCTTCGAGCAGGCCGATGCCGGTACGCTGTTCCTCGACGAGATCGGCGACATGCCGTCGGAACTGCAGACGCGCCTGCTGCGCGTGCTGTCCGACGGCCAGTTCTACCGCGTCGGTGGGCACCAGCCGATCAAGGCGAACGTACGCGTGATCGCCGCGACCCACCAGGACCTCGAGCAACGCGTGAAGCAGGGCCTGTTCCGGGAAGACCTCTATCATCGGCTGAACGTGATCCGCCTGCGCCTGCCGCCGATGCGTGAGCGGCGCGAGGACATCCCGCTGCTCGCCAGGTTCTTCCTCCTCAAGAGCGCGCGCGAACTGGGCGTGGAACCGAAGCGGCTGTCCGAAGCCGCGCTGCGCCACCTGTCCGCGCAGGACCTGCCCGGCAACGTACGCCAGCTCGAGAACCTGTGCCACTGGCTGACCGTGATGGCGCCCGGCATGAACGTCGAGGTCAACGACCTGCCGCCGGAACTGCGCGGAGAGACGGCGGCCAGCGCCGAGCAGAACTGGCTGCTCGCGCTCGAACGCGAGGTGGAGCAGTCGTTCGGCCGTGGCGAGCACGGCATCATCGACCAGCTGTCGCGCGATTTCGAGCGCACGCTGATCGTCAAGGCGCTGCAGCATACCGGCGGGCGGCGGATCGAGGCCGCGACGCTGCTCGGCCTCGGGCGCAATACGCTGACCCGCAAGATCCAGGAACTCGGGCTGGAGGAGAAGTCGCCGGCGGCGGGCTGAGCGGGCGCGCCCGGCCGTACCGGGCGCGTTGCAACCGGCCGCGCGCTCCGCTAGCCTGTCGTTTCTCCGTTTTCCGACCAACCGACACGCGAGTGCCTCCATGAGCATGCAGTTCCCCGCAGGCATCGAGATCCGCGGTCCGATCCTCCCCGGGTTCGAGACCATCCTTGCGCCGGAAGCGCTCGCGTTCGTCGCGACGCTGCATCGCAGCTTCGAGTCGCGCCGCCAGGAACTGCTCGCGAAGCGGGCCGCGCGCCAGAAGGAATTCGACGACGGCGTGCTGCCCGACTTCCTGCCCGACACGAAAGCCATCCGGGAAGGAAGCTGGAGCATCGCTCCGCAGCCCGATGACCTGCTCGACCGGCGCGTCGAGATCACCGGGCCGACCGACCGCAAGATGGTCATCAACGCGCTCAACTGCGGCGCGTCGACCTTCATGGCCGACTTCGAGGATGCCAACTGCCCGCGCTGGGAGATGATGATCGAAGGGCAGGTGAACCTGCGCGACGCGGTGCGCCGTACGATCACCTTCACCCAGGGCGAGAAGGCCTATGCGCTGAACGAGAAGACCGCAGTGCTGCTGCCGCGCCCGCGCGGCTGGCACATGAACGAGAAGCACCTGCGGGTCGACGGCGCCGAGGTGTCCGGCGGCATCTTCGACTTCGCGCTGTTCTTCTTCCACAATGCGAAGGAGCTGCTGGCGCGCGGGTCGGGCCCGTACTTCTACCTGCCGAAGATGGAGTCGCACCTCGAGGCGCGGCTGTGGAACGACATCTTCACGATGGCGCAGCAGGCGCTCGGCGTGCCGCACGGATCGATCAAGGCCACGGTGCTGATCGAGACCATTCCCGCGGCGTTCGAGATGGACGAGATCCTGCACGAGCTGAAGGACCATTCGGCGGGCCTCAACATCGGCCGCTGGGACTACATCTTCTCCTGCATCAAGAAGTTCCGGGTCAACAAGGATTTCTGCCTGGCCGACCGTTCCCAGGTGACGATGACCGCGCCGTTCATGCGCGCCTATGCGCTGACGCTGGTCAAGACCTGCCACAAGCGCGGTGCGCCGGCGATGGGCGGCATGGCCGCGCAGATCCCGATCAAGAACGACCCGGCTGCCAACGACGCGGCGATGGAGAAGGTGCGTGCCGACAAGCTGCGCGAAGTGACCGACGGTTGCGACGGCACCTGGGTCGCACACCCCGGCCTCGTGCCGATCGCCAGGGCGGTGTTCGACCAGTACATGCCGACGCCGAACCAGTACACGAAGCAGTTGCCCGAGGTGAACTTCAGCGCGAAGGATCTGCTCGACTTCCAGCCCTCCGCCCCGATAACCGAGGCCGGCCTGCGCAACAACCTCTCGGTCGGCATCCAGTACCTCGGTGCCTGGCTGGCCGGCAATGGGTGCGTGCCGGTGTTCAACCTGATGGAAGATGCCGCCACCGCAGAGATCTCGCGCTCGCAGATCTGGCAGTGGATCCGCTCGCCGAAGGGCAAGCTCGACGACGGCCGCAAGGTGACCGCCGAGATGGTCAAGACGCTGGTGGCCGAGGAACTGCCGAAGGTGAAGGCCTACCTGGGCGATGCCGCGTATGCGGCAGGGCGCTATCCCGAGGCGGCGGCGATGTTCGAGCAGATGTGTACCGGCGACTACAACGAGTTCCTGACGCTGCCGGCGTACGAGCTGATCGACTGAAACCGGCGGTCGACTGTAGCGCCGCCCCGGTCAGTCCAGCTCGCAGACCACCGGCGCATGGTCGGACGGCCGCTCCGCCGCGCGCGGTACGATGTCGATGGTGCAGGCTCGGCAGCGTGCCGACAGCGGCGGCGACAGCAGTACATGGTCGATGCGCAGTCCGAGCTTTCGGCGGAACATGTTCATCCGGTAGTCCCACCAGCTCCAGCTGCGCTCCGGCTGGTCGAACAGGCGGAACGAATCGGTCAGGCCCAGCGCGACCAGCCCGCGAAACGCATCGCGCTCCGGTTCGCTGCACAGCACCTTGCCGGCCCAGCCGGCCGGATCGTGGACGTCACGATCCTCGGGCGCGATGTTGTAGTCGCCCAGCACCGCGAGCGCCGGATGCACCGCCAGTTCCTGCTGCAGCCACGCGGTGAACCGGGCGAGCCAGTCGAGCTTGTACGGGTACTTCGCCGATTCCACCGACTCTCCGTTGGGCACGTAGGCGCAGACCAGTCGTACGCCGTCGACGGTGGCCGAGATCACCCGCTTCTGCGGATCGTCGAAGCCCGGGATGCCCATCACCACGTCGGTCGGCTCGCTGCGCGACAGGATTGCGACGCCGTTGTAGGTCTTCTGCCCGGAGAACACGACCTTGTATCCCGCTGCCTCGATCGCGGCGACCGGAAACTTCGGGTCTTCGAGCTTGGTCTCCTGCAGGCACAGCGCATCGGGCCGGTGCGTGGCGAGCCAGTCGAGTACGTGCGGCAGGCGGACGTTGAGGGAGTTGACGTTCCAGGTGGCCAGTTTCACGGTACGCTCGACTTCCATGTCTTGAACGGTTCTGGGTCGAGAGTCTAGCGCACGCACATCCGGGGCTGTCGCGCCCTGGACCGGCCCGTGCGCCGCCGCGCCGGGGGGGATAATCGCGTCCCGCCTTCCGTGCGCGGAACTTTGTCGCGTTGCGCCGGTCCCATGCGCTGGTTATCTGCCGCGTTGCTCCACCCACCAGAAAAACAGCCGATGATCCGAGTAGAGAATCTCGTCAAGCAGTTCGGCGCCAAGCGCGCCGTGAACGGCGTCTCGTTCTCCGTCGAGCGCGGTGAAGTGCTCGGGCTGCTCGGCCCGAACGGCGCCGGCAAGTCGACCACGATGCGCATCATCACCGGCTTCTATCCGGC
>CANGXU010000145.1 GCA_947457885.1 Betaproteobacteria bacterium
CCCGGCTTCTTCGGGCCGCCGCTGCGCGGCCCGGGCCGCGGCCCGCTCGCGCCGCGTGTACTGCGTGACCTAGACCCTTTTGCGCTCATGTATCGCCTGTGCCAGTGTGCCGCTGTCGACATGCTCGAGTTCGCCGCCGACCGGGATGCCGCGTGCGATCCGCGTGCAGGAAAGGCCACGCGCGCCGAGCAGTTCACCGAGGTAATGGGCCGTGGCCTCACCCTCGACGGTGTAATTCATCGCGAGTATGACCTCGCTGACCTTGCCGTCGAGCGCACGCGCCGCCAGGCGGTCGAGGTCGAGTTCCGCAGGCCCCATCCCGTCGAGCGGCGAAAGCCGCCCCATCAGTACGAAATAGCGCCCGGCAAAGCAGCGCGCCTGTTCGACCATCAGGACATCGGCAGGCATCTCGACAATGCACAGCTTCGTCTCGTCGCGCCGCGGCGACGCGCACAGCGGGCACAGCGGCCCGTCGCTGAAGTCGTTGCACAGTTCGCAGTGGTGGACGTCCGACAGCGCACGTTCGAGCCCGGCCCCGAGCCGCCTGGCACCGTCACGGTCGTGCTGCAGCAGGTGGTAGGCCATGCGCTGCGCGCTCTTCGGGCCGACACCGGGCAGGCAGCGCAGCGCCTCCATCAGCGCCGCCAGCGCGCTCGGGGGGGTCGACATGAGGTCGGCTGCGCGACTGGACTGGACGAGCGCTTCAGAACGGAAGCTTGAGGCCCGGCGGCAGGCCCATGCCCGCGCTCATCGCTCCCATCTTCTCCTGGACCGTCGCCTCCACCTTGCGCACGGCGTCGTTGACCGCCGCCGCCACGAGGTCCTCCAGCAGTTCACGATCATCGCCAACCACGCTGGGATCGATCGAGACACGCTTCACGTCGTGCCGGCAGGTCATCGTGACCTTTACCAGTCCTGCACCAGCCTGCCCTTCCACCTCCTGGGTGGCCAGCTGTTCCTGCATCCGGCGCATGTTCTCCTGCATCTGCTGCGCCTGCTTCATCAAGTTGCCGATGGCACCTTTCATCTCGGGTCTCGTCCAGTGTTGGCAGCGGGAATCGCTGCGGGGGTGTCGGGTGATTTCGGAGTAATCGCCGCCTCGTCGAGGCGGGCGTCGAACTGCTCGATCAGCGTGCGCACGAACGGATCGGATTCGATCGCGGCAACCGCCTCGATCTGCTGCCGGTGCCGCGCCTGGCGGTCGATCTCGACCGGGGTCTCATTTTCCGGCGCACCAACGCGCACGCGCAGGTGCACATCGTTGCCCAACTCGCGCGACAGGTGCTGCTGGAGCTTATCCTGATACGCCTTCTCGAGCAGGTGGCGATGCGCTTCGGGCAGCACCAGTTCGATCCGGTCGACGCCGCCGGCATTCTCGTGCGCGCCCAGTGCGCAGTGCTGCGCGAGCATGCGTGCCATGCCGGACACGCGTGCCGAAGCGATGAACTCAGCCCAGTCGTCCCGGGTCAGCTTTTTTTTTTCGGCGGCGGCTCTGGCCGCTGCCAGCGCCGCCGCGGCCTGCCCTGCGGGCCGCGGCGGCGGTGGCGACGGTGATGGCACCGCCGCCGGAGCGACCGCCGATGCCCGGGCGGGTGAGGCCTGCGGACGTTCCGGCACGCGTGCCGGCACCGATCGCGCCTCGGCGCTGCCCTCGCGTTCCGGGGCGAACGCGAGCATCCGCAGCATCGACATGGAGAAGCCGGCATGTTCGTCGGGCGCAAGACCGATCTCGTCTACGCCCTGGACCGCGATCTGGTAGCAGAGCTGGACCTCCTGCGCACTGAATCGCGCCGCGAGGTCACGCCACAGGGCGACATCCGGGTCATCGTCGCGCAGGGCGTCCGGGACCAGCTGGATCACCGCCAGCCGATGCAGCACGCCGGCCAGTTCGCGCAGCGCGGCCTCGAAGCCGACGCCGCGTTCGGCCAGGCTTTCGATACCCGCGACGAGGCCTGGCCCATCGGCCTGTGCCACCGCCGCCAGCAGTTCGAACAGATAGCGCTGGTCGATCACGCCGAGCATCTCGCGCGTCGAAGCCTCGTCGACCCGTCCGCTGCCATGGGCGATCGCCTGGTCGGTCAGCGACAGCGCGTCGCGAAGGCTGCCCTGTGCGGCACGGGCGATCAGGTTGAGCGCGCCGGTGTCGAACACGACCGATTCCTCGCCAAGCACGAACGCGAGCCGCGATGCGATGAGCTGCGGCGGGATGTTCTTGAGGTTGAACTGGAGGCAGCGCGAGAGCACGGTCACCGGAATCTTCTGCGGATCGGTGGTGGCCAGAATGAACTTCACATGCTCGGGCGGCTCTTCCAGCGTCTTGAGCATCGCGTTGAAGGCCGACTTCGACAGCATGTGCACTTCGTCGATGATGTAGACCTTGTAGCGCCCCGTCGTCGGCGCGTACATCGCGTTCTCGAGCAGTTCACGCATGCTGTCCACTTGCGTGTTCGACGCAGCATCGAGCTCGATCAGGTCAACGAAACGGCCGGCATCGACCTGCCGGCAGGCATCGCAGGTACCGCAGGGCGTGCTGGACACGCCCCCCTCGCAGTTGAGCGCCTTGGCGAGTATGCGCGCGAGCGTGGTCTTGCCAACGCCGCGCGTACCGGTGAACAGCCACGCATGGTGCAGTCGGCCCCGGTCGAGCGCGTTGGCGAGCGCGCGCACGACATGCTCCTGCCCGGTCAGTTCCGGGAAGCCCCTGGGCCTCCATTTGCGCGCCAGCGCCTGTGCCATGCCGCTCATCGATCGCCCGCGTTCAGATCGGTGGGTGCCACCGGGCCAAGCCTTGTCGCCGTCGCGTCCGGACGGACCATCGCCGCATCGCTGGGAACCCGCTGCATCGATACGCTGGAGACCGGCCGCTGGCGCCATCGGGCGCTCGGCGCCCGGGGCACGAATGAGGGTGGCGAGCCCGACCCCCGGCACTTGCAGTGAGTAGCTGTGGCTGCTTCCTTCCGGACCTGACCAGATTCACCACGCTGCAATGCGGGGAGGCCCGCCATTGAGCCGCAAGTGTACCGCTTTACAGCCCGGACGAATAATGATTCCATCTTCGCCATAACAACACCCGGCACGACAGCCGGCAACACAACGCCGGCGGCCCGTGCCGCCCGTCCCGGAGGAACCCCATGTCGACGATCGAATCCGTCCTCAACGAAACCCGTCTCTTTCCGCCGTCCGCCACGTTCGCCGGCAGCGCGACAATCTCCGGCATGGAAGCCTACCGTGCGCTGTGCGCCGAGGCCGAGCGCGACTACGAAGGATTCTGGGCACGGCTGGCGCGCGAACACATCGGCTGGAAGAAGCCGTTCACCAAGGTGCTGGACGAATCGAACGCGCCATTCTTCAAGTGGTTCGAGGACGGCACGCTCAACGCGTCCTGGAATTGCCTGGACCGGCACCTGGACACCCAGCCGGACAAGACCGCGATCGTGTTCGAGACCGACGACGGACAGGTCAGCCACGTCTCCTACCGGGAACTGCACCAGCGGGTATGCCGCTTCGCCAACGCGCTGAAGTCGCTGGGCATCGCGCGCGGCGACCGGGTGATCGTTTACATGCCGATGTCGGTGCAGGCCGTGGTCGCGATGCAGGCCTGCGCGCGTATCGGCGCCACCCATTCGGTCGTTTTCGGCGGCTTCTCCGCGAAGAGCCTGCATGAACGCATCCTCGATGCCGGCGCGGTCGCGGTGATCACCGCTGACGGGCAGATGCGCGGCGGCCGCGAGATCCCTCTCAAGCCCACCGTCGATGAAGCATTTGCGCTGGGCGGCTGCAACAGCGTGCGCAATGTCGTCGTGTACCGGCGCACCGGCACGCCGGTTGCGTTCGACGGCGCGCGCGATCACTGGTGGCACGAGGCCGAGCAGGGACAGCCCGACGCCTGCGAGCCGGAATGGGTGGATGCCGAGCATCCGCTGTTCATCCTCTATACCTCGGGGTCGACCGGTACCCCGAAGGGCGTGCAGCACGCGACGGGCGGCTACCTGATGCATGCAGCGCTCACCATGCGCTGGACCTTCGACCACAAGCCCGACGACGTGTTCTGGTGCACCGCCGACGTCGGCTGGGTCACCGGCCACACCTATGTCTGCTACGGCCCGCTGGCCGTCGGCGCAACCCAGGTGATCTTCGAGGGCGTGCCGACCTACCCGGATGCCGGCCGCTTCTGGAAGATGATCCAGGACCACAAGGTCACCATCTTCTACACCGCCCCGACCGCCATCCGCTCGCTGATCAAGGCCGGCGGCGACCTGCCGACGAAGTACGACCTGTCCAGCCTGCGCCTGCTCGGTACCGTCGGCGAGCCGATCAACCCGGAAGCGTGGATCTGGTACCACCGCACGGTCGGCAAGGAACGCTGCCCGATCGTCGACACCTGGTGGCAGACCGAGACCGGCGGCCAGATGATCACGCCGCTGCCGGGCGTGGTCGCGACCAAGCCCGGCTCGTGCACCCTGCCGTTGCCCGGCATCATGGCAGCGATCGTCGATGAGACCGGCCATGACGTCGAGAACGGCAAGGGTGGCATCCTGGTGATCAAGCGGCCGTGGCCGTCGATGATCCGCACCATCTGGGGTAACCCGGAGCGGTTCAGGAAGGCCTACTACCCGGACGACTTCCAGGGCAAGTACTACCTGGCCGGCGACGGCGCCAACCGAGACCTGGACGGCTACTTCTGGATCATGGGCCGGATCGACGACGTGCTCAACGTCTCGGGACACCGGCTGGGCTCGATGGAGATCGAGTCGGCGCTGGTTGCCAACCCGCTGGTAGCCGAGGCTGCGGTGGTCGGCAAGCCGCACGAGATCAAGGGCGAGGCGGTGTGCGCGTTCGTCGTGCTGAAAGGGTCGCGGCCGGAAGGCGCCGCGATCGAGGCACTCGCGAAGCAGTTGCGCGACTGGGTGGCGCACGAGATAGGACCGATCGCCAAGCCGGACGAGATCCGCTTCGGTGACAACCTGCCGAAGACGCGCTCGGGGAAGATCATGCGGCGCCTGCTGCGTTCGCTCGCGAAGAACGAGGAGATCACGCAGGATGTGTCGACGCTGGAGAACCCGGCGATACTCGAGCAGTTGAGACAGGTGCGGTAGGGCGGGCATCGAAGGCACGCCCTTGCTGACGCTGGAGCGGTGCACCGACTTCGTCCTGCCCGCAACCAGCGCCCAGCCCTGCTCCCGCCCTTGAGCCGATCCCTGAAGCCAGCCGTCCGCAAGCCCGCGGCCACGGCGCTGCCGTCCCCCCGCCCGCCCACTGCCCTCCACCTGCACGCTCGGGCGCTGCGCTACTTCGACATGATCCGCCGCTGCGGTTCGATCCGAGAGGCGGCGCGCCGGCTGCATGTATCGTCTTCGGCCGTCAACCGGCAGTTGTTGCAACTGGAAGCCGAAATAGGCATGCCGCTGTTCGAGCGCCTGCAGGCAGGCCTTCGGCTCAGCGCGGCTGGCGAGGCGCTTTCGCGGCACGTGATCACCGTTCTGCAGGATGCCCAGCGCCTGAGCGCCGACCTCGATGCCCTCGAAGGCGTACGCCGCGGCGCGGTGGAGGTGGTCTGTGTCGAGGCGTTGACCGCGGACTTCCTGCCCGGGGTGATCGAGACCATGGCGGCGCGCTACCCCGGCGTACGCATCGGCGTTCGCATCGCCGGCTCGGCGGCCGCTGCAGCGACGGTAGTGTCGGGAGAGGCCGACGTTGCACTGGGCTTCGTGCTGCACCGTTCGGCAGAACTGCGCCAGGTGGCGGTGGGCCGCTTCGCGCTGGGCGCGCTCGTACACCCCTCGCATCCGCTGGCGGCCAGCTCGACCGTTGCCTTTGCCGACTGCACCCGACATCCGCTGGTGATGCCGGGGCCGGCGCTGTCGCTGCACTGGGAACTCGCGCCGCTGGTGGCTGCGTGCAAGCGACCGCTGCAGGTGGTGGTGAACACCGAGTCGCTCGAGCTGATGAAGGAACTCGCGCGGCGCGGGGTGGGCGTGGCCTTCGTGAACGGCTTCGGCATCGAACGGGAACTGCGTGCGGGACAGTTGCGCCACCTGCCGCTGCGCGGGGCGCCGCCATCGGACCTCGGCGCCTACGTGCGCGCCGGGCGGGTGCTGCCACCGGCGGTGGACGCGTTCGCGCAGGTGGTGGCCGCCGCGATCGAGGCGCGCGCGGCTTCGGCCTGAAACAGGCCAGCCTGGACCTTCCCGCGCCGGGCGAGGCGGCGCGGAGCAGTGGCCTGCTGCCGAAACGTTATCGCCCCGTCCCGGAAACGGTGCTACCCGGCACGGCGGGGCGTTCCTACACTGCAACCATCCGCCCTGTCCCTGGAGATCGCCCGCATGCACCGACGCTGCCTCGCCCTTGGCCTCCCGTTTGCGTTCGCGTTCGCCGCGGCCGCCCCCACCGTCGCGCTCGCGCAGCCGATAACCGGCCCGGGCGGCTTCCCGGCGAAGTCCGTCCGCGTGGTGGTGCCGGCGGCCTCCGGCAGCCTCACCGACCCGGTGGCGCGGATCGTGAGCGACGAGCTCGGCCGGCGCACCGGGCAGTCCTGGGTGATCGAGAACCGGCCCGGTGCCGGCGGCATGATCGGCTCGGAGGCGGTCGCGCGCGCGGTGCCCGACGGCTACACACTGCTGTTCTCGGCAAACAACCTGGTGATCACTCCCAGCCTGTTCAGCAAGGTGCCCTACCGGGTGCTGGAGGACTTCACCCCGATCGCGCTGGTGGGCCGCGGCGACAACCTGCTGGTGGCCTCGGGCGCTGCCGGCATCAAGTCGGTCAAGGACCTGGTCACCCGCGCAAGGGCTTCGGCCAACCCGATCGACTACACCTCGCCGCTGATCGGCTCGGCGGCACATCTGACCGTCGAGCTGTTCCGCACCAGCGCGAAGATCCCTCTGAACCATGTCGCTTACAAGGATTCCACCCAGGGCACCTCGGACACGCTGAGCGGCCGCATCCCGGTGAACATCATGGGCATCTCGACCGCGCTGCCGCACATCCGTGCGGGCCGTCTGGTGCCGCTCGCCTGGACCGGCGCGAAGCGCCATCCCGACATCCCGGACACACCCACCTTCGTCGAGGCCGGCTATCCGGCGGTGCACCTCGGCCTGTGGTTCGGTTACTTCGGGCCGGCGAAGCTGCCCGCGCCGCAGGTCGGGTTCCTCGACCAGCAGGTGGCGGCGGCGATGAAGGCACCGGCGGTGGTCGAGAAGCTCGCCGGCATGAGCATCGATCCGGACAGCGGCGGCGCGAAGCTGCTGGGCGAGATGATGGCGCGCGAGTACCCGATCTACGCGAAGGTGGTGGCCGAAGCCGGCATCAAACTCGACTGATGCCCGGCGACGACCGCACGCCGCACTGGCGCGGCACGCTGCTGCACATCCACGTCGCGCCGGCGGCCTCATACGAGATGGAGCCGCTCGACGAGGCCACGCTGATCGCCGGGCGTGGCATCGAGGGCGACCGCTACTGCCTGGGCACCGGCACCTACTCGAAGCTGCCAGCGGTGCGCGACGTGACGCTGATCGAGAGCGAGGTTCTGGAGGCGCTCGCGCGCAACGACCCGCCGCTGCAGGACGCCCCACTGCTCATGGAACCCGGGGAGCACCGCCGCAACCTCACGGTGCGCGGCGTGCCGCTTGCACACCTGGTCGGGGTACGCTTCCGCATCGGCGAGGCGGTGCTGCGCGGCGCGCGCCTGAACTTTCCCTGCCGCTACCTGGAGCAGCTGCTCGGCCGCCCGGTCTACCAACCGCTGTACAACCGCTCCGGCATCAACTGCGCGATCGAGCAGGGTGGACGCATCCGCGTCGGCGACCGGATCGAGCCGCTCTGAACCGGCGCGCGCCGCATGACCCCACGCCTGATCATGAAGCTCGAGGTAGCCGCAGTGGCGGACGCCGCCCCCGGCGTGCGCGTACTGACCTTCCGACACCGCCTGCGGCCGGCACTGCCGGAACCCGAGCCCGGCGCCCATGTCGACCTGCACCTGCCCGACGGACGGGTACGCCAGTATTCGCTGTGTGGCGATCCCGCCGACGCGACCGGCTACACGATCGCGGTGAAGCTCGAACCCGAGGGCCGTGGCGGCTCGCGCTGGGTGCACCAGCAACTGCAGCCCGGCGCCGTGGTTCCGGTCAGCGCACCGCGCAACCACTTCCGGCTGGCCGACGAGGCACGCCAGCACGTGCTGGTCGCCGGCGGTATCGGCATCACGCCGATCGCGGCGATGGCCCGGCACCTTGCGCGCTGCGGAGCAGCCTTCGAGCTGCACTACTGCGTGCGCGATGAGGCCAGCGCACCGCTGCTGCCCGAACTGCAGGCCGCCTGCGGCACCCGGCTGCACCTGTGGCGCTCGGGCGGCGATGTGCCCTCCCGCTTCGACCCGCACAGGCTCTCGCCCCCGCCGCAACCCGGCACGCACCTGTACTGCTGCGGCCCGCACCGGCTGGTGGATGCGGTGCTCGCCGCAACCGCGGGCTGGCCGACCGGCAGCGTGCATGTCGAGCACTTCGCCCCGCTGTACGACGCCGGCTTCGTGCCCGAGGCGTTCCAGCTCGGCATCGCCTCCACCGGTGCCACGCTCGAGGTGCCCGCCGGGCGCAGCGCGCTCGACGTACTGCGCGAGCACGGGTTCATGCAGCCGTCGTCCTGCGGGATCGGCGTCTGCGGTGCCTGCGAGTGCGGCTATCGCGTGGCGGACGGCAGCACGGTGATCCACCGCGACGTCGCGCTCGACGACACGGCGCGCGCGCACCGCATGACGCCGTGTGTGTCGCGCGCCCGCGGACGGGTGGTGCTGGACATCTGACGGACCGGCCTGCCTCTGCAAGCCCGGCTGCAGCCGCCGGCGGATTGTGCCAAGGTATGGCATCCGTCCGTCGAGCACTGCCATGCCTGTCGCATCCGACGCTGCCCCCGCCTTTGCCGTCACCGCAATCGCCCCGGCCTCCGCCACCGCCGCCTTCCTGCGCACCCACCCCCCCTTCGACCGCATGGAGGCGGACCAGGTCGCCCGCCTGGCCGCCGCTGCCCGCATCCGCTACTGCCCGCCCGGCGACACCCTCCTCTCCCCGGACGACGGTCCGCCATCGCATGTGCTGGTAGTGCAGCGCGGCCGGGTCGAGCGGCAGGTACCGTCCGCCTGGGCGAATCCCGGCGATGCAGACGAACCGCTGCAGGCCGGCGAACTGTTCCCGGTCACCGCGGTGCTCGACCGCCGTCCGGTCGCCTGCACCTACCGCGCGATCGGCGACGTGTTCTGCCACGAGATCGATGGCGACACCTTCCGCGCGGTAGTCGCCGAGAGCCCGCCGCTGCAGGCGTTCTGTTCGCAGCGCCTGCGTGCGATGCTGGAGCAGTCGCGCGCGGCGCTGCAGGCGCGCTACAACGAGGCCTCCAGCGGCGAGCAGTCGATGACCACCGCCCTGTCGGAGCTGATCGGCCGCGCGCCGCTCGGCTGCAGGCCCGACACGCCGGTCGCCGGCGTGCTCGACACGATGCGCCGCGAGCGCATCGGCTGCATGGTGGTGGTGGACGGCGAGGCGCGTCCGGTCGGCATCTTCACCGAGCGCGACGTGGTCGACCGTGCCGCTCAGGACCGCCTCGACCGCTCGGCACCGATCTCGGCGCTGATGACCGCGGGCGTGCAGGCACTGGCGCACGATGCCACCGTCGGCGATGCGGTGCTGTGCATGGTGCGCCATTCGATCCGCCATGTGGTCGTGGTGCGCGACGGACGCTTCGCCGGCGTGGTGTCGCAGCGCGACGCGTTC
>CANGXU010000146.1 GCA_947457885.1 Betaproteobacteria bacterium
CACCGCGGCGCGCGCCGCGCGATCGGCGAGCCAGGCGCGTCTCGCCTGCGCATAGCCGATCAGCCCGGCCACCGCATCGACCGCCGGCTCGGCCCCGCGCAGCACCGGGATGCCGGCCTCGCGGCAGAGCTTCAGGGCCTGCTCGGATGCCGCGACCCAGCACAGCACGAACGGCTTCGATGTTTCCGACTTCACCGTACGGAACAGGTCGACCAGCATCCCGGCATAGGCGTCCATCGACAGGATCCAGACGATGCCGACATGCACCGACGGATCGGCCAGGGTCAGCCGCAGCCCGTTCAGCAGGATCTCCGGTTCCGCGATGAACTGCGCCGTGACGTCGACCGGGTTGGCCCCGGACCCGAAGGCGGGCAGGACCTCGCGCAGCTTCGCCTGCGTCTCGTCGGACAGGGTCGGCAGTGACAGGCCGAGTTCCTCTGCACGGTCGGCGATCAGCACCCCGGCCCCCCCGGACTGGGTGACCAGCCCGATGCCGGTGCCCTCGGGCAGGCTGCAGTGGGCGAGTACATCGACCATGTCGAGCATGTGCTCTTCGTTGCGCGCGCGGATGATGCCGAACTGGCGGGCCAGCCCGTCGAATACCCGGTCTTCGCCAGCCAGCGAGCCGGTGTGCGAGGCGGCCGCGCGTGCGCCGGCCTGGCTTCGGCCGACCTTGGTGACCACGATCGGCTTGCCGGCATCGAGCGCGCGCTCGGCCAGCGCCAGCAGCCCGGGACCGTCCTTGAAGCCCTCGATGTAGCCGCAGCCGACCTTGATGCGCGGATCGGCCAGCACCTCGTCCATGATCTCGACCAGCGTTGCGTCGCATTCGTTGCCGGTGTTCACGAAATAGCCCAGGCCGAGGTGGCGCCGGCGCGCCAGCGTGGCGATCGCCGAGCCGAAGGCGCCCGACTGGGTGACGAAGCCGACTGGCCCTTCCAGCACCTCGCCGCTGCCGTACTGGCTGAAGGTCGCGATCACGCGGTCGAACGAGTTGACCAGCCCGAGGCAGTTCGGCCCGCACAGGCGCACGCGGCCTTCGCGCGCCACGGCGACGAGTTCATCCTCCAGGGCGTGGCCCTGCTCGCCCATCTCGCCGAAGCCGGAACTGTAGATGATCGCCGCCGGCACGCCCTTGCGGCCCAGCGCCCGCACCTGCTCGATCACGAGGCGCGCCGGCACCGTGATGATCGCCATGTCGACCGCATCGGGGATGTCGCCGACCGTCGGGTAGCAGCGCAGCTCGCCGCCCGGGTGGCTGATCTGCCCATACTTGGGGTTCACCGGGTAGATCTTCCCAGCATAACCCTTGTCCATGAGGAACTTGAGCGTGCGACCGTTCAGTTTCTGCAGGTCGTTCGATGCGCCGAGGATGGCGATCGAGCGCGGGGCGATCAGGGCTCGGATGGCGGGGTTCATGGACAGCATTCTAACCGCCGTGCTTCTCACTGGTGATGCTCGCCCGAGAGGGGCGGCAGGCGATTTCGCCGGTGGTGTGCACTGCCGCATCCGCGAATTCGGCGAGAATCACGGGGCCGCTGCCTTGCCCCCCGTCACAACGCTTCGTGAGCAAACATGCCAGCCGAAATGCCGACCGATTCTGCCTCCGCCTCCGCCATGCCTTCCACGATGTTCGAGAAGATCTGGAACGCGCACGTGATCGAACAGGGCAGCGCCGACGATGCACTGCTGCATGTCGACCAGAACTTCCTGCACGAGGGTGCGTTCCTCGCCTTCGCCGCGCTGCGCAAGGAAGGGCGCACCGTGCGCCGCCCGAAGCAGCATTTCGCGGTCGCCGACCACTACGTCCCGACGCTCGGACGCGAGGCAGGCATCGCCGGAGTCACCGACCCCGAAGTGCGCGGGCTGATCGACCTGCTCGAGCAGAACGCGGCCTGGGGCGGCATCGACCATGCCGGCATCGACGATCCGCGCCAGGGCATCGTGCACGTGATCGGGCCCGAGCTGGGTCTGACCCATCCCGGCATGGTGATCACCTGCGGCGACTCGCACACTTCGACGCACGGCGCGTTCGGCGCGTTCGCCTTCGGCATGGGCGCCTCGCAGGTAAAGCAGGTGCTGGCGACTCAGTGCCTGTGGCAGCGCCGGCCGAAACTGCTGCGCATCACGATCGACGGCACCCTCGCGCCCGGCCTGTCCGGCAAGGACGTGATCCTCGCGGTGATCGCGCAGATCGGCGCGGCCGGTGCCACCGGCCATGTGATCGAGTACGCCGGCAGCACCATCCGGTCGATGTCGATGGAGAACCGGCTGACCGTCTGCAACATGTCGATCGAGGCGGGCGCGCGCGCCGGCATGATCAGCGCCGACGACACGACGTTCGACTACCTTCACGGCCGGCCGTTCGCGCCGAAGCAGCAGCACTGGGATGCGGCGGTCTCGTACTGGCGCACGCTGAAGACCGACGAGGGCGCGACCTTCGACCGCGAGGTGCATGTCGACGCCAGTGCGCTGGTGCCGATGGTGACCTGGGGCACCAGCCCGGGGCAGGGCCTGCCGATCACCGGCCATGTGCCCGACCCGGCGACGCTGTCCGGCGATGCGCGGCGCGCCGTCGAGTCCGCGCTGTCCTACATGGGCCTGAAGCCGGGGCAGGCGATGGATGGCCTGCCGGTCGACCGGGTGTTCATCGGCTCCTGCACCAACAGCCGTCTTGACGACATCCGTGCGGCGGCGGCTGTGGTGCGCGGACGCCACGCGAAGATCCCGGCCTTCGTATCGCCGGGTTCGACGCAGATCAAGCGCGAGGCCGAGGCCGAAGGCCTCGACCGCGTGTTCATCGACGCCGGCATCGAATGGCGCGCATCGGGCTGTTCGATGTGCGTCGGCACCAACGGCGACCTGCTCAAGCCGGGCGAACGCTCGGCGTCGACGTCGAACCGCAACTTCGAGGGACGCCAGGGCCGCGGTGCACGCACCCATCTGGTGAGCCCGGCGATGGCCGCTGCAGCCGCAGTCACCGGCACGCTCACCGATGTACGCCGGCTGCTGGCCGCAGGCTGAGGAGACAGACCATGCAACCGTTCACCACCTTGACCGCGGTCGCCGCGCCGCTGGACATCACCAACGTCAACACCGACATGCTGATCCCGGCGCGTTTCCTGCGAAAGCCGCGCGACGAACGCTACGGTACCTACCTGTTCCACGACCTGCGCCACGACGAGGACGGCCGGCTGCGCGACAGCTTCGTGCTGAACGAAGAGGTCTACCAGGATGCGAAGATACTGGTCGCCGGCGCCAACTTCGGTTGCGGCTCGTCGCGCGAGAGTGCGGTGTACGTGCTGCTCGACTCCGGCTTCCGCTGCGTGATCGCGCCGTCGTTCGGCGACATCTTCTTCGGCAACGCGCTGCAGAACGGCGTGCTGCCGGTGGTGCTGCCCGAGGCGGAATGCAGCGAGCTGCGTGCCTGGCTCGATGCCAACCCGGGCGCGACGATCACCGCCGACCTGCAGGCACAGACCGTGGCTGCAGGCGACGGCAAGGTGCGCCGCTTCGCGCTCGACCCGCTGCGGCGCGAGCGCATGCTCAAGGGCCTGGACGAGATCGGTTTGACGCTGACCCGGTTGCCGGCGATCGAGTCGTTCGAGCAGCGTTACGCGGCCGCACGGCCGTGGCTCGATCGCTGATCGACCGCACGATGACGACGCTGCTCGTATCCACGCCGTTCGAGCGCGAGTTCGGACCTGAGCTGCGCGCGTTCGCCGCCAGCCACGGCATCGCGCTGGATCTCGTCCTGCTGCCGGAGGCTGTCGATGCCCGCGTCGGTGCGGAAGACACCGCGCGCATCGACGCCGCGCTGTTCTCCGGCGATATCCATCCCGAGTGGTCGCGTTCGTTCTATTCGACGCTGCGCAAGGCGGCCGGCCTGAAATGGCTGCACGTGTTCAATGCCGGCGTCGATGCGCCGATCTTCACCGAGCTGATGCAGCGGGGCGTGCGGCTGTCGACGTCTTCCGGCACCAATGCCGAGGCGGTGGCCAATTCCGCGCTGGCCGGGCTGCTCGCGCTCTCGCGCGGCCTGCCCGGATGGATGCAGCTGCAGCGCGAGCGGCGCTGGCGCAAGCGTACCCGCGCTGAAGCGCCACCGGACCTGCGCGGGCAGACCATGCTGCTGATCGGCGCCGGGGCGATCGGTGGCCATGTCGCGGCGGTCGCGCGGGCGATCGGGCTGCGGGTGGTGGCGGTGCGCCGCGGCGCCGCGCGCGATGGCGATCCGGCGCACGAGACGCATCCGCCGTCGGCGCTGGCCTCTCTGCTGCCGCGCGCCGACTGGCTGGTGATCGCCTGTCCGCTCACGCCGCAGACGCGCGGCCTGATCGATGCCGGCGCACTGGCCAGCCTGCCGGCCGGCGCGCACCTGATCAACATCGGCCGCGGCGAGATCGTCGACCAGCCGGCGCTGGTCGATGCGCTGGCGTCGGGCCGACTGGCCGGCGCCTACCTCGATGTCTTCGACCCGGAGCCGCTGCCCGCGGAGTCGCCGCTGTGGGGCATGCCCAACGTGATCGTGTCGCCGCACGATGCGGCGAGCGCGGCCGGCAACGACCGGCGGGTGTTCGAACTGTTCCAGCGCAACCTCGGCCGGTGGCAGGCGGGCGGCGATCTGGACAATGAAGTGCGCGTCTGAAGGGGCGGGCTGGCAGTGACTCGCCGTCGCAGGCTCGTCAACCGGCCTTGATCGCCATTGCCCCGGCGCAGACCAGGCCGACCGAGGCGATCCGCACCCAGCCGAATCGCTCGCGCAGCACCCAGGCCGCGATCACCATCGCCAGGATCACCGAGACCTCGCGCAGCGCCGCGACGAGCGATACGGGCGCGTGCTTCATGGCCCACAGGGTTATGCCGTACGAGACCGCCGTGCACGCACCGCCGAGCAGCGCGATCTTCCAGTTCACCCGTACCGCGCACCAGAGCTGTCTCGGGCCGCGGGTGACCAGGCCCGTGACCAGCATCCCGGGCGCGATCAGGAGCAGCAGCCAGGCCAGGTAGGCGCCGGCGTGCCCCGAGGCGCGCGCGCCCAGCGCATCGTTCAGCGTATAGGCGACCACGGTCGCCGCAACCACCAGCACGACCGCCAGCGCGCGCCGGTCGAGCGCGCCGCTGCGCGTCGACTCGGCGAGCAGCACCAGCAGGCCGGCGCTGACCAGCCCGACCCCGGCCAGCGCGGTCAGGCCCGGCGTCTCGCCGAGCCAGGCCATCGCCAGCGCGGTGGTGGCCAGCGGCGGCAGCCCGCGCATCAGCGGGTAGGCGACCGACAGGTCGACCCGGGTGTAGGCGAGCCCGACGAACGAGAAGTAGAACAGGTGGATCAGCGCCGACTGTGCGATGAAGCGCCAGCTCTCCGGCGCTGGCGCGGGCAGCAGCACGACGGCGGGCAGCGACCAGAGGGCCGCCGCGCAGCAGACGAGCACGGTCAGCGAAAGCTTGTCCGCGGAGGCCTTGACCAGCGTGTTCCAGGTCGCGTGCAGCAGCGCGCCGAACAGCACGGCCAGCGCGACATCGGTGGGCATCGGGTGCCGGTCTCGGGGCGCGGGTGAGACTCTGTGCCTGCCGTCGTGCGGCTAGCGGTAGTTGACCAGGATCTCGTTGCGGCGCAGGAACGGGATCGACCACGGCGGGTTGTAGCGGGCGAGTTGCGGCGGCGCTGACGGTTCCAGGCCGCGCGCCTTCATCCAGCCGAGCAGCAGCGCGGTCTCGTCGCGCACGCGCTCATCGGTGACGAAGCCGGAGAAGGTGCGTGCCGCTACGCGCTGGGCCGGCACCTCGCGCAGCGTGACGGCAGGGTCTTCCGGCACTGGCAGCGTCGCCAGGGTGTACTGCGCGGGCATCACGAAATGCATGCGCCAGCGGTTGCCGCTCGCGCCTGGTGCGCCCTTGTCGGGCGCTGCCTCGGTGGTGACTGGTGCGGTCATCGCGATCTTCTGCCCCGCGCCCGGCTGCATCGTCACCGGTACCGTCATCGCGATCTTCTCGCTGCCTTCGGACGTGCGCGAGCGGTTGCGGCCGAAGATGTAGCCGGCGATCTTGCGGAAGCCGGCGTTCGAGCCTTCGCCGAGCGAACCCTCGACCCAGGTCTCGGCGACGATCATCGGCGCATACAGGCGCAGTTCGAACGCACCATCGCGCTCGATGCTGTCGAACTTCGGTTCTTCGGTGGCCATGGCGGCGGGGGCGAACGATGCGGACAGGATGAACAGGGCGGCCAGCAGCGCGGCGATCGGTGCGGCCGGGCTGCGGGCGGTGCGTACTGCGGCGGAGGACGATCGGAGGGAGATGGCGCGCATCGGAGGCCTGGCGGGAAAGGTGGCTGCGGACGAAACCGTGGAACGGGGCCGCAGGCGCGGCGCGGGCGGCTGCCGCACGCGCTGGACGCACCGGAGGGGCGGCGGTAGTCTCGCGGCAAACCCTGGAGGAGGGAAGATGGGACCCAGAAAAACGATTTTCGGGATAGCCGTACTGTGCGCGGCATCCGGCTTTGCTACCAGTGTACCGGCCGCCGATGCGCCGATGTCGCGGCCATTGCGTGTCGTGGTGCCGTATCCGCCCGGCGGTACGTCGGATGCGCAGATCCGTATCCTCGGGCCTAAGATCACCGAGGCGATCGGCCAGCCGGTGCTGATCGACAACCGTCCGGGCGCCTCGGGCATGCTCGGTGCCGAGATGGTGGCGCGCTCCAATCCCGATGGCCACACGATGCTGATGACCGATGTCGGCAACCTGATCATGACCGGCATCGTGCACCCGAACGCACCGTACGTGGTCGCGCGCGATTTCGCGCCGGTCACGCTGGTGTCGTTCACGCCGCACCTGCTGGGGGTCTTTCCCGGCCTGCCGGTGCAGACGATCGCCGACCTGGTGAAGCATGCCAGGGCCAACCCGGGCAAGCTCAACTTCGCCACCAGCCTCGGTGGCGCGACCCATTTCGCCGGGCTGCTGCTGTCGCAGCACTTCGGCCTGCAGTGGGTCGAGATCCCGACCAAGGGCGGCACCGACTCGATCACCCAGGTGATGGGCGGCCAGTCCGACCTGGTGTTCAACAGCATGGTGTCGATGATGCCGCAGGGCAAGGCGGGAAAGCTGCGCATCCTCGCGGTGACCAGCCCCAAGCGGGTCCCGCAGTGGCCTGAGCTGCCGACGATGGCCGAGGCCAGCGGCATTGCCAGTTTCAGCACCGGTTCATGGCAGGGCGTGCTGATGCCGGCCAAGGTGGCGCCGGCGATGGTTGCCCGCGTCAATCGCGAACTGGTGCGGGCGCTCGGTATGGCCGATGTGCGCGATCGCTTCTTCAGCCTCGGAACCGAGATCGTCGCCAACACCCCGGCCGAGTTCGGCGGCTGGCTGCGCGAAGAAGATGCGCGCTGGACGGTGGTCGCGAAGAAGGCGAACCTGAAGGTGTCGTTCTGATGATGGCTGGCCGTGCAGGCTTGCTGGCGCTGACGGCGCTGGTGGCCACGGTTCCGGCCGACGGACTCGCGCAGGCCGGCTGGCCGTCGCGGCCTGTGCGGCTGCTGGTGCCCGCGCAGCCCGGGGGCAGCACCGATACCCTGGCGCGCATCACGGGACAGAAGCTCGGCGATGCGCTCGGCCAGGTGTTCGTGGTCGACAACCGCAGCGGCGCTGGCGGTACCGTGGCCGCCGAGACGCTGATGCGCTCCGCGCCCGATGGCTATACGCTCGGCATGGCCTACACCGCACTGACCGTGAACGCGGTGCTGCAGAAGGTGCCTTACGACACGCTGCGCGACTTCACGCCGATCTCGCTGATCACGACTTCGCCGCTGGTGCTGGTGGTCGGCGGGGCCTCGCAGGTCCGCACGGTGAAGGATCTCGTCCAGCTCGCGAAGGCGAAGCCGCTGTCCTACGGCAGTGCCGGCATCGGCAGCGGTGGCCATGTCTGCGGCGAACTGCTGAACGTGATGGCCGGCATCCGGACGGCGCATATCCCCTACAAGGGCGCGGGGCCGGCCTCGGCCGATGTCGCCGCCGGGCAGATCGAGTTCCAGTTCGGCGCACAGATCACGACGCAGGGACTGGTCAAGGCAGGCCGGCTGCGGATGGTCGCGGTGACCAGCGCAAGGCGTGCAGCGACGCTGCCCGATGTACCGACGATGGCCGAGTCCGGCCTGCCCGGCTTCGAGTTCAACAACTGGTTCGGCCTGCTCGGCCCGGCGGGCCTGCCCGCGCCGCTGGTGGCGCGGCTCAATGCCGAGGTGGTGAAGATGATGTCGCTGCCCGACGTGCGCGAGCGGATCACCTTCGATGGCGGCGAACCTGCAGCCGGCCCGCCGTCGGAATTCCGCGCGTTGCTCGCGAGCGACCTGTCCAAGTGGGCGAAGATCGCGCGCGAACTACGCATGCAGGCGAACTGACATCTGACAGACATCGGGGTCTGACCGCAGAATCTGACCCCAGATTCAATCCCGGATTCAGTCGATGGTTGCGCCGCTCGCGCGAGCAAGCTTCGCCCACTTCGGCGCTTCCTGCTGCTGGAACGCTGCGAACTCGGCCGGCGATGCATGGGTGAACGGCTCCTGCCCGATCTGCGCCATCGCCGGGGTCGTGGCTGCGATCGCCTTCAGGCTCAGCTTGTGCAGCGTGGAGACGATCGGCTCCGGCACGCCGCGCGGCCCGGACAAGCCGAACCAAGGCACCAGCTCGAAGCCGGGCACGCCGGCCTCGGCGATGGTCGGTACCTCGGGCATCAGCGGCGAGCGTCGGCTGGCCGATACGCCGAGCGCGCGCAGTTTGCCCGATTGCACGAACGCCACCATGCCGGCGATGCCGGGAAAGCCGACGCCGACCTGGCCGGCCAGCAGGTCGGCGGTGGCGGGGCCGCTGCCGCGATAGGGCACGTGCACCATGTCGATGCCGGCCATCGACGCGAACAGCGAGCCGGTGAGGTGCTGGGTGCCGCCGTTGCCGGAAGACGCCCAGTTGATCGCGCCCGGGCGCTTCTTCGCCAGCGCGATCAGTTCCTTCACCGTGCGCACGCCGAGCGACGGATGCACGACGAGGATGTTCTGCGCTGCGGTGAGCCCGGTGATCGCGGTGAAGTCGGCGATCGCATCGTAAGGCAGCTTGCGGTGGATGGCCGCGGACACGTAGTGCGTATTGCTGATCATGAACAGCGTGTAGCCGTCGGGCGTGGACTTCGCCGCGATCTCGGCACCGAGCACCGAGCCCGCGCCCGGGCGGTTCTCGACCAGCATCTGCTGCCCGGTCAGGCGGTTCATCTCGGCGGCGTAGATGCGCGCCGGGCCGTCGGACGCGCCGCCGGCGGAGAACGGCACGATCATCCGGATCGGGCGGGACGGAAAGGCGTCTGCGGCCAGCGCACTGCCCGCTGCGCAGCCGAGGAGCAGCGCAAGGACGGCGGCCCTGGTGGACGATTCGATGTTGCGCATGTTCTGGTTTCCTCGCATTTCTATAAACTCGGTCGCTCAAGCGTGGGCATCTGCGACAGTCCTGTTGCGACGATGCAATGCCGCAACGTTGAAACTCTGGGAGCAGCAACCATGCCATTCGCCACGGCCGACGGACTGAAACTGTACTGGGAAGAGACCGGCAGCGGTACCCCGATCGTGTTCGTGCACGAGTTCGCGGGCGACCTGCGCAGCTGGGAGCCGCAGGTG
>CANGXU010000147.1 GCA_947457885.1 Betaproteobacteria bacterium
AGCGCGGCGGCGAGGTGCAGCGGCGCGGGCAGACGGGGGGCGCGCATCTGCAGGCCGCCCTCGACATGCCATTCGAGCGGCCGACGCTGCCAGCCGTCGCCGGGGGCACCGGCACTCCGGCGCACGCGGCGACCGATCGACAGCAGGCTCCGGTAGGCGCCGATGCCGATGTGCAGGCCGTTGTCGAGCACGAGGCCGCGGTGCGCGACGCGGCGAGCACGGCCGCCGAGTTCCGGCGCGGACTCGAACACGCGCACGGTGAGGCCGCCATCGGCAAGCGCCACCGCAGCGGCCATGCCGGCGTAGCCGCCACCGACCACGGCGACCGGCGTGCCGTGATTCATCGGGCGCGCGCCGTCTTCCAGGCGATCCAGAGCTTGCGCAAGGGCGTGAGCGAGGTCCTTTCGGTCAGCACCGTCGCGCCGCCGTCGCGGATCTCCGCCAGCAGCGTGCGGTAGATCGCGGCCATGATGAGCCCGGTACGCTGGGCCCTCCGATCTTCCGGGGGCAGCAGCGCTAGTGCCTCGGCATAGTACTGGTCGGCCCGGTCGATCTCGAAGGTGATCAATGCACGGACCGCGGGGCCGTCGCGGCGCCGGATCAGATCGTCCTCGGAGACGGCGAAACGCGAGAGGTCCTCCAGCGGCAGGTATATTCGATTGCGCTGCGCGTCCTCGGCCACATCGCGCACGATGTTGGTGAGCTGCAGCGCGATGCCCAGCCGGTCGGCGTAATCGAGCGTGGCTGGGTTCGAATAGCCGAAGATGCGTGCCGATAGAAGCCCTACCGCACCTGCGACGCGGTGACAGTAGAGCCGCAGGTCGGCGAAGGTTTCGTACCGGTTGTAGTCCAGGTCCATCTGCATGCCGTCGATGATCTCGTCGAATGGCAGCCGGGGCAGCGAGAATGCCGCGATCGTCGGCCCCAGCGCGCGGGTGACCGGGTGCGGCGCATCGCCATCGGCGACGGTCGCCGCCGCGCCGAAGGCCAGGGCGACCTGGTGCCGCCACCAGTCGAGCTTCAGGCGGGCCACCCGGTCTTCGGTGACCTCGTCGACGACGTCGTCGACCTCGCGGCAGAACGCGTACAGCGCGGTGATCGCCCGCCGCTGCTCGGGCGGCAGGAAGATGAAGCTGTAGTAGAAGCTCGAGCCGCTGGCGGCCGTGCGCTGCTGGCAGTATTCGTCTGGCGTCACCGCGTCGCCCCCGGTACGCTGGTCGCCATCGGCCGCGAACCGCCTGCCGGGAACCAGAGCGTCTGCCTCGCGATCGCCAGCCAGTCGAGCGCGCCCAGGACCGGCCGGTGCTGGAACACGTCTCCGCGTACCCGGTGCAGCCGGTGCACGATGCGCAGACCACCGCTGACGATCATCCGCAGCTCGAGGCCGATCCGGCCGGGCAGGGCGCGCGCGAGCGGCGCGCCCGATTCGAGCATCGCACCGGCGCGCCCGACCTGTGCCGACAGGAACGCACGCCAGCGATCGTCCACCCGTTCCTGCGCGATCCATGATTCGTCCAGGCCCGCGGCGGCCAGTTCGTCCTGCGCCAGGTAGACCCGTCCCTTGCGCCAGTCTATCGCCACGTCCTGCAGGAAGTTGATCACCTGCAGCGCGCTGCAGATCGAATCCGACCATGCCAGCATCGCCGGCTCGGTGCGATCGAACAGGTGAAGCATCAGCCGGCCGACCGGATTGGCCGAACGGCGAGAATAGTCGAGCACTTCGGCGAAGGACGCGTAGCGCGTCTTCACCACGTCCTGGGCGAAGGCATCGAGCAGGTCGCGGAACAGTTCCAAGGGCAGACGGTGCGTGGCGATCACCTGCGCGAGGTCGCGGAACAGCACGCCCTCGGCCGGCAGACCCGCCTCGATCCGGTCGAGTTCCGCAGCGTAGGCGGCCAGTGCGTCCAACCGCTCGCCAGCCGGCGCGTCGCCCTCGTCGGCCAGATCGTCCGCCGAGCGGGCGAACGCATAGATGACCTCGACCGGTCGCCGCAGCCGGGCTGGCATCACCCAGGAGGCGACCGGAAAGTTCTCGTAGTGATCGACGGGCATCGGGGGCGGCGGGCGAAGGCCGGACGGTAAGGGGTGGTGAACGGGGGGCGCGCCGACGATACCACCCGCCCGTTGCCGGGGCCGGCGCGTCCGTGCGGTGCAGCTGCAGCCCGGACTGCGGCACAATCCCGCGTCGCCGTGCACCGGGTCGGCTACAGTCCAGCGCCCGGTAGTTTAAACTCGGCCGGTTTGCGGCATGTCGCGGCGAAAGTGGCGGAATTGGTAGACGCACTGGATTTAGGTTCCAGCGCCGAAAGGCGTGAGAGTTCGAGTCTCTCCTTTCGCACCACGGCACCACGGTCCGCGCACCACGCCGCCATCCCGTTCCCCTCCTGCGCCAGCCAGCCCGGCAGCGGGCCTGTAGTGTTCCCATCCATTTGTCGTGACCCCAGCCAATGAACGTATCCGTCGAGAACCTGAGCAACCTTGAGCGCCGCGTCAATGTGTCGCTGCCGATCACGCAGATCGAGTCCGAAGTCGACCAGCGGCTGAAGAAGCTCGCGCGCACCGTCAAGCTGCACGGTTTCCGCCCGGGCAAGGTGCCGTTCCGGCTGGTGGCCCAGCAGTACGGCCCGCAGGTCCGCCAGGAGGTGGTCGGAGACACCGTACAGAAGAGTTTCGGAGACGCGGTGCGCGAGCGCAACCTGCGTGTGGCAGGCATGCCGAAGTTCGAAGCGGCCGGCGAGGCGCCCGAGGCCACCGATTTCTCCTATTCCGCCACGTTCGAGGTCTATCCCGAGTTCGAACTGGGCGACCTCGCGCAGTCGACGATCGAGCGCCCGGTGGTCGACGTCGGCGCGGCCGACATCGATCGCACGCTCGACATCCTGCGCAACCAGCGGGCGACCTTCGTCAAGGTCGACCGCCCGGTGGAAGCGACCGACGAGGTGACGGTCGATTTCGCCGGTACGATCGACGGCATCGCATTCGAAGGCGGCACCGGGCAGGATGCGCGATTCGTGCTCGGCAAGAAGCGCCTGTTGCCCGAGTTCGAAGCGGCTCTGGTCGGCATGAAGGCAGGCGAGACGAAGACGTTCCCGGTGAACTTCCCCGAGGATTACTCCGGCCGCGAAGTTGCGGGCAAGGTGGCCAGCTTCGTCGTCACAGTGAAGGAAGTCTCCGGCCCGGTGGTCCCCGAACTCGACGCCGACTTCGCGCGCCAGATGGGCGTTGCGGACGGCGATCTGGCGCGCATGCGCACCGAGGTCGAGGCGAACGTCCGGCGCGAGGTCGAGCGCCGCGTGAAGGCCCGCCTGAAAGAGAAGGTGGTCGAAGCGCTGCTGGCGGCGACCCCGATCGAAGTGCCCAAGGCCCTGGTCGCCGAGGAGACCGAACGCCTGAAGGACATGGCGCGGCGCGACATGGAAGCGCGCGGCATGTCGATCGGCAATGCGCCGCTGCCCGACGACCTGTTCGCGGCGCAGGCTGGCCGCCGGGTGAGCCTCGGCCTGATCTTCGCGGAGGCCGTGAAGAAGCACGCGCTGCACGCAAAGCCGGCGCAGGTGAAGGCCGAGATCCAGGGTCTCGCCGAAAGCTACGAAAGGCCCGAGGAAGTAGTGAAGTGGTACTATGGATCGGCGCAGCGGCTGTCGGAAGTCGAGGCCATGGTGGTCGAGGCGAACGTCGTCGAATGGGCGCTCGGCGCGGCGCAGGTAGTCGACAAGCCGACGGCCTTCGACGAGCTGATGGGCACGGAATCGGCGGGCTGAACGTCCCGCCCTCACACGAAAGTCGGGTCTCAGATGATCAACTGGAACAGTCCGGGCTTCACGGCCGGCGGTGCAAACCCACAGGGTGGCGAGCGGATCGAACCCCAGGGGCTCGGCATGGTGCCGATGGTGATCGAGCAGAGCGGTCGTGGCGAACGCGCCTACGACATCTATTCGCGTCTGCTGAAGGAGCGCGTGATCTTCCTGGTCGGGCCGGTGAATGAACAGACCGCCAACCTGGTCGTCGCGCAGCTGCTGTTCCTCGAATCCGAGAATCCGGACAAGGACATTTCGTTCTACATCAACTCGCCCGGCGGGATGGTATCTGCCGGGCTGGCGATCTACGACACGATGCAGTTCATCAAGCCCGACGTGAGCACGCTCTGCATCGGCCAGGCGGCCAGCATGGGCGCGTTCCTGCTCGCTGCAGGCGCGAAAGGCAAGCGCTACTGTCTGCCGAACTCGCGCGTGATGATCCACCAGCCCAGTGGCGGCTTCCAGGGTCAGGCCTCCGACATCGAGATCCACGCGAAAGAAATTCTCTACCTGAAGCAGCGGCTCAACGAACTGCTCTCGAAGCACACCGGGCAGGCCGTGGACACCATTCTTCGTGACAGCGACCGTGACAATTTCCTTAGCGCCGAAGATGCGATGAAGTATGGTGTCGTCGACCAGGTCCTGATGACCCGTTCTGCAGGCTGAACGGGCAGTGCGAACCCTGGCGGGCGATCCCTGCAAGTGACGCGCATCGACGACTGACACATCGGCCTGCAGGCCACCGCACCACGCGGTTCCTGCGGCAAGGGCACAGGACACCATGACGGAAAAAGTGAGCGGCGGCGAAAAGCTCCTCTACTGCTCTTTCTGCGGCAAGAGCCAGCACGAGGTGCGCAAGCTCATCGCAGGCCCCTCCGTATTCATCTGCGACGAATGCATCGAACTGTGCAACGACATCATTCGCGAGGAGACTCAGGGTGACGCGGGCGCGGCGCGCGGTTCCAGATCCGACCTGCCGGTGCCGCGCGAGATCCAGCAGATTCTCGACCAGTACGTGATCGGTCAGGACAAGGCCAAGAAGATCCTTTCGGTCGCCGTCTACAATCACTACAAGCGCTTGAAGTCGATCGGCAAGAACGACGATATCGAACTCGCCAAGAGCAACATCCTGCTCATCGGGCCGACCGGTTCCGGGAAGACGCTGCTCGCCCAGACGCTGGCCCGGCTCCTCAATGTGCCGTTCGTGATGGCCGACGCGACGACGCTGACCGAAGCCGGCTACGTCGGCGAGGACGTCGAGAACATCATCCAGAAGCTTCTTCAGAAGTGCGACTACGACGTCGACAAGGCGCAGCGGGGCATCGTCTACATCGACGAGATCGACAAGATCTCGCGCAAGTCCGAGAACCCGTCGATCACCCGTGACGTATCGGGCGAGGGCGTGCAGCAGGCGCTGCTCAAGCTGATCGAGGGCACGATCGCGTCGGTGCCGCCGCAGGGCGGGCGCAAGCATCCGAACCAGGAGTTCGTGCAGGTCGACACCACCAACATCCTGTTCATCTGCGGCGGCGCGTTCGACGGCCTCGACCGGGTGATCCGCGGCCGGTCCGACAAGGGTGGCATCGGTTTCGGTGCCAAGGTGCACGGCAAGGACGACCGCAAGCACATCGGCGAGGTGCTGCGCGATGTCGAGCCGGAAGACCTCATCAAGTACGGCCTGATCCCCGAATTCGTCGGCCGCCTGCCAGTGGTCGCTACCCTCGAGGAACTCGACGAGGCGGCCCTGATCCAGATACTGACCCAGCCGAAGAATGCGCTCCTGAAGCAGTACCAGCGCATGTTCGCGATGGAGGGCGCCGAACTCGAAGTGCGCGAGAACGCTCTGTTCGCTATCGCGCGCAAGGCATTGGCGCGCAAGACCGGTGCGCGCGGCCTGCGCTCCATCCTCGAGCAGACGCTGCTCGATACGATGTTCGAACTGCCGTCGATGGAAGGCGTGACCAAGGTCGTGATCGATGAGGCGACAGTCGACAGCGACGGCAAGCCGCTGCTGATCTACTCCGAGCAGCCGAAGGTCGCCGGTTCGGTGTGACGGTGCCTGGCGAAGGGCCGCGCGACTCACGCAATGCCGGCGAAAGCCGGCATTTTCCATGCTGGACGGCCATCTGCAGAGCGTGCCCGCGCGCACGCAGGCGCGCGACCTTGTAGCATGCGGGGTATGGGGTGGCGTTGCCGCCACCCCGGGGATTGCCGGAGGGGCTTCCCCGGCTCGCCTTGAACACGGCTGTTCCAGCCCCACCTACCGTCCCAGAGACCTTTTTCAAGGACGCAAATGTCGCCCAATCAGACCCCCGATCCCGCCGTTGCATCGCCCGCGGTTGCGCTTCCGCTGTTGCCGCTTCGCGATGTCGTGGTTTTCCCGCACATGGTTATCCCGCTGTTCGTCGGGCGTCCGAAGTCGATCAAGGCCCTCGAAGCCGCGATGGAATCCGGCAAGAGCATCCTGCTTGCGGCACAACGCGTCGCCTCCAAGGACGACCCGGGCGCGGAAGACCTCTACTCGGTCGGCAGCATCGCCAACATCCTGCAGATGCTCAAGCTGCCCGACGGCACGGTCAAGGTGCTGGTCGAGGGCAACCAGCGCGCTAACCTGTCCGACGTCCAGGAGACGGCGGGTTTCCTCACGGGCGTCGCCGATCCGGTACCCCCGGCCGACGGGCCCGAGGCGACCGAAGTCGAGGCGATGCGGCGTACGATGGTGACGCAGTTCGACCAGTACGTGAAGCTGAACAAGAAGATCCCGCCCGAGATCCTGACGTCGATCGCCGGCATCGACGAGGCTGGCCGTCTGGCCGACACCATCGCTGCGCATCTGCCGCTGAAGCTCGAGCAGAAGCAGGAAGTACTCGAGATGTTCGACGTGAAGAAGCGCCTCGAACATCTGATGACGCAGGTCGAGACCGAGCTCGACATCCTGCAGGTCGAGAAACGCATCCGCGGCCGCGTCAAGCGGCAGATGGAGAAGAGCCAGCGCGAGTACTACCTCAACGAACAGGTCAAGGCGATCCAGAAGGAACTTGGCGACATGGAAGATGGCGCCGACCTGGACGAAATGGACAAGCGCATCAAGCGCTCGGGCATGTCGAAGGAAGCGCGCAGGAAAGCCGAGGGCGAGCTGAAGAAGCTCAAGCTGATGTCGCCGATGTCGGCCGAGGCCACGGTCGTGCGCAACTACATCGAGACCCTGCTCAACCTGCCCTGGAAGAAGAAAAGCAAGATCAGCAAGGACCTCAACCAGGCCGAGGAAGTGCTCGATGCCGACCACTACGGGCTCGAGAAGGTCAAGGAACGCATCCTGGAGTACCTGGCGGTCCAGCAGCGTGTCGACAAGGTGAAGGCGCCCATCCTGTGCCTGGTGGGGCCGCCCGGGGTGGGCAAGACTTCGCTCGGGCAGTCGATCGCGCGTGCCACCAACCGCAAGTTCATCCGCATGTCGCTCGGCGGCGTACGCGACGAATCCGAGATCCGAGGTCACCGCCGTACTTACATCGGTTCGATGCCGGGCAAGATCCTGCAGAACATGGCCAAGGTGGGCGTACGCAACCCGTTGCTGCTGCTCGACGAAGTCGACAAGATGGGCATGGACTTCCGCGGCGATCCGTCGTCGGCACTGCTCGAGGTGCTCGATCCGGAGCAGAACAACACGTTCGCCGACCATTACATCGAAGTCGACTACGACCTGTCCGATGTGATGTTCGTCGCCACTGCCAACTCGCTGAACATCCCGGCGCCGCTGCTCGACCGGATGGAAGTGATCCGGCTGGCCGGTTACACCGAGGACGAGAAGGTCAACATAGCGACCCGCTACCTTGTGCCCAAGCAGATGAAGAACCACGGGCTCAAGGAAGACGAACTGGTTGTGACCGAGAGCGCGCTGCGTGACGTGATGCGGCACTACACCCGCGAGGCGGGCGTGCGATCGCTCGAGCGCGAGATCTCGAAGATCTGCCGCAAGGTGGTGAAGGCCATCGTGCAGAAGGATGCCGCCACGGCGAAGGTCGGCAAGGCGAAGGCGGCAGACGGCGCGGCGAAGGACGTACAGAAGAAGGTCACCATCACCGCGCGCAACCTGGCCAACTACCTGGGCGTGCGCAAATACACCTACGGAATCGCCGAGAAGCACAACCAGATCGGCCAGGTCACCGGGCTCGCGTGGACGGAAGTCGGCGGGGAACTGCTGACGATCGAGGCAGTGGTGCTGCCTGGCAAGGGGAAGATGACCACCACCGGAAAGCTCGGCGACGTGATGCAGGAATCCATCCAGGCGGCGCTGTCGGTGGTGCGCGGTCGTGCCCGGAAACTCGGGCTGACCGACGACTTCTACCAGAAGAACGATATCCACATCCATCTGCCGGAAGGGGCAACCCCGAAAGATGGCCCCAGCGCTGGCGTTGGCATCTGCACTGCCATGGTATCGGTCCTCTCGGGGGTTCCGGTGCGTGCCGACGTTGCGATGACCGGCGAGATCACGCTGCGCGGCGAGGTGCTGCCGATCGGTGGGCTGAAAGAAAAGCTGCTGGCTGCGCTGCGCGGAGGCATCAAGATCGTTCTGATCCCCACCGAGAACGTGAAGGACCTCGCCGAGATCCCCGAGACCATCAAGTCGAAGCTCGAGATCCGGCCCGTCAAGTGGATTGACGAGGTCCTCGAACTAGCCCTCGAGCGTGCACCCGATCCCTTGCCGGAGCCGGCTGCGGAGGCGGCAGCCCCGGTGGCGTTGCCCGCGCCGGTCGACGAAACGGCGAACACGCCAGGCCTGAAGCACTGACAGCGTCGACCCCCCTGGCGCCTGGAGCCTGCGGGTTCCCTGGCGCCGGGGCGGGCTGGCCGCCGCAGGGGACGGCTTGACACTCCTCCGGGGCATCGCTATAAAGCGTGTCTGGTTTTTGATCGTTGATCAGTGTTCCGATCGCGTGCGGGGCGAGCGGGCCTGGCACTGAACAGCGAGCGTGGGTTGCACATCGAAGGCGCGACCCCGTCACGGAACACGGTGACGACCCTGTCGCTGCCTGGTTGTGCACCGGTCCGCCCGGCAGGTGTCGATGACACCGGCATCAAAACGATATTCTTCCGGATTCGTACAAGAACAAGGGGAACCTGGTGAACAAACAAGAACTGATCGACGCGATCGCCGAGTCGGCGGACCTGTCCAAAGCCTCTGCAGGACGTGCGCTGGATGCGACGCTCGACTCGATCCGCATCGCGTTGAAGAAGGGCGGCACGATCTCTCTCGTGGGTTTCGGCACGTTCTTCATCGGCAAGCGCGCGGCGCGTACCGGGCGCAATCCGCGCACCGGCGACGCGATCAAGATCAAGGCGGCCAAGGTCCCGAAGTTCCGCGCCGGCAAGGCGCTGAAAGACGCCATCAACTGAAGCCTCCCTTTCGGGTGCTTAGCTCAGTTGGTAGAGCGTCGCCCTTACAAGGCGAATGTCGGCGGTTCGACCCCGTCAGCACCCACCACACACCGGCCGCTGCGATCGCGGCAATCGCAGACGGTTGTTGCTCAAGGGGCATGAACGGCGCAGGCCTCTGCAGAGATTGATGCCGGGAGATGGCCGCAACGCCAAAGCGTGGTTATAATCGGCGGCTCGGTAGATGTCTGTGCCGATCGAGGTTGTTGAAGCAAGGCAGGGAAGCAGCGGCAAACACACGCAAGAGCAGCTGGAGTGGTAGTTCAGTTGGTTAGAATACCGGCCTGTCACGCCGGGGGTCGCGGGTTCGAGTCCCGTCCACTCCGCCAGCCGCTGTGTTGCC
>CANGXU010000148.1 GCA_947457885.1 Betaproteobacteria bacterium
CAGCGCGCAGGCCGAGGCGGCGCAGGCCCGGGCCGAGCATGCCGACGCACGCGTGCGTTCGGTGCGCACCGACCTGGACCGCCTGCAGGTGCGCTCGCCGATCGATGGCCGGGTCTGGCGGCGCAACGTGCGCGCCGGCGAGTTCGCGCCGGCGGGCATCGCGGCTGAGCCGCTGATGGTCCTGGGATCGGACCGGGCACTCCAGGTGCGGGTCGAGATCGACGAGGAGGATGCTGGCCGCCTGCGTGCGGGCGCGCGCGCCGAAGGGCTGTTCCGCGGCGAACCGGGGCTGCGCATCCCGCTGGTATTCACCCGCATCGAGCCTCAGTTGCGCGCCCGGCGCGCCCTGTCCGGAGCGGCACAGAGGGTGGACAGCCGGGTGGTCGAGGTGCTCTATCGGTTCGAACCGGCCGGCGCCGGCGATACGCCGCTGCTGATCGGGCAGCGGATGGATGTGTTCATCGAAGCCGATTCCGGGAGGCGCCGGTGAACCGTTGGTGGCGGCCGCGACCGCGCGCGGCGCGCCCCGCAACCGAGGTGCGCCCTCGCAGAGGTGCTGCCGCTTCTGGCATGCTGTTGCCGATCGCGTTCGGCATCGCCGGTTGTGCATCGACGCCGAGCGGTGGACTCGAGCCCTTGCCGGCGATCCCGAGCGGGTGGACGCAGGTACACGATGCGACCACGACCGCGACCGGCACTGGCAGCGCCGGCGATGATCGTCCCGCCGCACGAAGGCCCGGCCCTGCAGACAACTGGTGGCTGGCGATCGACGATCCGCAACTGCATCGCCTGGTGGATGCTGCCGGCGACGTGGCCTCGGTGCGCCTCGCGCACGAGCGTCTGGCCGAGGCCGACGCTGCGCTGCGTGCGGCGAGTGCTGCGCTGGCACCGTCAGTCAACGGCAGCGTGTCCGCCAGCTTCAACGCGCCCGGCGACGGCGCTGTGCGCCAGTCGACACGCAGCACCGCCGCGGTGTTCGGATACGACTTCGATGTCTCCGGCGCAGGACGCGCGCGCGAGTCGGCGACGCGTGCGCTGGTCGAGTCGCGTACCGAGGCGGTAGCAGCCGCCCGCATCGCCGCGCGCGAGATGGCGGTGCGGTTGTATGCCGCCTTTGCCGGTGCCACGGAGAGACGACAGGCGACGCTGCTGGCTGTGCGTGCGCTGGAGGATGCGCTGGGGCTGGCCGCCGCGCGCACGCGTGCAGGACTGGGCACCGAGCTCGATATCGCGCAGGCCACGGCTGCGCTGGCCGCCGCGCGGGCGCAGTTGCCGCGGCTGGAGGCGGCACGCGACAGCGTACGGCTGGGGCTGGAAGCCTTGCTCGGCCACGTGCCCGGGACGCTTGCGCCGGCACTGGCACGCCTGGAGGCCACCCCGACCGTCGATGCCATGCCCTTGATGCGCACGCCGCTGCAGGTCGTCGCGTCCCGCCCTGACCTGCGCGCCGCAGAATACGAACTGGCGGCCGCCTCGGCCACGACGGCGGCCGCTGTGCGCGACCGTTGGCCAAAACTCACGCTCGACGCGCTGATCGGTGTGCAATCGGTGCGCATTTCCGGTCCGCTGGTGGGCGACGGGCTGGCCTCGTCGCTGCTCGCAGGCCTCGCCGGACCGCTGTTCGATGCCGGCCGGCTCGCGGCCAGGGCCGATGCCGCGCGGGCACGCGAGCGCGCGGCGGCGATAGCCTATCGCCAGGCGGTGCTGGAGGCGCTGGGCGAAGTCGAGGACGGCCTCCAGCGTCTCGCGCAGGCGATGGCGGAGGACGGTCAGAACGCGGTCGCGGCCGATGCGGCGGCGGCGCGGGTGACGCTGACCCGGTCGCGCTGGCGAGCCGGCCTGGTGCCTTTCCTGGACGTCGTACTCGCCGAGCAGGCATTGCACGTAGCCAATGCCGAGCGTGCGCTGTCGCGCAGCCGCATGCTGGAGACATTCGCGCGCCTGTCGGCGGCGGTCGGGCTGGGCGGGGAGGCCGGAGGCTGATCCGGCGGCCAGCTCACTTCACCCGGATATTCGCGTCCTTCACCAGCGCGCCGAATCGCTCGCGCGCCTTCTGCTGGCTGGCTGCGAACTCGTCCGGCGTCGACGGTGTGGCCGGCTCGGCGGCCATGCTCGATAGCACCGCGCGTGCCTCCGGCGTCTGCATGATGCGGTTGATCTCGCGGTTGAGCCGCAGCACGACATCGCGCGGTGCTGCCGCTGGTGCATAGACGCCCGACAGCCATGCGATGGTCATGTTGGTGCCGGCTTCGATCATCGTCGGCGCGTTCGGGAACAGCGACGAGCGGGTCGTGGAGGGTACGGCCAGCAGGCGCACCTTGTCCGACTTGATGTGCTCGATGGCGGCGCCGAGGTCGAAGGTGAAGTCGATCTGGCCGCCGAGCAGGTCGACCATCACCTGCTGCGATCCCTTGTAGGCGACATGGACCACGTTGAGCTTCGCCTCGCGGGCAAGCATCTCGGTGGCAACATGCTGCAGGGTACCGTTTCCGGCTGACCCGTAATTGAGCTTGCCGGGGTTGGCGCGTGCATAGGCGATGAACTCGGGAAGTGTCTTCACCGGCAGCCCGGCACGCGTCACCAGGAAGATCGCGGCGCGCCCGGTGGGGGCGACCGCCGCGAGGTCCTTTGCCGGATCGGACGGCATCTCGTACAGGAAGGGGTTGATCAGGATGGTGCCGTCTGACGAATGCAGCAGCGTGTAGCCATCCGGGGCCGAGCGGGCAACCACGTCCAGGCCGATGTTGCCGCCCGCGCCGACCCGGTTCTCGACCAGCACCTGCTGGCCGAGCGCATCGCCCAGGCGGGGTGCCATCGAGCGGGCGATGACATCGGTGCTGCCGCCGGCCGCGAAGTTCACGATCATGCGGATCGGCTTCGCCGGCCACGCCTGTGCGTCGGCGTCGAACGGCGTGAGCAGAGCCGCTGCCAGCAGTGGCGGCAGCAGTGCCCGGAGTGTCCGGAGATGCGCCGTGGCGCAGGCGGTCGGGCGATCGTGCATTCGGGCATCCCCTCGGGTCGGCGATGCATCCAGCATAGCAGCGCGCCGGCGCCGCTGTCGATGTCGCGTTGACCTGCCCCCCCAGGGCAGCTTAAGGTTGCCGCCTGCGACGACACCAGGGCCATCCCATGCTCAAGAGCCACGGCAGGTACGACTACTCCCCGATCAGTGCGCGCCCGGACTACAGCTGGCCTGGCGGCAAGCGGCTGGCCGTCCACTTCTGCCTGAACGTCGAGCACTTCTCGTTCGGTGAAGGGCTCGGCAACGACTACAGCGTGCCGCAGCCGCATCCCAACGTGCGCAGCTATGCCTGGCGCGACTACGGCAACCGGGTCGGTGCATGGCGCCTGCTCGAGTTCGCCGAGGAATACGGGCTGCCCTATGCGCTGCTGATCAACAGTGCGTTGTACGACTACTGCCCGCAGCTCGTCGAGGCCTATGCCGCGCGCGGTGACGAGATCGTCGGCCACGGCCGCACCAACGCAGAACGGCAGAGCGAGATGCCGCTGGAAGAAGAACGTCGCTGCATCGGCGAGGCCACGGCGGCGATCGAGAAGCACTGGGGACGCAAGCCGCTAGGCTGGCTCGCGCCGTACATCGCGCAGACGCACGATTCGCTCGACCTGCTGAAGGCAGCCGGCTACCGGTACATGATGGACTGGTCGCTCGACGACCAGCCGGTATGGTTTCGCACGAAACACGGGCCGATCCTGTCGGTCCCCTATGCACACGAGCTGAACGACTCGGTCGAGGTGGTGTCGCGCAGGACCGGCTCCGAGGAACTGTGCAACAACCTGATCGCCCAGTTCGATGAACTGCTGGCCGAGTCGGCGCGGCGTCCGCTGGTGATGCCGATCGTGCTGCACAGCTTCGTGCTCGGCCAGCCTTATCGATTGCATCATTTCCGGCGCGTGGTCGAGCACATCCTGCGGCACCGCGACCGGGTCTGGCTGACCCGTCCCGGCGAGATCTGCGAGTACATCGAAGGCCTGCCTGCGGGTATCGTGCCCTGAGGGGCGGAAGGAAAACCAATGCGCATTGCAATCATGGGCGCCGGCGGTATCGGCGGGTACTACGGCGCGAAGCTCGCGGCGAGCGGCAATGAGGTGGCGTTCATCGCGCGCGGCGCGCATCTCGATGCGATCCGCGCGCGGGGCTTCTCGCTGGTCGGCCCGGCAGGGGACATCCACCTGCCGGAGGCGGTGGCCACGGATGACCCTTCGTCGCTGGCGCCGGTCGACGTTGTGCTGTTCTGCGTGAAGCTGTTCGACACCGAGGCCGCGGCGCAGGCGATCGAGCCGCTTCTCGCGCGCGGCGGCGTCTGCATCAGCCTGCAGAATGGCGTCGACGGACAGCACCGGATCGGCGCGGTGGTCGGTGCCGATCGCGTGCTCGGCGGGCTCGCGTTCGTCTCGGCGGTGATCGAGGCTCCCGGCACCGTCCGCTACAACTCGGCCAATCCGGCGCTCGAGTTTGGGGAGGCCGACGGCAGCCAGTCCGACCGCACAGTACGCTTCCGCGATGCCTGCATCGCTGCCGGCTTCGGCGCGACCGTGGTGAAGGACATCCGCGCCGCGCAGTGGAACAAGTTCATCGGCCTGAGCACGAATGCTGCGCTCACGGCACTGGCCCGCCGCCCGGCGGGTGTCGTGTACCACGATCCCGACCTGCTCGAGATCGCGCGCCAGGGTTTTGCCGAGGCAGCCGCGGTTGCACGCGCAGTCGGCATCGAACTGCCAGCCGACATCGTCGAGCAGCTGGTGAAGAAGCACCAGGGATTCCCGGCCGACATGTACGCGTCGATGTACCACGATCTCAGCCGCGGCAAGCGGCTGGAGCTGGAAAGCCTGTCCGGGCTGGTGGTGCGCAAGGGGCGCGAACTCGGCGTGCCGACGCCCGTGCATGCGATGGCCTATGCCTGCCTGAAGCCGTTCCTCGAGGGTGTTGTCCGCTGAGGCGGGCACACTGCTTCATCCGGCTGCGTCCGCATGTATCCGGCGATCTGTCCGAAGTGCACGACGGCGCGCGTGCGCGGACCTGACGGACCGGTACGGTCGTGCATGCAATGCGGACTGGTGTTCTCCAAGTGGATCGACGCACGGTCCGGACGTAGCACCGATGTCGATGACGATGAGGTCGATGCGGGCCGACCCGCATGGCTGGACGGACCTGTCGCCGGGTTCCTCGCGCGGTTCATGGTGCCGCCGCAGTCGATGGGCAAGGCCTCGCGTATCGCCCACGGACTGCTTCTGACAGCGCTGTTCTGCTACAGCTGGACGTTCATCCTGGGCGACGTGCGCACGGCGGACGCATGGAACGGGTTTCTGCATGGCGTGAACCTGGTGTTCCACGAAGCGGGACACCTTTTCATGATGCCGTTCGGCCGATTCATGCATGTGCTCGGGGGCACGCTCGGGCAGCTGGCGATGCCGCTGGTCGTGTGCATCGCCTTCGTCGTCAGCCGCGGTGACACGGTGGGGGCATCGGTCGGCCTCTGGTGGTTCGGCCAGAGCCTGACCGACTGCGCGCCCTATATCGCCGACGCGCGCAAGCTCGACCTGCAGCTGCTCGGTGGCGGCACCGGCGCAGAGCGCGACGGCCACGACTGGGAGTACCTGCTGCACACGCTGGGCCTTGCCCAGTACGATCTGTGGCTGGGCAGCCTCGCCAAGTACACCGGGGGGGCGATCATGCTGCTGGCGGTTGCCTGGGGTGGATGGATGCTCTGGCGGGCTCAGGCGGACGGTGCACGGCCAGCCGGCATCTGAATCCGGGAGCTGCACGAAACGGAGAGGCCCTCAGGTCGGGTCCGGCAGCCCGTCGAATACGCGGACGATGCCTTCGCCGAACGCCGAGCTCAGTGCGTCGAAGTAGGCGTCGTTCGGCGGGTAGCGCCGGCGGAAGTCGACCTGCAGGCTGTCGCGACGGTAGATGAGCAGGTCGATCGGCATGCCCACCGTGACGTTGCTGCGCAGGGTCGAGGCGAACGAGATCAGCGCGCATTTCGCCGCCTTGCCCAGCGGCGTCTCGGCGGTCACCACCCGGTCGAGCATCGGCTTGCCGTACTTCACTTCGCCGATCTGGAAGTAGGGTGTCTCGCGCGTCACTTCGATGAAGTTGCCGGCAGCGTAGATGTTGAACAGGCGGGGCGCCTCGCCGGCGATCTGTCCGCCGAGGATCAGTGAAACGGCGAACTCGTAGCCGAACTCGCGGAGCGCTTTGCTGTCGAGATTGTGGACTTCACGCACCGTGTCGCCGATCAGCTGGGCGACATTGAACATCGTGGTGGCGTTCCAAAGGTTCACCTGGTTCGCGGCGTGCAGACGCTCGTTCAGCAGGTTGATGACCTTCTGCGTGATGGCGAGGTTGCCCGACACGAGCAGCACGATGACCCGGTCGCCCGGCCGCTCCCAGACCGACATCTTCGGCACCACCGCGATATGGTCCGGCCCGGCATTGGTGCGGGTGTCGGACGCGAACACGATGCCGTCCTCGACGTGCAGTGCGCAGCAATAGGTCATGGTGGCCAGGAGCCGGTCCCACCGGCGCTTCCGGTCGCCGGCGCAGCGCCTGCGGTATCGAGGTTGAGCACGTCCACCGCGACTTTCATCGTCATGCGGCCGCCGCCGAAAATGATGCCCTTCAGCGGGGTGACGTCGGAGTAATCGCGACCCCAGGCCACCGTGATGTGCTGGGTTTCGGGCACCTGGTTGTTGGTCGGGTCGAAGTCGACCCAGCCTGCGCCCGGCACGAATACCGAGAACCAGGCATGCGAGGCGTCGGCGCCGACCAGCCGCGGTTTGCCTGGCGGGGGCAGCGTCTCGATGTAGCCGCTGACGTAGCGGGCAGGCAGTCCCTGCGAACGTATGCAACCGATCGCCAGGTGGGCGAAATCCTGGCATACGCCACGCCGGTGCTCCAGCACCTGCGTCAGCGGCGTCGACAGCGTGGTGAACTCCGGGTCGTAACGGAAGTCTCGATGGATGCGCTCCATCAGGTCGTGCACCGATTCGAGCAGCGACCGGCCGCGCGTGAAGCTGCCGGTCGCATAGTCGGCCAGCCCGGGCTGGGCCGCGACCAGTGGCGAATCGAGCACGAAGTCGCGCGCCATCAGAGACTCGGCGTCGATCGACTGCATCAGGATGCCGCGGCTCTTCTCCCACGACTCGCCTTCGAACAGTTCGAGGCGGCCCGAACGGGGTTCCACCGCGACCTCGCTGGTCGCTGTGACGGTGAGCGACCGGTGTGGCTGATCGATGGAAAAGCTGGCCACGCGGTTGCCGAAGTAGTCGAGCCGCTCCCGGTAGTCGGAGGGCGGCGGATCGATCGCGAGTGCCGATGCGGTGGCGACCTGCCGCGCTACCGGACGCGGCAGCAGCCGTGCCTCGTTGTAGCCGCTGTCGACGGGCTCGGCGTAGTGGTACTCGGTCCTGTGGCTTATCCGGTAGTTCATCGAGCGCCGTTCAGCTGTTCTCGATGCGCGCCTGCGCGAGCTGCTGGCTCTCGCGCAGGTGCGCGAAGTACTGCTCCGCGATCACCTCGGACATACGGGTGAGCAGGTGCGTGATGCGTGCCATCGTCTGGTCGAGGTCGTGGCGCAGCACCGATCCCGGGCCGGATTGCACCAGCCGGTCCAGGCTGACCAGCCTGAGCTGGGTCACTGCTTCGAGTGCCAGCCGGTCACGCTCGCAAAGCTCCGAGCCGCCAGCGGCCGCGCCGGGGTCGGCCGGCAAACCGGACAGCGCCTCCTGCAGGCGGAGCAACTGGTGGATGAGCCCGCGTGGGTTGTTCGAATCGAGCAGCATCAGCTCGAGCACGGTACGCACCTCGAGGTAGGAGCGGTAGCGCTGGCGGTAGGTGAGGATGCTCTCGCCGGTGGACAGTACCGCGTCGAGCAGCAGGGCCTCGACCGCCGCGTCGGTGTGCAGCGCGACGGTGGAACGGGTCAGCGAAGCGAGCAGCAGCGAGCGTTCGATGCGCCTGCCCATGTCGAGGAAGCGCCAGGCCTGGTCGCGCATCAGCCGGTCGCTGGTCAGTCCGTTGAACGCGGCAAGCGAGACCACGATCTGGTTCAGGTGCTCGGACAGGTTCTCGATGGTCACGCCGTTGCGGTGGCGCAGGGTCGCGAGCTGGGTGTCTATGGTGTCGAGCACGCGCCAGGAGTCCGACGACCAGAAGTCGCGGATCGCATGCGCCGAATGGATCAGCGCCTGCAACGACTGGGCGAGGCTTCCGCTGCGCGTGGCGTCGCACGCGACTGCCAGCAGTTCGTCGTCGGGCTGCTGCAGCCGGGCGTCCTCCGCCATGAAGCCGGGATAGGTCGCGGTGAAGTGCGTGAGCGATCGCAGCAGTGCATGCAGGCACTGCGCGTGTTCCGGATCGTCGTACTGCAGTGCCTCGTCGTACTTCTGCAGGATCGTGCCCAGCAGCCGGGCCGTTCCTTCCGCCCGCTCCGAGTACCGGCCCAGCCAGAACAGGTTGTCGGCCGCGCGCGAGGACAGCGGTACCCGGTTGCCGGAGGTCATCTGTTCGCGTGCCGGCTGCAGCCACAGGGTGACCTGCTGTTCCGGCTCGGAAGCAAGCACCCAGGTGTCCTTGCTGCTGCCGCCACGCTGGTTGCTGACCAGCGGGCTGCCCTGGCTCGAGGCGACACGGGTCAGGCCGCCCGGCATCACCGCGTAGTCGGCATCGCGCGCGACGAGGAAGGTACGAAGCACGGCCGCGCGCGGCTCGATGCCCTCGTCCGACAGCGTCGGCGTGGCGGACATGCAGGCGAGTTCCTGGCCAGCGTAATTGCGCGGATGCGCGGTGATCTGCGCGCGCAGCCGGTCGAGTTCGGCGCGGCTCATCGTCGGCCCGAGCAGCGCACGCTCGCCGCGCGCGCGCGACAGTGGCTTGATCACCAGGCGTCCGAGGTTGGCCAGCACATGCTGCAGCTCGGACGGGTTGCCGCACCACCAGGTCTGCACCGAGGACAGGCGCAGCGGCTGGCCGAGGAAGTGGCGCGCGATGGCCGGCAGGAAGGCGAGGAGCGCCGGGTTCTCGAGCAGCCCGCTGCCGAGCGGATTGGCGATCGACACGCTGCCGCGCCTCACGCAGTCGAGCAGGCCGGTGACGCCCAGGCGCGACTCGGGCCGCAATTCGAGGGGATCGCACCAGTCGTCGTCGACCCGGCGGATGATCACGTCGACCGGCTGCAGGTCGGCCAGCGTGCGCTGCCAGACGCGGCCGTCCCTCACCGTGAGGTCGTCGCCCTGGACCAGCGGGTAGCCGAGGTAGCTCGCGAGGTACGCATGCTCGAAGTAGGTTTCGTTGCGCGGCCCCGGCGTGAGGATCACGATGCGCGGCTCGCGGCTGGCCTGCGGTGCGATCGAGACCAGCGTCTGGCGCAGCGCGCGGAAGAACACGGCGACGCGGTGCACCCGCGAATCCCGGAACAGGGACGGCAGGATGCGCGTGATCACCATCCGGTTCTCGAGCGCATAACCGGCGCCCGACGGGG
>CANGXU010000149.1 GCA_947457885.1 Betaproteobacteria bacterium
AGCGACGAGGCATCGGCGAGCATCACCAGCGCACGGCCGACATCCGGGCTGTAGACCCAGTCGCGCGTGCATTCGTCTGGCGGGAGCACCGCCTCGCCGCCCGCCACCGCGATGCGCGCGAGTTGCGAATGCGGGCCGAAGTTGTCGCGTACGCCCTGCGCATGGGCGGAGCCGTCGCGCTCCCAGGGACCGATCAACGTGCCCAGGCGAGTACAGGCGACCTCCATCTGCCACAGCTCCGCCAGCCGGCGCGCGGCACGTTCGGCCGCGTACTTGGTGGTGGCATAGAGCGTCGTCGGCAGCACCGGCGTGGCATCTTCGTCCATCAGGCCCGGCCGGTATAGCGACTCGCCGTAGGCGGCGCCCGAGCTGGTGATCACCACGCGCCGCACGCAGGCACGCCGGGCGGCCTCCAGCAGCCCGATGGTACCCAGCACGTTCACCTGGAACACCCGCGCCGGCTCGACCGCCTCGCGCGCGGGACCGGAGGTCACCGCGGCCGTGTGGATCACCGCTTCGATCGACGCCGCACGGAACGCCCGGTCGAGCGCCCCCGCGTCCATCAGGTCGCCATCGACCGCATGCACCTTCCCGGGCAGCGCGGACAGTTCCACCGCTGCCACCGGCGGCGGCAGCGTCATGTCGAACGAAACCACCTCGCGTCCGGCGCGTGCAAGCGCCTCCACCACGTTGAACCCCACATAACCGCTGCCACCGGTCACCAGGATCGCCATGCCACCCCCTTGCTGTTGCGTGCGGCGCAGAGGCACCTTCGTGCATCCGTGCAATCGAGCGTCGATGTTACCTGCCCGGCGGGCGATAATCGGCGGATGATCCGCTTCCAGAACCTCGCCCTGCGCCGCGGCGCCAAGCTGCTCGTCTCCGATGCAACCGTCCAGATCGCCCCCGGCGAGCATGTCGGGCTGGTTGGCGACAACGGCAGCGGCAAGTCGTCCCTCGTCTCGCTGCTGCTCGGGGAATTGCTGCCCGATGCCGGCGACGTCTTCATTCCGGCGCACTGGCGCATCGCGCACGTGGCACAGCACGCGCCGCACAGCGAGCGTGGTGCCACCGAGTTCGTGATCGACGGTGACCGCGAGCTGCGCCAGCTGGAGGCCGACCTCGAGAAGGCCGAGGCTGCCCACGACGGGCACGCCGCCGGCGAACTGCACGCGAAGCTGGCCGACCACGATGCGTATACCGCCCGGTCGCGCGCCGAGTCGCTGCTGCTCGGCCTGGGCTTCAAGCCCGCGCAGCTCGACAATCCGGTGTCGAGCTTCTCGGGCGGCTGGAAGATGCGACTGGCACTGGCGCAGACGCTGATGTCGCCGTCCGACCTGATGCTGCTGGACGAACCGACCAACCACCTCGACCTCGACGCGATCGTCTGGCTCGAAGAATGGCTGGCGCGCTATCCGGGCACGCTGGTGATCATTTCTCACGACCGCGACTTCCTCGACTCGGCCATCGGCGTCACGCTGCACCTGGACGAGGGCAAGCTGAAGCGCTATGGCGGCAACTACTCGACCTTCGAGAAGGAACGCGCGATACAGCTCGCCGTGCAACAGTCCGCATTCATCAAGCAGCAGGCGCACATCGCCCACCTCGAATCGTTCATCGCGCGCTTCAAGGCCAAGGCCAGCAAGGCGCGCCAGGCACAGAGCCGGGTGAAGGCCCTCGAGCGAATGACCCTGGTCGCACCGGCACATGCCTCCAGCCCGGTGCAGTTCGAGTTCGCCGACGCCGGGCAGAGCCCGAACCCGATGATCCACATGGACCATGTCGCCTGCGGCTACCCGGCTGGCGGCAGCGACGTGAGTCTGAGACCCGGCCCCGGCACCGGCACCGGCAAGCCGACGGTCATCCTCGGCAGCGTGAGCCTCACGCTGATCCCGGGGCAGCGGATCGGCGTGCTCGGTGCCAACGGCCAGGGCAAGACCACGCTGGTGCGCACGCTCGCCGGCGAACTGGCGCCGCTGGGTGGCGACCTCACCCTCGGGCGCAACCTTGCCATCGGCTACTTCGCCCAGCACGAGATCGAACGGCTGCGGCCGGACGATACTCCGATCGGCCATATCACCCGGCTCGCGCGCGAGATCAACTCACGGGCGAAGGAAGGCGAACTGCGCGCCTTCCTGGGCCGTTTCGACTTCAGCGGCGACATGGCGGTATCGAAGATCGCGCCGTTCTCCGGCGGCGAGAAGGCGCGCCTGGCACTGGCGATGATCGTGTTCCGCCGGCCGAACCTGCTGCTGCTCGACGAGCCGACCAACCACCTCGACCTCGAGATGCGCGAGTCGCTGACCATGGCGCTCGCACAGTTCGACGGCACGCTGATCCTGGTGTCCCACGATCGCCATCTGCTGCGCTCGACCGCGGACGAGTTCATCCTGGTCGCCGATGGCAAGGTAGAGCCGTTCAACGGCGATCTCGACGACTATCGCCAGTGGCTAGAGCAGCGCACGCGTGCAGCCGCCCGGCAAGCCGCGAAGGCACAGCCCCAGGCGCAGGGTGCGAGAGTACCCGCCGCGCCGGCAGAGGCAGCGGCGCCGAAGGTCGCAGCGTCGAAGGCAGAGGCGGCGAAACCGCATGACGGCAGGTCCACGGGCGGGCAGCGCAAGCCGATCGAGCGCGAGATCGCGAAGCTCGAGCAGGAAATCGAGCGCCTGACCGCGGAAAAGGCAAGGCTCGAGGCGCTGCTCGGGGATCCCGATCTCTACCTGCCGCCGCGTCAGGCCGAGCTGGCTGCGGCGCTAGCGCGCAGTGGCGATATCGGCAAACGGCTGGACATGGCGGAAGCCGACTGGATGGCTCGCCAGGAAACGCTGGCCCGCATGGCGGCCCTGTAGCGCGGGCTCCGAAGCCATCGCAAACGCCCGCTCGATCGACCGGACGACATGCTGACGTGAGCGATTACTATCGGTCTGTTAACCGGGCCGTCGAAGCTCAGGCGCGGCCGACGGACGCGCCGCGTCGGCCGACTCTACCTGTGCGACCGCCTGCAAACGCACCCTGACCTCGCGCGTCGCACGTTCGCGCCACACCTGTAGCGACAGCGTCTCGCCAGGACGCGCGGCGCCGATCCGCTGCGACAGTTCAGCTGCGGTGTTCACCGGCTGGCCGGCGACGCGCACGACCACGTCGCCCGGCCTGAGGCCGGCCGCGGCCGCGGCGCTGCCCGGCTGCACTGCACTGATCACCGCGCCATCCGGCCTGGGCAGGCCGAACGACTCGGCCAGCGCCTGGTCGAGGTCCTGAACCACGACGCCGAGCCGCGCATGGTCGACCCGCCCGGTGGCCACGATCTGGTCCTTCACGCGCATCGCCACGTCGATCGGGATCGCGAACGCGAGCCCCTGGAAGCCGCCGCTGCTGGAATAGATCTGCGAGTTGATGCCGATCACCCGGCCGGAACCGTCGAACAGGGGTCCGCCGGAGTTGCCCGGGTTGACCGCGGCATCGGTCTGGATGAAAGGCACGCGGGAGTCGCCGGGCAGCGCGCGCCCCTTGGCGCTGACGATACCCTGGGTGGCGCTCTGCTCGAATCCGAACGGCGCACCGATCGCGAGCACGTAGTCGCCGACCCGCACCTGCGACGGATCGCCCAGCACCACCGCCGGCAGGTTGGCCACGTCGATCCTGAGTACCGCGATATCGGTGGCCGGATCGATGCCGAGCACGCGCGCACGGTGTTCGGTACGGTCCTGGAGCTTGACTGTCACCTCCTTCGCATCGCGCACGACATGGGCATTGGTCAGCACCAGGCCGTCGGCGCTGACGATGAACCCCGAGCCCTGGCCGCGGAAAGGCGCATCGCTGCGCGGCTGCGGCATGCCGGGCAGGCCGCGGAAGAACTGCTGCATCGGATCGGACGGATTGCCGGCGACCGGCCGCGTGCCGGCGACATTGATGCCGACCACCGAGGGGCCGAACCGCTCGACGATCGCGCGATAGTTCGGCGCGGGCATCGGCGGGATCGGGACGGCCAGGCTGGCCTCGGCCATGCGCGGGGCCGGCGTGGACGTGCGCTCGGTTGCCTGCTGCACGGCTGAGTCGACGATGTGCCGCGCGGGGTTCCATGCCAGCGCAGTGCCAGCCGCCAGCACACCGGCCAGAAACATCATCCTGACGACAGGCTTGAGCCTCGTGTGCGCGACGCTTGCCTGCGGCTGCCCGCCATCGGGAATGCCAGTACCTTCGATACGTTCCTGCATGCCGACCTCCTGTCACCATGGGCGCGCACGAGTCGCGCGCCTTGCGTGACGGATGCTCCGCGCCGGACATGAGCGCCGGGTTAGCGAACGATTAGCATCGCGTTAAGCCGTTTCGGCGACGGAGGGAAAGCGCACCTGCACGCGGAGGCCACCGATCGGCGCGTCGCCGAGCACGATGGTGGCGCGATGGCGTTCCGCGATCGCGCGCACGATGGCAAGGCCGAGTCCGCTGCCCGTCGTTTCACCGGGGTGGCGACGGTAGAAGCGGTCGAATACGCGCTCGCGCTCCTCGACAGGAATGCCCTGCCCGTCATCGTCGACGGTAAGCAAGGCCCCCTGCCCGGTCGCCTCGACGCGCACCACGACGCGCCCACCGTCGCGCCCGTAGCGGACGGCGTTATCGACCAGGTTGCGCACCAGAGCGGACAGCGCCTGCGGGTCCGGCGATTCGACATGCACCGGGCCACGATTGCGATCCGGCGGCTCCGCCCCGGTAGCCTTGCCGTCGTACGTGGCGGCGGGACGCTCCGCGCCCCGCTCGAGCGACAGCTCGATGTCGCGATCGGCGGCGAGCGCGACGGTGTCGACGACTGCATCGCGGACCGTCTCCGCCAGGTCGATGCATACCGGGATCGGCGCACTGCTGCGCATGCCAGCAGCGTCGTCGCGCGGTTCGCTGCGCGCCAGCGTCAAGAGCTGTTCGACCAGGCGCCGCGCCCGCTCGATGCCGGCCGCAAGACGCTCGGTCGCCGCGCGCTGCGCATCGGGCTCGGCTGCGCGCTGGAGGACCTCGAGCTGCAGCTTCAGCGCGGTGAGCGGGGAGCGCAGTTCATGGGCCGCATCGGCCACGAATGCCTGTTGCTTGTCGAAGGCACCACGCAACCGGTCGAGCAGCGCATTGAGCGAACCGACGAGCGGCTCGATCTCGCTCGGCAGCCCGCGGGCATCGATCGGCGCCAGGGCCTGGGCCTGCAGCCCCTTCACCTCGTTCGCGACCCGGCGCAGTGGCCAGAGCGAGAAGCCGACCAGCCACCAGACCGCCAGTGCCAGCAGCGGCGCAAGCGCCAGCAACGGCATCACGCTGCGCAGCGCCGCCTCGGCCGCGAGTTGCCGGCGCACGGACATCGGCTGCGCCACCCGGATCACGCGATTGCCGAAGCCGAGGCTGAACATCCGCCACTGGTCGCCGGCGATCTGCACCGTCGAGAAACCGAGCGACACGGCGCTCGGCATGCCAGGCACATGGCGGGATCGGTAGACGGCCTGGCCATCGCTGCTCCACACGTTCACCACGAAATCGGTGGGCTCCGGCGGCGGCAGCGCCTGCTCGAGGGGCACGCCCACGCTCTGGTCGCGCAGCGACAGCGCCATCTGCTTGAGCTGGTAGTCGAAGAGCGTCTCGGTCTCGCGCAGCACGCCGAAGTAGGTGACCGCGCCGAGGATCAGCGCCGTCAGCGACACGAGCGCGAACGACGACCAGAGGACGCGCGCCTGGATCGAATGCATTGCCGCGCCCGCTCAGCGCCCGGCGCGAGGCTTGCCGACGTAGTAGCCGACGCCGCGCACGGTATGGATGAAGTCGTCGCCGAGCTTGCGCCTGATCTGGTGTATGTAGACCGAGATCGCATTGCTCTCGATCTCCTCACCCCAGCCGTACAGCCGGTCTTCGAGCTGCGCGCGCGACAGGATCGCGCCCGGGCGCAGCATCATCGCCTCGAGCACCGCGTATTCGCGCGCGGACAGGATCACCTGCTCGCCGCGTACCTTGACGGTACGCGTGGTGGGGTCGAGCGTCACCGGCCCGACTTCGATCGCCGGCTCGGCACGGCCGACATGGCGGCGGATGACCGCACGCATCCGGGCGGTCAGCTCTTCGAGTTCGAACGGCTTGACGAGGTAGTCGTCGGCACCGGCGTCCAGCCCGGCGACCCGGCTGGCGAGGTCGTCGCGGGCAGTGACGATGATCACCGGAATGGCGTCCTTCTGGGCGCGCAGCGCGCGCAGCACGTCGAGGCCGGAGACCTGCGGCAGGCCGAGGTCGAGCAGCACCAGGTCGAAGCGCTCGGTGGCGAGCGTGCCCTGAGCCGCGCGCCCATCGCGTACCCAGTCGACCGCAAAACCCTCGTGCTTCAGCGCCGAGCGCACGCTGTCGCCGATCATGGTGTCGTCTTCTACGAGCAGGATGCGCATCGGTGGCCCAGGGTTGCTCCGGCGCGGTCGGTGCCTCGACCGCTCTTTCTGTCAGACTCGAGCCGAGGAGCCTATCCGCGCGACCGTTAACGGCCGGTTAGGCTCACCGTCGAGTCATTATCCTCCGGAGGCAACGCGGATGCTGAAAGTGTGGGGTCGCATCACTTCGATCAACGTGCAGAAGGTGCTCTGGTGCCTGGCGGAGACCGGCACACCGTACGAGCGTATCGACGCCGGGCTCGAGTTCGGGCGCAACACCGAAGACTGGTACCGGCAGATGAATCCCAACGGGCTGGTACCCACGATCGACGACGACGGCTTTGTGCTGTGGGAATCGAACACCATCGTGCGCTACCTGGCCGAAAGGTATGGCAGCGGCACGCTCTGCCCGGCGTCGCTGCAGGCGCGTGCTGACGCCGACCGGTGGATGGAATGGCACTCGACCAGCGCCTGGGGTACCTCGCTGCGCATCGCCTTCTTCAACCTGTACCGGGTGGCGCCGGAAAAACGCGATCAGAAGGCGGTGGCATCGGCGATCGCGCAGAGCATCCAGTACTTCCGGCTGCTCGACAGCCACCTGGCCGGCCATGCGTACGTGACGGGCGATGCATTCACGATGGGCGACATCCCGCTGGGCTGCGCAGTCCACCGCTTCCTGAACATGGACTTCGAGCGCCCGCCGCTGCCGGCGCTCGAGGCCTGGTACGGCCGACTGAAGGAGCGCAGCGGATACCGCGACCACGTGGTGATGAAATTGCAGTAGCGGCGGCAGCCCGGGCCCGGCTCAGGCTGCGGCCAGGCGCGCGTTGGCCAGCGTCAGGCGATCGAGCAGGATACGCAGGAACGCGCGGTTCATCTTCACCTGCAGCGCATCGCTGGCCGTATTGAGCGAGGACGCCTTGATCTCGATCACCATCGTCGGCGTAAGGGCGGTGATAGATGTCGTGCGCCGCGCGACCGGGGCGCTGAAGTAGAGCATCTCGCCGAAGCAGTCGCCTGGCGCGAGGATGTTCAGCGTGGTGCCCCCGCGCGAGACGCGTACATCGCCCTCGGCCAGGATGAAGAAACTGTCGCCCTGCTCCCCTTCGCGGACCAGCACCGTCGACGCGGCCGCGCGCCACCAGCGGGTAACGTGCAGCGCTTCCCAGATCTCGACGTCCGCGAACTCGCGAAAGAAGCTGAGTGCCTTGATTGCCGCGAACTTCACGGCATCGTTCAGGTCGCTCTGCGGCAGCGCCAGCGATCCGACCACGCGCGACAGGTCGTCCGCGAACTCCTGCCACGTCGCATAGCGGAGCGCGGCATCCTTCGCCATCGCGCGCATCGTGATGCGGTCGAGATCCGGCGAGAGTCCCTCGCGCGCCTCCGAGGGCTTCACCGCCTCGATGTTGAGTATCTGGTAGACCAGACTCGCATGGCTGCCGCCGGCGAACGGCAGCTTTCCGGTCAGCAGCTGGTAGAGCACCACGCCCAGCGAGTAGATGTCGGTCTGGTGGGTCAGGGGCTCGTCGCGTACCTGCTCCGGCGACATGTAGGCAGGCGAGCCAATGCCGTTGATCTGCGTGTTCTCGGCGGTCATCGACAGCGCCGACCCGAAGTCGCTGACCTTGAACAGCGTATCCGCGTGACCCAGGATGTTCGCCGGCTTGATGTCACGGTGGATCACGCCGCGCTGCTGGGCGAAGAACAGCGCCTGCGCGCACTTGAACACGACCTCGATCACCCGCTCGACCGGCAGCAGGCGCGCGACGTTGGCGTAGTACTCGAGCGTGCCGCCCGGCACGTACTCCATCACGATGTAGCTGGCATCCTCGTCATCGACCGCATCGAAGATCGTCGTGATGTAGGGGTGCAACAGCTTGCCCGCCAGCGTCGCTTCGTTCAGGTACATGTTGCGGTAGCGGCGGGCCATGCGCACGTCGGCGGAGTCCGTGCAGGTGAACAGCTTGATCGCCACCTCGCGGTCGCCGAAGGGGTCGGTGGCAAGGAAGACGCTGCTGGTGGCGCCACGCCCCAGCTCGCGCAGGATGCGGTACTTGCCGATCTTCTTCGGGAAATCGTCGCGCATGTTCGGGTCGGCGGCCAGGGGGCGCCCCGCGCCCGTTCGGGCGTGCGGTCGCAGCATTGGAAGTCAGTAATAGCGGCTTGCGCCGGATGTTCTTTAGCCCGACGCCGGAAACCGCGATGGATTCACTTGGTATCTTGACCGATTTCGCGTATCTTCCGGCTTCCGCGAACGGTGCAGTTGCAATGTACATGACTTTGCATCTGCGCTTCCGTGCGCGAATGTTGTTTTTTGCTCATCGTCTCTGACCTCTTCGGAAGATCAATCCGCCGCTTCAGTGCGAACGGATGCCCCTTCCCGCAGCGTTTCCCCAGGTTTACCTGATGGAGTGCGATTCGGTTGGTGCCGGTGTACGGGCCTGCCGACTGCTGCGTTTCGTTTGCGCGTCAGACTTGCCGTTTCCGCTTTCGGACGGCATGCCCTTCTGCCCATCGCAATCGCAGGCGCCCCCACCGGAATGGTGGCGCAGAGGACTCAGAAGATGACATTCGCCGAACTCGGCCTTGCAGCGCCCATTCTTGAAGCCATCACGGCTGCAGGCTATACCGAACCGACCGCAGTGCAGGCGCAGGCGGTTCCCGTAGCCCTGCAGGGCCGCGACCTGATGGTTTCGTCGCAGACCGGCAGCGGCAAGACCGCCGCCTTCATGCTGCCAGCCCTGCAACTGCTGACCGTGCCGCATCCGGCCCATGGCAATGGCCCGCGCGTACTGGTGCTGACCCCGACGCGCGAGCTGTCGATGCAGGTCACCCGGGCGAGCGAGACCTACGGCCGCAATCTGCGCCGCGTGAAGACGGTGTCGATCGTCGGCGGGATGCCCTATCCGGTGCAGAACCGTATGCTGAAGATGGGCGTCGACATCCTGGTAGCCACCCCCGGCCGCCTGCTCGACCAGATGAACTCCGGCCGCGTCGACCTTTCGCGGCTGCAACTGCTGGTGCTCGATGAAGCCGACCGCATGCTCGACATGGGCTTCAGCGAAGATCTCGACG
>CANGXU010000150.1 GCA_947457885.1 Betaproteobacteria bacterium
GCGAACCTGAGCCTGGCGCTGACCTACCTCGAGCAGAACATCACCACTGCGGGTACGACGGTGGCGTTCCGGGGCGACTTCGACAACAACGGGGTGGCCGACTCGCTGTGGGTGTTCCAGGACCTGGGCGTGCTGCTGTCGGGGCTTGCGATCGCCGACACCGTGCTGCGCGTGGGCTACGCGAGCCCGACGGACCTGGCGGCGGTGACGCTGGGCACGGTGGAGGGCGCGAACGTGCTGCAGTTGCAGGACACGACGACGCCCGAGCCGGACAAGAATTTCGCCCTGGTGACCGGGTCGGCGGGTGGTCTGCAGTTGCAGTTCACCGAGACGGTGTCGGCGCTCGGTGCGCAGTTGGGCACCGGCCTCACGCTGCTGAAGAACGGCACGGCGGCGATGGCCGTCACTGGCACCGCGAACACGAACGTGATCACGATCACCACGGGCACGGCGCTCGCGGACACCGACTGGGTGGTGGTGCGGCCCAACTACGACCCGGCCGATCCGGCGAGGCTGTGGCAGGACGAGGCGGGCAACCTCGCGAGGCTCGCGCCCGACGACGCCACGCCGGTGGTGGGCGGCATCGGCGACAACACGATCAACCTGAGCGCGCTGAGCACTGGCCTGTCCTCGGGCTTCGACATCATGGGCAATGCCGGCAACGACACGATCGTCGGCTCGGCGCAGGCCGACGATATCCGCGGCGACTCGGGCGTGGACGACCTGACCGGCGGCGCGGGCACGGACACGTTCGGTTTCAGCCAGGGGGACTCGACCGAGATCACCAGCCGGACGGGCTCGAACGGATCCTATGTATGGACCTTCGGCAGCGGGGTGGACGTGATCCGCGATGCCTCAATCGGTGAATCCATCAAGTTTGATGCAGATGTGGCGGTGCGCACGGGCGATCCGGCCGGGGTTGCCAACGGCGAATACGCTGTGGTCCGGGGCGATTGGGCGGGAACCTCGTCCGTGGGCAGCAGCACCTTCATGCAGAACGGCGCCGGTTCCGACACGCTGATCATCTGGGACGGAACACCGGGCTCCGGATTCTCGGCGCACGCGATCGTTCTGGAGAACACGCCAACGGTGACGGTGACCGGAAGAGACACGATCATCATATGAACCGGTGCGATGGGCTCGATTGCGCCGGCGGACGGCGGTGGCGATCGCGCAGTCGTCACGGCGACAAGCCAGGAACAGCCGCTGTCGGGCGCAGTGTCATTCGACACGCGGGTGGAACGGTCCAGAAGCCCGCGGGGCGTCTGCCCGGCGTGGTGCAGGCACGAGGCGGGAACAGGGTTCCCTGGGGCGTGCGTCTCGCGTGTGCGGCGTTATGTGTGCTGGCCGGAACCGCCGCAGCGGAGGATTTCGACAGACTGTTCGCCGAGACGCTCGCCAGCCACCCGACGGTCGAGGGCCGGCGCGCCGGGCGCGAGACGGCCCGGTTCGAGCGGGAGGGCGCCCAGTGGCAACTCTATCCGACCCCGTCTCTGGAAGTGGCTGGGCGCAGTTCGGATGTTATCGGCGTCGGCCGCAACTCGAGCGTATTCGCGCTCGAACAGCCGCTATGGGCGGGCGGCCGGCTCGCGGCCGGCGTACGGGCGGCCGGCTTCAGGGAGGCAGCGGCCGAGGCGACCATTCTGGAGGCGAAGCAGTCGATCGGCCTGCGCGTGATCTCGGCCTATACCGAGGCGCAGCGGTTTCGTGCCCGCGAGGCGCACGCACAGATTGCGGTGGCGGAGCACGAGCGGCTGCTCGCGCTGATCGATCGCCGTGTACAGCAGGGCGTGAGTGCGCCCTCGGACCGCGATTTCGCCAGCTCGCGGCTCGTGCAGGCCGTCACCGACGTCTCGGTTGCGGAGCAGGGCGCGCAGACGGCGCTCGGGCAGCTCGCGCAACTCGTTGGGCGGCCCGTGCGGGTACTTGCCCCGGTCTCGATGCAGGGGCGCTTGCTGCCCGTCTCGGTCGAGGAGGGGACCACGCGGGCGCTGGAGCGCTCGCCGGTGCTTGCAAGGCTCGACCAGGAGTTCCGGGCGGCCGGGGAGCAGGTCGAGATCAGCCGCGCAGTGCCGCAGCCGCAGTTGTCGGTACGCGTCGAGCGGCAGTTCGGTGACTTCGCCGACAACCGCGCTCTCTTGCTGCTGCGCGCGCTGCCGGGAGCGGGTTTCTCGGCGGCCTCCGCGATCTCTGCTGCGCGTGGCCGCCAGCAGGAGGCGCAGCTCGCGCGCGAAGAGTCGCAGCGTCTCATTCGCGAGCAGGTGCACACTGCGTACACGGAGTGGCGTGCGGCCCAGGGTCGCCTCGACAACGTGCGCGAGGCGGTGAACCTGTCGCAGTCGGTATTCGATTCCTACAGCCGGCAGTACGTGGCCGGGCGCAGAACCTGGGTCGACGTCCTTAATGCGGTGCGCGAAATCACGCTCGCGCAGTACACCGCAGCCGATGCTGAAGCGCAGGCGCGCGCCGCCGCGCTGCGGCTCTGGCTGCTCACTGGCGAGGCGCCGCTCGGCGAAGCGGATGGCGTCCCTGGCAGGGGCGGGCCGCGATGAGCGCAGGGGACCGGGTAATGATCGAACTCCTGCGCCGTGCCGCGCAGCTCTCGGGTCAGCGTGTGGCGCGCTCGCGCATCGATACGGTGCGCGCGTCGCTCGAGCGCAGCGCAGCCGCGCCGCCCGTCGGGCGCTTCCTGGCCGCGTGGCGCGCGGCCGGGCTCGTCGGCCAGCTCTCGTCGGTGCGGACGCCTTCGCGCAGCGATCTTCCGCTGCTTGCATGGCGCGAGGCGGGCGGGTTCGCGCTGCTCGTCTCGGTGAGCCCTGACGGCCGCTTCGGCGGGCAAGACGAGGCGGGCAACCCGGTTTCGATCGGCGCGCAGGAGCAGGCCGCCTTCCTGCGCCTCGCGACCCGGGCCGAGGTCGAGGCCGTACCGCGGGCGCTACCCTGCATCGCGCGGGCGGTTTGGGCCCGCCGGATCGTGATCGTGGAGGCGGTATTCGCCACGCTCGTTGTGAGCGTGCTCGCGCTCGGTGCCTCGCTCTACTCGATGCAGGTGTTCGACCGCGTCATTCCGAACCAGGGCTACCAGACGTTGTGGGTGCTCACCGCCGGGGTGGTGGGTGCGATCCTGCTCGAGTGGCTGCTCAAGCAGGTGCGCGCGCACCTGGTCGACAACACCGGCGTGGAGATCGACAAGGAACTCTCGCAGTGGTTCTTCGAGCGCATGCAGCAGACGCGGCTCGACGCGCGCCCGAGCACCGTGGGCACCCTGGCGGCGCAGGTGAAGGGCTTCGAGACTGTACGGGCCATGCTCACCTCGACGACGCTGTTCGTGCTGGCTGACGTGCCGTTCGCGGTGTTCTTCGTGGCAGTCATCGCGATGCTCGGCGGCGCGGTGGCAGTGGTCCCGCTCATGGTACTGCCGGTCGCGCTCTTGGCAGGGCTCGTGTTCCAGCGCGCGATCTACCGCCAGGCGGCGCGCATGACGGTGAGCAGCTATCGCAAGAACGGGCTGCTGGTGGAGTCGGTAGAGGGCGGCGAATCGCTGAAGGCCGCGCACGGGGAATGGCAGTTCGCCGCGCGCTGGAAGGCCCTCGTGTCCGAGGTCGCCGACGCCGACGAGCGTATCCGGCGGTTCTCGGCGTGGTCGCAGAACCTCACCGTGCTGTTGCAGCAGCTGGGCTACGTGGCGCTGATCGCCCTGGGTGCCTGGATGGTGGTGCGAAACGAGCTCACGATGGGCGCGCTCATCGCGATCAGCATCATCAGCAACCGCGCAATCACGCCGATCGTGCAGCTGCCGGGTATCCTGGTTCAATGGGCGCACGCGCGCGCGGCGATCGACGGGCTGGACGCGATCCTCGCCTTGCCCGGCGACCACGACCGCGCCGACGAGCAGCTCACGCCCGAGGTGCTCGAGCCTTCGCTGCGGCTCGAGCGGCTGCGCTTCTCCTATGGCCTGCAGCGCGTCGTGCTCGAGGCCGAGCACTTCACGATAGGGCCTGGCGAGCGCGTCGGGCTGATCGGCCCGGTCGGATCAGGCAAGAGCACGCTGCTCAAGACGCTGTCCGGGCTCTACCGGCCAACCGAGGGCCGGGTGTTTCTCGGCGGCGTGGACCTGGCGATGCTCAACCCGATGGTGGTGCGGGAGATGATCGGCTATCTGCCGCAGGACCAGCGGCTGGTGAGTGGCACCCTGAGGCAGAACCTCGTGCTCGGACTGGCGGACCCGGGCGACGAGGCCATCCTCGCGGCCGCGCGGCAGACCGGGCTCTTCGAGCTGCTCACGCAGAACCCGAGGGGGCTTGCACTGGAAATCGGCGAGGGTGGTCGGGGTGTCTCCGGCGGGCAGAAGCAGCTCGTTGCGCTGACCCGCCTCGTCCTCGCACGGCCGCAGCTGTGGCTGCTCGATGAGCCCACGGCATCGATGGACAACGACGCCGAGACCCGCTTGATCCGCCTGCTCCGAGACACGCTGCAACCAGCCGACACGTTCGTGGTCGCGACCCACAAGACCGCCTTCCTGCCGCTGCTCACGCGGCTCGCAGTGGTGCGCGACGGACGGGTCGTACATGATGGCCCGCGCGACGCGGTGCTGGCGGCACTGCAGGGGCGGGCCGCATGAGAATCGGTACGCAGCGACGCATGGGGGGGCGGGCGACGTCGCACGTGTTGCTTTGGACGACGATCGGCGCCGTCGCGGCCTTCATCGCGTGGGCCAACTGGGCACGCCTCGACCAGATCACGCGCGCCCAGGGGCAGGTGATCACCACCTCGCGCAACCAGGTGATCCAGGCGCCGCCCGCCGGCGGCGTGCTGGAGTCACTGCTGGTTCGCGAGGGCGCGACGGTGTCCAGGGGCCAGTTGCTGATGCGGTTCGAGCGCGCCAGGCTCGGCGCGAGCTACGAGGAGGCGGCGACGAAGGCCGCGTCGCTGCGCGCGCAGCTCGCGCGGCTCGGCGCCGAGGCTGCCGGGCGCAGCGCGCCGGAGTATCCGCAGGACCTGGCGGGTTACCCGCAGTTCAAGGATACGCAGACGGCCTTCTTCCTGAAGCGCCGCCAGCTCCTCGACGAGGACATCGGAACACTCGAGAAGCTGAGAGACCTCGCCCAGCGCGAGCTCGACATGAACCTGCCGCTTCTGAAGTCGGGCGATGTGAGCCAGGCAGAGATCCTCCGGCTGCAGCGGCAGGTCGCCGACCTCGGCGGTCAGATCGCGAGCAAGCGCAACAAGTTCTTCCAGGACATCCAGGCCGATCTCGCCAAGGCGCAGGAGGAGCTCTCGGGTATGCAGCAGGTGATGGCGCAGCGGCGCGAGGAGCTCGTGCTGACCGATGTCCACGCGCCGATGGACGGGGTGGTACGCAACGTGCGTCTCACGACTATCGGCGGGGTCGCACGCCCGGGCGAGGAGCTCATGCAGATCGTGCCGGTGGAGGATAGCCTGGTCGTCGAGGCCAAGGTGCGTACGGCGGATATCGGGTTCCTGCGCCGGAACCTGCCGGCGGCGGTCAAGCTCGACGCGTTCGACTACGCGATCTACGGCGTGTTCCACGGAAAGGTCACGTTCATCAGCGCCGACACCATTTCCGAGCAGATCGCCGGGCAGGAGGTGTCGCTCTATCGCGTGCACGTCAAGATCGACCGCCACGACCTGCGGACGCGGGCAGGCGAGCGGCTGGAGATCCAGCCCGGGATGACCGGCACCGTCGAGATCAAGACTGGCGACCGGACGATCTGGGAGTTTCTCACCAAGCCGATCACCCGGACGCTGCACGAGTCGCTGCGCGAGAAGTAGCGGCGCGCGCGGCGCCTGCCGGGAGTCCATCGGCGGACCGGGCCGCTGGATCCGGTTTCCGTTACAGGGTTCGGGGCGTTGCGCGCGCGGCTGGCAGCGAGCGACTGCAGACGAGGGACGCGAGGGTCTTCCGGCGCAGCCTGTCCGTGAGGGGCGGCTGCGACTGATTTGTCGAAACTTCCGTGACAAATTCCACACTGCCAATGCATGATGCTGCCGTATCGTGCGAGGCACGAAAGGCAGGAGCCGGAGAGAAAGGGCATTGGGATTTGTCGGTGTCGACAGGGGGCGAAAGCTAGGTCGATGCCGGGGTCAGGCCTGCCATTCAGCGGATCGTGGGAGTTGCCGGGTGACGGATTTTTTCAGATGTCTTTCCCTGCTCCTGCTCGGGATGCCCGGCGCGGCCGGGGCGACCGGCTGGTTCGTCAACCAGCAGAGCGCGCTGGCGATCGGACGGGCTGGCGCCGGCACGGTGATCGATACGGCCGACCCGGCTGCCGCATACTTCAACCCGGCCGCGCTGCTGTCGCCCGGTGTGGCCTACGCGGCCGGCACCGAGTGGTCTCTGGGGGCGCAGGTGCTTGTGCCCCGGGCATCGCTGCGCGACCTCGGGTCGACCGCCAGTAGCCCGGGCACAGGTCTCGCCGTGCAGCCCTACCCAGGCACGGGCTTCGACAACCCTACCGATCCGACCCCGGTGCCGAACCTGTTCCTGGTGCACCGCCTCTCCGACGGACGGACCGCCCTGGCGGCGGGCCTCACCTCCGCGTTCGGGCTGTCTTCGACCTTCAGCCCCGAGTGGTTCGGACGCTACGATTCCACGCGCGTGTCCCTCGAGACCCTGAACCTGACCGTGTCGGCGGCGCGCCGGCTGACCGACAGCCTGTCGATCGGTGGCGGCATCGACTGGCAGCATGCGCAATCGGATCTCCAGTCCGCGCTGCCTGATCCGTTCGCCGCTGTGCCGACCTCATCCACGGATGGCCGTGCCCGCCTGCGCGGAAGCGGCTCGGGTGTCGGCATGCACGTCGGCGCGAGTTGGGCTGCCACGCCTGCGCTGAGGGTGGCCGCGCATTACCGCTCGGGGATGGACATCGCGATCAGCGGCACGAATACCGTACAGGGCCTCACCGGGCTGCTGGCGGCCGCGAACGGTACGGTGGGCGCGACCACCGAGCTGCGGATGCCGGCGATGGCCGGCCTCGGCGTGGCCTTGGCGGCCAGCCAGTCCCTCACGGTTTTCGCGCAGCTGGACACGTACGGCTGGAGTCGGTTCGGCGACCTTCGCGTGCGGCTCGCCGACGGCAGTGCCGACCTCGTGCGCCCGAGCGGCTACCGGGACGCCTCCGCCGTGTCGCTGGGACTGCAGTGGCAGCGCAGCGAGTCGCTCGCGCTGCGGGCGGGCGTGCGGCGCGAGCAGACGCCAACCACCGACGGTTTTCGCGACACCACCTTTCCGGACGGCGCGCGCACGTGGCTCACCGCCGGGGCGAGCGTGCGTGCGAGCGCCCGCTCGACGATCGATCTGGCGCTCAAGCATGCGATGTTCGATGACGGCCGCATCAACCTGTCGCGCAGCTTCTACGGCGGCACGCCGCTGGCGACCACCGTGCAGGTTTCGGGCGTCGCACGCAGCCCGTCGGTGACTACGCTCGGCGTGGCGTGGCGCCTGCGGCTGTGAGTCGCTGACCCTCGCAAACCTACGGAGACGCGGATGGCCAAGGAACGTATCGTGGTACTGGGCGGCGGCTGCGCGGCCATGGCAACTGTATTTGCGCTCACCGATCGATCCGACTGGCACGAGCGCTACGAGATAACGGTCTACCAGCCCGGCTCGCGGCTCGGCGGCAAGGGGGCCGCCGGGCGCAACGAGGATCGGGGCGACCGGATCGAGGAACATGGCCTGCACCTGTGGAGCGGCTTCTACGAGAACGCGTTCTGGCTGATGCGCAAGGCCTTTGCCGAACTCGACCGGCCGCCGTCGGCTCCGGTCGCGACCCTGCACACCGCGTTCAAGCCGCGTCACTTCGCCGGCCTCGGCAGCGAGTTGCGTGGCGACGCGATCTTCTGGAATGGCTACCTGCCGCAGGATCCCGGACAGCCCGGGGATTTCATCCCGGATGATTACGCATCGCCAGGGCCGGACATCCGCAGCCCCTGGGAGCTGTTCTGCGAGATCGTTCCGTGGTCGCTGCGCTACCTGCAGACCCACGCGAGCGTGACTGATGCCGGCAAGCCGGCCGGCCAGTCGGTCGGCGAGTGGCTGTTCGACCATGCCACCGGCGGCGAACGCGCGTCGCTGTCGGTCTGGCTGTCGCGGATCGGTCTGGGTTTCCTCGCCTGGCGCGTGATGCGCGCCTTCGTCGCGGCCCGGCGCGCCCACGATGCACTCGCGGCGCGCGATCGGCGGGCGACCACTGCCGAGGCGAGCGCGCGTTTTCGCGCGCTCGCCGATCGGCTGCGTCTGGTGCAGCAGTGGATGCAACGGAAACTGGCCGATGCGAGTGTTTCCACGTCGCCGATGGGGCAACTGCTGGGTCAGGCAGAACTGCTGTGCACGATGATGATCGGCATGCTCGCCGACGGCGTCATGGAGGAGGGCTTCGACCGCATCGACGCGTGGGAGCTGTCCCATTGGCTGCGGCACCACGGTGCCAGCGAGGAGGCGCTCGATCACCCCACACTCAGGTCCGCCTACAGCTACGTTTTCGCCTTCGAGCAGGGCGACACCCGGCGGCCCAATCTTGCCGCCGGCGTCGCGGTGCGCATGCTGCTGCGGCTCGTGCTCTGCTCCCGGGGCGCGGTGTTCTGGGAGATGCGCGCAGGCATGGGTGACACCATCTTCGCGCCGATCTACGAGGTGCTCCGGCGCCGCGGCGTGCACTTCCGCTTCTTCCATCGGGCGCTCGAACTGAAGACGTTGGCGGGCCGCCGGGTCGACGAGATCCTGATTGGTCGCCAGGCGACCGTCGTCGACGGGCGGGAGTACCAGCCGCTCAGGGACTACCGCGGGGTACCCGGCTGGCCCTCGCTGCCCGACTGGGCGCAACTCGCCGAGGGCGAGGCGATGCGTGCGCACTTCGCCGACCGTACCTTCGACCTCGAGTCGGCCTATACCGACTGGCCAGACGTCGAGACTCTCACCTTGCGCGCCGGCCACGACTTCGATCGAGTGGTACTCGGGATTCCCGTGGGAGCTCTCGCGTACCTGTGCCCGACCCTGTGCGCGGCGAATGCCCGCTTCCGGGACATGGTGGGCGGCATCACGACGGTCAGGACCCAGGCCGCACAGCTCTGGGTCGATCGCACGCTCGAGCAACTGGGCTGGCACTTGCCGTCGCCGGTGGTCAGCGCCTACGGAGAGCCGTTCGACACCTGGGCCGACCTCACGGAACTGCTCGAGCGCGAGAACTGGGGCGCGCGTGGCTATGGCGGTGGCCGTGAGCCGCGCAGCCTCGCCTATTTCTGCGGTGTGATGGCCGATGACGCGCGCGGGTTGCTGCCACCGGGTGCGCGGGTTCCCGCCGACTACAGCGAGCGGGCGCTCGACGATGCCCGGCGCTGCGCGCGCGACTGGTTCGAACATCACACGGGCGAGCTGTGGCCGAAGGGCACCTACCCGGGGACCCAGGCGCTGGACC
>CANGXU010000151.1 GCA_947457885.1 Betaproteobacteria bacterium
GCTGCTGCCCTCGGGCGTGCCGAAGCCGGTGGTCGACGTGCTGTCGAAGGAGATCGTCGCGGCCATGCAGGTGCCCGCGGTACGCGACAGCATGGTCCGGCAGGGCTTCGAGCCGGTCGGCAATACACCGGATGAGTTCAGCCGCTTCATCCGCGAGGAGATCCCGCGCTGGGATCGCGTGGTGAAGGCGGCCGGCATCAAGCCCGAGTAGGACCGCGCCAATGATCGAACGCATCGAGATCCACGTCACCGCGTTGTCGGCGCGCCTCAAGCGCATCTTCGCCAGCGGCACCTACGATACCGGGCCGGACGACAGCATCACCAGCAAGCCGGTGCTGGTGAAGGTGCATGCCGACGGCGTGGTGGGCTACGGACAGATCCGCCCGATCAGCCCCGGTCACTTCGTCGCCGACACCACGCAGAGCATGGTGGCGGCGATCCGCGAGTTCTACGGGCCGGCGATGATCGGGCGGTCGCTGTTCGACAGCGAGTCGATCAACGAGATGTTCGACAACCGGCTGGCCGGTAACCCGGCCGCGCGAGCGGTGCTCGACATCGCGGTGCGCGATGCGCAGGGCAAGGCGCTGGGGCGGCCGGTGCACGACCTGATCGGCGGCTGCTGCCAGCCGTGCATCCCGCTCGAGTGGTCGGTCAGCATGGCCGAGGACGTGCAGACGGTGATCGACGAGTCGCTGCGCGCGGTGCAGGAATTCGGCATCCGCGTGCTATGCCTGAAGATGGCCGACCGCCGCGGTTGGCGCCATGACGTGAAGGTGTTCGAGGCGGTGCGGGCGGCTGTCGGAGACGGGGTGATGATCGGCATCGATCCGAATACCGGCTGGACGCTCGCCGACAGCCTGCTGGCGATCGCGGAGCTCAAGCCTATGGGCCTGGGCTACATCGAGCAGCCGATCGAGCGCCGGGACCTGCGCGGTTTGGCGTACATCCGCCAGGCGGCCGGCGGCGTGCCGGTGATGGCCGACGAGGGTGTGTTTACGCTGCAGGACGCGTGGGCGCTGGCCGAGGCGCGTGCGGTCGATGCGCTGTGCATCAAACTGTACAAGGTCGGCGGCCTCACGGCCGGCAAGAAGATCGCCGCGGTGGCCGAGGCGGCGAACGTGCAGCTCAACTGTGGTGGGCTGGCAGTGCAATCGCAGCTCGAGGCTGCTGCCGGTGCGCACTTCTATGCGAGCACGCCGGCCGCGCGCATGATGGGTGCCGCTGAGTTCGTGTTCGGCCTGAACGCGCATGTGAAGGATCCGCTATGCCCGGAGAGCGAGTTCCGGGTGCGCAACGGCCATGTCGACGTGCCGAAGGGGCCCGGCCTGGGCGTGCATATCGACGAAGCGCTGCTGAAGAAGAACACGCTGCTGCACGAGCAGGTCGGCTGAGACGGGTCGTGTCAGTCGAATCGCGTCGGTCGAATCGCGTCAGTCGGTCAGTACCCGTCGGCGCGAAAGGTAGGCCACGACCACCAGCGCTGCGATGGCTGACAGTGCGTGCTTGATCGTATGGCCGCTCACCATGCCTCCGGTGGCGTCGAACACCAGTCGGTCGTTGCGGTCGAACGCGAGCGCCAGTGCGTACAGGGCAATGACCCACACGACGGCGCCGCCGCGCGTGTAGCGCGGCGGGTACAACCAGACCAGGGCGACGATGCAGACCATCGGCCAGGCCTGCATCAGCAGGTAGGGACGCAGGTCGCCGGCACCGCGCGCTTCGCTCCAGCCCCAGTAGAGTACGCTGCCGATGCCGGCGGCAAGGAGCACGGGCAGCAGGCGCAGGCCGTGGCGCACGCCGGCGCGCTCGCAGATGATGGCCGCGAACCATGCCATGAATGCCATCATCATCGCGAGGCGATCGATCAGCAGTCCATGGTTGTCGGGATCGAGGTGGTAGTAGCCCGAACCGAGCCCGATCGCCGCGATGCCGACGAAGAACGTCCAGTAGGGAATGGCCTCCGCGCGGTGTTCGAACAGCGGCCGATGTCGCTGTTGCCACAGGAAGACCAGCCCGATCGTACCGGCCAGTACGAACAGCAGGTTCGATCCGGCATCCAGGCAGTTGGGCAGCCAGCCACAGGCGCGGCGGTCTGCGAACTGGTGGTATTCCGCGGGCTGCGGTAGCGGCGGCAGGAGCGCCGCGCCGATGGCCATCACGACGGCGAGCCCGCACAGCGTCAGCGCCGCGTTAGACGGATGCCTGCGGGTCGCGCCGTCCGTCACGGCCGCTGGTGGGCCCAGCCAAGCAGCGCGTCGAATGCAGGCTGCGCGGCCAGTGCCTTCGGATGGTTGACGATCATCACCACCACGCTGCGCCGTCCGCGCGTATCGAGCACGTAGCCGGCGATCGCGCGCACGTCGTTCAACGAACCGGTCTTGATGTGCGCCTGCCCGGCGATACCCGAGTTGGCCAGCCGCCGGCGCATCGTGCCGTCGCTGGCGACCAGCGGCAGCGAGGCCATCAGCTCCGGCATCACCGGCGAGCGGAACGCGGCGACCAGCAGGTCGGACAGCCCCTTCGGCGTGATGCGCTCTATGCGCGACAGACCGGACCCATTCTCCACCACCAGCGAGGGCAGCGACAGCCGTCGGTTTCGTGCCCAGTCAGCTACGGCCTGCGACGAGCGACTCCATGTGGCGGGAACACCCGGCCCCGGCCCCTGCCCCTGCGCGCCGAGCGCGAGGTAGAGCTGCTGGGCCATCACGTTGTTGCTCCACTTGTTGATGTCGCGCACGATCTCCGACAGCGCCGGCGACACGTTCGCCGCGAGCACGCGCGGCCTCTCCCCGGCGCTGCCTTCGCGCACCTGCCCGGTCAGCGTGCCGCCCAGATCGCGCCACAGTTGCTGGAACAGGCCGGCCACATACTCCCGGTGCGACAGCACGCTGATCGGCCAGGCGCGCTCGCCGCAGGCGAGCGGATAGCTCCCGGTGACGGTCACCTTCGCGGCGGCAGCCGTGCCCTGCACGTCGACTGCGAGTTTCGCGAATGGATTGCCGCAGTCGGGCGACGCGTCCGGCTTCACCGCCACGGCCAGCGAGACCTGTGGCAGTGGCGGCTCGAGGCTCACCGTGACCGCGCCGCGCTGAGGGTCGGGCAGCAGGCGCACCATGACCGCGCGGAAGTTGACCAGCAGCGCGTCGGGCGGTGTGTTGTAGGGCCGCGAAGGCTCGTTGTCGAATACCGACGCGTCACGCGCCTCGATCGCGAACGCGCTGCGGTCGAGTACCAGGTCGCCGCGGATCTCGCGGATGCCGCGTGCACGCAGGGTGCGCAGCATCAGCCAGAACGCCTCCTGGGTCAGGCGGGGATCGCCGCTGCCACGGATCACCAGGTCGCCGTCGAGCACGTCGCCGCGCTGCGGCGCCTGGGTCACCATCTCGGTGCGCCAGGTGAACGAGGGGCCGAGCAGTTCCAGCGCTGCGAAGGTGGTCAGCAGCTTCATTGTCGAGGCGGGGTTCATCGCGCTGTCGGCGTTGAGCGCGACCACGGGTTCGCCGCCGTCGAGGTCCTGCACCAGCAGGCCGACTGCCGATTCCGGGATACCCGAGCGCGCCAGTGCGTTCGCGACCACCGCTGGTGTACGGCCGCGCAGCTGGGCACTGTTGCCGTTGCCAGGCTTTGCCGCCGCAGGCAGCACGAGCGGCAGCAGGATGGCGACGCAGGCGGCGCGCAACAGCGTCCGCGTGCGGCGCTGGCGGCAGGCAACGTCCATGGTCACGGCACCGGTGGCTTGAGCGCCAGCACGATCGCCTGCCCGGGTTCGGCCACCGCGACGGGCCAGCCGAGGCGGTCGTCGACCACCTGTACGAAGGCGGCAGCGGCGCTGGCTTCGCCATGCACGACCCAGGTATGGCCGGGCGGCTGCCGGAACCCGCCCAGCCAGCCGAGGAGCGCGCCCTGGTCGGCATGAGCCGACAGCCCGCCGATGGTGAACACCCGCGCGCGGACCGGAACCTCCTCCCCGAACAGGCGCACCAGCCGTGCGCCGTCGACGATGCGCCGACCCAGCGTACCCTGTGCCTGGAAGCCCGTGATGATCACCGTGCATTCCGGGCGGGGCAGGTTGTACTTCAGGTGATGCTTGATCCGCCCGGCATCGCACATGCCGCTGGCGGAAATGATCACGGCACCGTCGCGGATCGTGTTGATGAACATCGAGTCCTCGACCGACTCCGAAAAATGGATGCGCGGATACCCTTTCGCCGACGCGAGCCAGCGGCCGAGGTGCGCGGCTTCATCGTCGAGCTCTGCATGGTGCTTAAGCGTGATCTGTGTCGCGCTCGTGGCCAGCGGCGAGTCGACGTACACCTCCATCGGCGGCAGCCGGCCCTCGCGGGTCAGGCGGATCAGCAGCATCAGCAGGTCTTGCGTGCGGCCCACCGCGAACGCCGGGATCACGACATTGCCCTTGCGCTCGACGAGTGCGCTGGTCAGTGCCTCGACCAGTTCGTCCAGCGTCTCATCCATCGGGCGATGCATGCGGTCGCCGTAGGTCGATTCGACCAGCAGCGTGTCGGCCTCGGGTACCGGCACCGCATCGCGCACGATCGGATGGCCAGGCTGGCCGAGGTCGCCCGAGAACACGATGCGATGCGTGCCGCCGGGCAGGACGAGCGTGACCTCGACGCTGGCTGACCCGAGAATATGGCCGGCATCGCGGAAGACGACGTGCACGCCGGGACGCGGCTCGAACGGCGCTTCATAGCCGGTGCCGGAGAACAGTGCGATCGCCCGCTCGGCATCGGCCATCCGGTACAGCGGGTCGACTGCCAGGTCGTCGTGGCGGCGCAGCGGATGCTTCGAGCCGTGCTGGCTGCTCGATGCCCGCGAAGACTTGCGCGACCATTCGGCTTCCTTCTCCTGGATGAACGCGGAGTCGCGCAGCATCACTGCGGCGAGGTCCGCCGTGGGTGCCGTCGAGTGGATCACGCCGGAGAATCCCTCCGCGGCGAGCCTTGGCAGCAGCCCGCTGTGATCGATGTGCGCGTGGGTCAGCAGAACGAAGTCGAGCGCAGCCGGATCGAACGGGAACGGCTGGCGGTTCTTGTCGGCGGCTTCGCGCCCGCCCTGGAACATCCCGCAATCGACGAGGAAGCGCAGCCCGGGCATCTCGACCAGGTAGCAGGAGCCGGTCACCTCGCCGATACCGCCGAGGAAGGTGAGTGTCGGTTCAGTCGCGAGCATGGCCGGATCAGTCCTTCAGCACCGCATGCAGCGCATCGAGGGTGGCATCGACCAGGTGCGCGACCTGCGCATCGTCGAGGATGTAGGGCGGCATGAAGTATACGGTGGTGCCGATCGGGCGCAGCAGAAGTTCGCGCTCGAGGGCGGCGGTGAACAGCCGGCGGCCGAACGCGGTGTCTTCGCAATCGACCTCGAAGGCCCAGATCATGCCGAGGTTGCGGAAGTTGCGTACCCGTTGATGGGCAGCCAGCGGCTGCGCGCGCGCCGTGACCTGCGCGGAGCGTGCACGGTTCGCACCGACCGTATCGTCCTGCGCGAAGATGTCAAGCGTGGCGAGCGCGGCCCTGCAGGCGAGCGGATTGCCGGTGTACGAATGCGAATGCAGGAACGCACGCGCGCTGCTGTCGTCGTAGAACGCGTCGTAGACCTCGTCGGTGGTCAGCACGACCGACAGCGGCAGGTAGCCGCCGGTGATGCCCTTCGACAGGCAGAGAAAGTCAGGCTGGATTCCGGCCTGCTCGCAGGCGAACATCGTGCCGGTGCGACCCATGCCGGTCATGATCTCGTCGGCGATCAGCAGGACGCCATGCTTCGTGCACAGGGCGCGTGCGCCGGCGAGGTAGTCCGGGTGGTACATGCGCATGCCGGAGGCGCCCTGCACCAGCGGCTCGACGATCATCGCTGCGACCGATCCCGCCGATCGTTCCAGTTCGGCCTCGAGTGCCGCCAGCGCGCCGGTGGTGCAGCCGGCGCAGCAGGGCAGGGCGGTCGCGGGGCCGGGTGCGGGCACGATCAGCGGCAGCTTCAGCAGCGGCGCATATGCATCGCGGAACAGCGCGAGGTCGGTCACCGAGAGGGCGCCGAGCGTCTCGCCGTGGTAGCTGCCGGCCAGCGCGATGAAACGCTGCTTCGATGGCTGGCCGAGGTTGCGCCAGTAGTGGAAGGCCATCTTCAGCGCGATCTCGGTCGCCGAGGCGCCGTCACTCGCGTAGCTGGCATGGCCGAGGGGGCCGCTGCTCGCCGACAACCTGGTGTCGGACGCACGCGGTGCCAGTGCGCTGAGCCGCTCCGACAGTTCGACCACCGGCGGATGCGTGAAGCCCGCGAGCATCACATGGTCGAGCGTGCGCAGTTGTTCCGTCAGGGGACCGCTGATGCGCGGATTGCAATGGCCGAACAGGTTCACCCACCACGAGCTGATGGCGTCGAGGTAGCGGCGGCCTTCGAGGTCGTACAGCCATGCGCCGTCGCCGCGCGCGATCGGCACCATCGGCCAGGTGTCGTGCTGCTTCATCTGCGTGCACGGGTTCCACACGTGCGCGAGGCTGCGGGCAAGCAGCGAGTCGTTGGCACTCATGCGGGCTGGCTGCCGATCTTGCGTGCGAAGTGGATCAGCAGCCGGTTGAACCGGTCCGGTTCGTCCGCGAACAATGCATGGCCCGAGCGGTGGAATACTTCTACCTGCGTGCGGGGCCGCCGCAGGCGCAGGTTCCATGCCTGTTCCTGGAACTGCGAAGACACCGCGTAGAGCAGGGGCAGTTCGATAGACCGCACGACATCGCGCCAGTACTCGCGCGGGATTTCGCGGGGGAACAGCGCGATGCTCGCCGCCAGCGGCATGCGCAGCGCGCCGTCCACCAGCGCACGCACTTCCGCCTCGGGCCGGCCGCTCGCGAAGACCGCGCGCGCGAAACCGTCCAGGGCGGAATCGCGATCGGCCTGGAGCGCATCGATGAACGGTGAGCCTGGGAGCGGCGCCGGTTCTTCACCGACCGAACTGTCGACCAGTACGACGCCGGCGAACGGCATGCTGCCGAACTGGTGGATCGCCTCCAGGACTTCCAGAGCCGCGAGCGACCAGCCGACCACGACCACCGGTGCGATCGAAGCGGCGAACGCATGCAGGTCGCGCGCGCGGGTGCGGGTGTCGTAACCCGCGGCGGGCCGATCCGATTCGCCCTGTCCGCGCGGATCCAGCGCGAAGACCGCCCGATCCGCTGCGAGCGGACCGAACTGCCCGGCCCAGATCCAGGCCGGCATGCTCCAGCCCGGCAGCAGCAGGAACGATGGTCGAGCGGAGCGCACGCCCGACTGCAGGAACGACAGCACGGTGCCGTCCGGCGCCTCGAACGTGCTCCGGACGGTACCGGGCGGCAAGGTGAAGTCGGCGCCAGTCGCCATGCGGGCGTGGACGGTCTTTCGACGCTCAGCGAACGATGGTGGCCTGCGTGCCCGCAGTGGTCAGCGGACGGGTCGCGATCAGCAGGCCGGAGCCGGCCCCGCCTTCGCGCCAGTGGTAGCCGAACGGGAACGGCAGCCGGGCCGGGTTGCCGTTCTTGAGGAACGACTCCTGCAGGTCGCGCTGGTAGCCGTAGGCCAGTGGAGGGATCGGCTTGCGGTACTCGCCGTACAACTGCACGTCCCAGCCGGCCTGGCGCAGCACGCGGTACGGCACGCCGGTGTCGTCCTGTACCACGGTATCGGCAGTTGTCAGCAGTGCCTCACGCACCTGGAGGAATTGCCGGTCGTGCAGCAGGTAGGACGCGGACTTCACCAGCGCGGTGGCCGGGCCCTGGCGGCTGAGCCAGGTGGTGAATTCAGGGTAGAACGCGAGCGCGCGGTCGGTCGCGTCGAGCGAGAAGTACTGCAGCGACTGCGTGGTGCGCGTCGCTGGGTCCATGAACACGATGCGCATTCCGCGCAGCGGCATGCGCGGACGCTTGCTGGCCGGATCCGCGTAGGCGGTGGTGAGTTCTGGGAACAGGTCCACCGACTCGGCCGACACGATCTGCCGGTTGTACAGCGCCATCATCACCGCGATCACCGGTACCGTGCCGCGCAGTCGCGGTGCGGTCAGCTGGCGGCTCATGTAGGAGGTGATGAAATAGTTGCGCTCGAAGATGTCGCGCAGCGCTTCGCGCACGCTCGCCAGAAGCTCAGCGAACTCCTGCGGCGACTTGGTAGAGAGGTCCGGCAGTGCGCTAGGACGCTCCAGGCTGAAGAACACGTAGCGCGCATGGTTCGGGAAAAGCGCGTACGCGTTGAGGAAGTCGGGACCGCTGAACGGATAGAGCATCGTCCGGCTGCGAGCATCCGGGATGCGGATGTGCTGATCGCGCCAGCCTTCCATTGCCAGCAGCCGGGCGCGCACCGGCGCCCACTGCTCACGCATCCATTCCTGATGCGCCTTGAACGCGTCGAGTGCGACGAAACGGTCGATCACCGGGTCGCCGGCAGACGGGACGATGCCGGCCATCAGTTGCGCCGCAGCAGTGAGCCTCCGGTCGGCCTGGGGGAGCGGCGACAGGCTGGCCGGGATGGCGGCCGGCTGCGGCTGCGCCTGCTGGGGCGGCATGCGCCCCTGGGCACCCGCAACGGTCGGCAGGCCTCCGACGGCCAGCGAGAGCAGCCCGGAGGCGAGCGCGCGGCGGCGCCCGAACGAGGCGGGAAGAGGCTGGACGAGTTGTGCTGGAGCGGGGAGGCGCATGCTTTTCGGGTGGTTCACGGACGGCAGCGGCAGTCAGCACCGGGCGCGTCCAGGTTTGAAATCGGGACAATCCAATAGTTTAACGTCGCAAGCCTTACATCCGTGCACAGCGTCTGCGCGAGTGGCCCGAACCCGGCAGAAGCGAGTCGGATTCGCCACAACATGCCGGGTTTCTTTATCGGCAGTAGCCGGGACAGGTTGACCTGCCGGACCGGTGACCGATGGAGCATCGAAGGACGGCGAGCGACGTGAGCAAGTACTGACTGTCGCTTTGGTGCCTTTGCCGGTTGACTATCGTGTCACGAGATAAAGGATCGGTCTGTCCTCGGAGCGGCTGCTCCGTCTGAACATGTCCAGGGACTTGCAATTTTCCGCGCAGCCCGTCTATTATTAGCACTCGATTTCGGCGAGTGCTAGCAGGTCGAGTGGCAGGCAGCGTATCGGCCACACGCCTTCGGCACTCGGTTGTGTCCAACAGCAGTCATCCAAGCAGGAGATCCACTCATGAAAATCCGTCCGTTGCACGACCGCGTCGTGGTCCGCCGCCTCGAAGAAGAGCGCAAGACCGCCTCCGGCATCGTCATCCCCGACACCGCCGCTGAAAAGCCCGATCAGGGCGAAGTCATCGCCATCGGA
>CANGXU010000152.1 GCA_947457885.1 Betaproteobacteria bacterium
ACCTGCTCACTCTGGTCCGGGTGGACGATGAATACGACTTCGTAATGTCGCATTGATTCTCCTTGTGGGCTGTAGGGCCTCCCGGAATGCGACGCCGGTGAGGCAAGGACGTTTTCGGATGTGGGTGCCACCCTGCCTGATCAAAAACTGTCTGAATTCAGGCAAGCCTTTGATTATGGCCGTTTCCGGCCGGATAGGCAACCGGGCATCGGGTGTGGGTCACGTCGGGTGGGGGTCAGGTCTCGAGTCTTGCCTTGCAAGGCCGGCAAGTCGGGGGCATGCAAGACTCAAGACCTGACCCCAGTCGCCGGGGGCATGCAAGACTCAAGACCTGACCCCAGTCGCCCCGCAAGACCTGACCCCAGTCGCCCCAGCCGCCGCCCGCTGCCGCCGGCTCTCGTACAGGCAGATGCCAGCCGCCACCGACACGTTCACACTTTCCACCACGCCGAACATCGGGATGCGCACCAGTTCGTCGCAGCGCTCCCGGGTCAGCCGACGAAGCCCCTCACCTTCGGCGCCCATCACCCACGCCAGCGGCCCGGTGAGCCTTGCGCCGAACAGGTCACCCTTGCCAGCCTCGTCGGCGCCGACGCACCAGATGCCACGCGCCTTCAATGTGTCGATCGAGCGGGCCAGGTTGGTCACGGTCACGTACTGCACCGTCTCGGCCGCGCCCGAGGCGACCTTTTCCACCGTGGCCGTGATGCCCACCGCGCGGTCCTTCGGCGCGATCACCGCATCGACACCCATCGCATCGGCCACCCGCAGGATGGCGCCGAGGTTATGCGGATCCTGAACGCCGTCGAGCACGATCAGCAGCGGGTTCTCCGGCAGGTCCTCGACCATGTCGTCGAAGTGCACGCTGCGCCGGCTGTCACCATCGATCCGCGCGACCACGCCCTGGTGGCGGGCCGAGCCGCCGGCCAGCGCGTCGAGGCGGTCCGCATCGACCGCCATCGCACGCACGGACTTGTCCGCCGCCAGTGCCAGCAGGTCGCGGGTGCGGCCATCGGCGCGCTTCGCATCGACATAGAGCTCACGGATCGACTGTGGCGCGGCGCGCAACCGGGCGGTGACCGCATGCAACCCGAAGAGCGTTCGCAGCGGCGCGCTCATCGCCGCTTCTTCCCACCCTTCGGCGCACCACCGGACAGCGGTGCGGCAGCGACCCTGCCCTCCTTCGCGTCCTTGCCCGCCCGCGCGCCGCTCGCGGCGAGCGGGCCCTTCAACTGTGTGCCGGGTGCAAGCACGAAGTCGATCTTGCTGGTGGACAGGTCGACCCGCACCACCTGGACGCCGATGCGGTCACCGATCCGGTAGCGTTGTCCGGTGCGCTCGCCCAGCAACTGGTGGCGGATCGCATCGAAGTGGAAGTAATCGGTGCCCAGCTCCGAGATGTGCACCAGCCCGTCGACATGCAGGTCATCCAGCGTGACGAACGCGCCGAACGAGGTGACGCCGCTGATCGTCCCGCTGAAGCTCTCTCCGACGCGGTCGAGCATGTAGAAGCACTTGAGCCAGGCCTCGACCTCGCGCGACGCGTCGTCTGCGCGGCGCTCGACCTGAGAGCAGTGCTGGCCGAGTTGTGCCCAGTCCATGCCGGTCGGCTTGTAGGTCTTCTTCTGCAGCACCGCCTTGATGGCGCGGTGCACCGACAGGTCGGGGTAGCGCCGGATCGGCGAGGTGAAATGCCCGTACCCGTCGTAGGCCAGGCCGAAGTGGCCGATGTTGTCCGGGCTGTACACCGCCTGCGCCAGCGAGCGCAGCATCACCGTCTGCAGCAGCAGCCGGTCCGGCCGGTCGCGGATCTGCTCGAGCACCCGGGCATAGTCGCGCGCATGCGGCGACTCGCCACCACCGATCGACAGGCCGAAGCCGCGCAGGAACTCGCGCAGCGACTCCAGGCGGTCCTTCTTCGGGCCCGCATGGATGCGGTAGAGCATCGGATGGCTGTGGCTCGCCAGGAACTGCGAGGCGCAGACGTTGGCCGCCAGCATGCATTCTTCGATCAGCCGATGCGCGTCGTTGCGCTCGACCGGCACGATCCGGCGGATCTTGCCGTTGTCGTCGAACTCCATCTTCGTCTCGGACGATTCGAAGTCGATCGCCCCGCGCTGTGCACGCGCCTTGAGCAGCACCCGGAACACCGCCTCCAGCGCCTTCAGGTGCGGCACCAGGTCGCGGTAGTTCTTCGCGTGCGCCATCGGGCTGCCGCCGAGGATCTCGGCCACCTCGGTGTACGTGAGGCGCGCCTTCGAGTTCATCACCGCGTTGTAGAACTGGAAGGCGAGCAGGCTGCCGTCGGCGCCGACGTCCACCTCGCACACCATGCACAGCCGGTCGACGTTCGGGTTCAGCGAGCACAATCCGTTGGACAGTGCCTCGGGCAGCATCGGGATCACCCGCCGTGGGAAGTACACGGAAGTGCCGCGCGCGAGCGCCTCGGTGTCGAGCGCATCGCCCGGCTTCACGTAATGGCCGACGTCCGCGATCGCGACGAACAGCTTGTACGCGGCATCCGGCACCGCCTTGCGGCCGCTCAGGCCGCTGCCGGGCACCGCTGGCGCCTGGCCGTAGCCCGTCGCGTCCTTCACCATGTCGCTCACCGTCTGCGCGATCGAGCGTCGTGCACGCTTCGCAGCCGGCTTGCCCGGATCTGCACGCAGCACCGGTTCGCAGTACACCGCATCGTCGAAGTCGCGTGCGGTCTCGCCGTCGATGGTCACCAGCGGCAGTTCGCGCAGGTCGACACGGCCGCGCAGGTCGGTCTTGCGCGGCACTTCCGGAAACTTCGCCGCGAGCTTCTCGACCTCGGCGCTGAACACGTGCGGCAAGTCGTGCTTGCGCAGCGCGATCTCGATCTCCATCCCGGGGTCGGCATAGTTTCCGAGCACCTCGACGATGCGTGCGATCGGCTGGCTGTGGCGCGAGGGCTGCTCGATGATCTCGACCACCACCACCTGGCCGGCCTTCGCCGGGAACGAATCGTCAGGAGAGACCAGGATGTCCTGGCTCACCCGGCGGTCTTCCGCGACCACGAAGCGCACGCCGTGCTCGACCTCGAGCCGCCCGACCACGCGCTGGTTGGCGCGTTCGAGCACCTCGACCACCACCGCCCCGCGCTTGCCGCGTCGCGGCGCCGCGACCTCGCGGCCGAGCACGCGGTCGCCGTGCAGCACCTTCTGCATCTCGGCCGGGCCGAGGAACAGGTCGCCGGTAGCGTCATCCGGCACCAGGAAGCCGAAACCGTCCGGATGCCCCTGCACGCGGCCGCGGATCAGGTCCATCTTCGACGGCAGCCCGAGGGCGCCGCGGCGGTTGACGATCACCTCGCCTTCACGCTCCATCGCCGCCAGACGGCGCGAGAAGCCTTCCGCAGACTCAGGTGCCACGTCGAGTATCTCGGACAGCCGTTCCGGCTCCATCGGCACGCCTGCTTCGCGCAGGGCTTCGAGGATCTTGTCCCGCTCGGGAACGATGGTCGTGAAGACCGGTTTATTCGACGTCCGGAGTCCGGAACGACGACGATATTGAGAGTTCAATTGACAAAGCCTGCGTGGTTGAATACATTTCTCGACCGACATGCCGAGATGGCGGAATTGGTAGACGCACCAGGTTCAGGTCCTGGCGGTGGCAACACTGTGGAGGTTCGAGTCCTCTTCTCGGCACCATCGTTTCCCGGAGTGGTTTCTTCCCGGGATCCGTAGGCAAGTCCAGCCAGGGTCTCCCTGGTGGACGGCGGCACCGGTTGGTCAGTTATGGACCCGCCCGGCATCGATCTTACGAAGATCCGGCCCTCAGGGTAACACCTGCAGGCCGGGTTCCGGCTGCACCGGTTCGCATGTCCCGGCGCAGCATCTGCTTCGATCAACGGACAGGAATCACCGGCAGCAGCAGGAAGGGCGGGTCGTCGGGCGGGAAATGCAGCGTATTGGCGCCGCCGAACACGTCCATCGGCCGGTCGACCGGATCGTCATGGGTGAACGGGCCTACCCCCTTCATCGGGTATGCGGCGTTCGCGACGCCGAAATCGGTGCCGTCGAACGCGTAGTCATGCCCGCGTACGGTCAACCCGAACCGGTAGCCCACCGGCACGACGATGCAGGTCGGCCAGATCTCGACATCCAGCGGCACCGGTACCCCTGGCTGCAACGGCCAGGCCTCGTCGTGCGGATGCCACGGGCGCGACGGCGTGCTCAGCGCCGGGTCGACCTTGCGCTGAGAGGCACGCAGCCAGCCGAGGCCGACCGGTGTGCGCGGATCGTTCGATCCGATGAAGGTCACCTCGCGGCCGGCCGGGTCGAACACCCGCAGCACCAGGAACACGTCGGCATCGCGGGTCTTCGACGACAGCCACAGGCGGGCGGCGACCTGACCGGTGATTTCCAGCGGTTCGGTCATCGCCGGTGAAAGGAAGGTGAGCCCGTCGCCCATCGCTTCATACTCGAGCGTCCCGCCCTGCCCCGTCCGCTCGGTCGACAGCCCGAGACCGTGCGGATGCAGGTAGTAGCGGGTGTACCGGGTTCGCGCCAGCGGCCATTCGTGCTCGGCGCGCAGTTCGAAGCGTTCACCCGGATGGCGCACGTTCAGCGAGACCCTGGGCTGCTTCGTCCAGCCGGTGTCCTCGTCCTTCAGGAAGTGGCCGAAGAACCGCTTCTGCAGCGCGATGCCGTAGTTGCTGTAGAAGTGCGTGAAGTGGGTGTCACCGTGCACCTCCAGCCACTTCTGCGGGGATGCGGCGCGCTGGAAGCCCTCGAAGTTGCCGCGCGTATGCAGGCCCATGCCGCCCCAGTTGGCGCAGGAGAGCATGGGCGTCTCCATCTTCTCGAAGTCCGGCATGCGGGCGCGGTAGTAGTCGTCGACCAGCGTCCGGCTGCGCGCCTCGCCGCCGAGGTCGACACGATTGGCCTCCAGTTCGGCCTCGGGCAGCGTGACCGGGCCGGCAACCGGCTCGCCGGTCACCGCGCTCTTCGCGCCGCGCTCGCCGACGCCGTACTGCACCGAAGTGACCTGGCGCCGGTACCATGCATCGAGGAAGTCGCACAGGATGCCGCCGTGGCGGCACAGTTCACGGTAGTAGTCGGACGAGCCTTCCCAGAGGCACAGCGCGGCCAGGTGTCTCGGGCGCAGGCCAGCGACCTGCCACTGGTTCATCGCGTAGTACGAGATGCCGTTCACGCCGACCTTGCCGTTGCTCCAGCCCTGGGCGCCCGCCCACTCGATGCAGGCGGCGAGATCGACCGCCTCGCGCGCCGACCAGCAGTCGATCACACCGGGCGAGCAACCCGCCCCGCGCGAATCCACACGCACGCAGGCATAGCCCTCAGGTACCCACTTCTCCGGGTCGACCAGTTCCCAGGTCTGGTACTTGTTGCTGGAACCCTCGAGCACTTCCGGCGCCGACTTGACCAGCCGTGCCCAGTTGGCGGGGTAGCCTTCCTTGAATTCGAGTCCCTTCGCATAGGGGCCGCTGCTCAGGATCACAGGATGGTGGCCCCCTCCGAGCGGGCGGAACACATCGGCGCGCAGCACCACGCCATCATCCATCGTGATCGGTACATTCCATTCGACCTGCATGCCGTCTCGCACTTCCGACTTCATCTGTTGCATCGCGTCCAATCCTCGTCAGATCCCGAAAACCCGCTGGGCGTTGCCGCCGCGGAGCTTGTCGCGCAGCGCGGCGGGCAGCGCATCGATACGCGCCAGGATCCCCGCCATGTCGCTGATGTTGTGCGGATAGTCGCTGCCGAACAGCACATGGTCCTCCCCGAATACCTCGACCGTGTCGCGCAGCGCCTCGTGCGAATAGAGTACCGAATCGGCATAGATGCGCTTCAGGTAGGTGCTCGGCCGCTCGGCGATGCGGGTGCGCGCGGCGGCGATCGCTTCATGACAGCGGTCCAGGCGCGGTGCCAGGAAGGGCAGCGTGCCGCCGCCATGCGCGACGACCAGCTTCAGGTTCGGGAACCGATCGAAGAAGCCGTCGAAGATCATCCGCGTCACCGCCAGCGTCGAGTCGAAAGTGAAGCCGACCGACGCCGACAACTGGTACATCGCCATGTCCATCTCGGCACAGCCACAGGGCACGGTCGGATGCAGGAATACCGGCAGCCCACGCCGGTCGATCTCGGCCCAAACCGGCGCGAACCGCTCTGCGGTCAGGGACTCGCCACCGATGTTTCCGAGCACGATCACGCCGCACGCACCGGCATCGATCGAGCGCGCAAGTTCCTCGGTTGCGCGTTCCGGGTACTGGAACGGCAGCGACGCGATCCAGCGCAGCCGCGACGGATGCTCGGACTGCGCCTGCGCGAAGCTGTCGTTGATCGCGCGTGCCGCGCACGAACTGGCCGCCTCGTCGCCCCAGTACACGTTCGGGCCGGTCAGCGACAGCACCGCCAGGTCGACCCCGGCCTCGTCCATCGCCTGGATCCGCTGGCCGTAGTCGAACATGCAGTCTTCCGGCGTCATGAACGCGATGCCGTCGTAGTGGATCACCTCTTTCCCGCCAGTGACCTTGCGGATCGTGAAGCGCGAGCCACTGTGCGCGCGGAACAGGGTCATCCATTCCTCGCACAGCATGTGGGAGTGGACGTCGATCGCCTGCTGCATGCTGCCTCCGGTACGAATGCGGCTGCAGCCCTGCGGAAGACCGCGCTGCACTGCCGTCGGTTATTCGGGCTTCACGCCCGCATCGCGGATCACCTTGCCGAAGCGCACGATCTCGCTCCGGATGTAGTCGCCGAACTCGCGCGGACCGACGGCGAGGATCTCGGCGCCCTCGGCGGTGATCTTCGTCTGCACGTCGGCGAGCTTGAGCGCCCGCACCACCTCGGCATTGAGCCTCGCGACCACGTCAGGCGGCGTCTTCGCCGGTGCGACCACGCCCTGCCACGAATAGAACACCACGCCGGGAAAGCCCGACTCGACCATCGTCGGAACTTCGGGCGCGACCGCCAACCGCTTCTCCCCGGTATGCGCAATCGCACGCAGGCGTCCGGCGCGAACGAAGTTCAGGCTGGTGTTGTCGAACAGCATCGCGATCTGCCCGCCCATCAGGTCGGGTACCGCCGGACCGCTGCCCTTGTACGGCACGTCGATCAGCGAGATGCCAGCGGCGCTCTTGAAGAGTTCGGACGCCATGTACGACGGACTGCCCAGTCCCTGGGTGCCGTTGGCGATCTGCCCCGGTCGTGCCTTCGCGAGCGCGACCAGTTCCTTCGCGGTCTTCGCCGGCAGCGACGGATGCGTGACCAGCACCATCGCCACGCGTGCGATCAAGGTGATCGGTGCAAAGTCGGCGACCGGGTCATAGGGAAGCTTCCGGTAAAGGTGCGGGTTGATCGCCAGCGTCGTGCTCGTCGCGAGCAGCATCGTGTGGCCGTCGGGCGCGGCGCGCGCCACATACTCCGAGCCGATCAGCGTGGCGGCGCCAGCGCGATTCTCGACTACCACCTGCTGGCCGAGCGTCTCGCTCATCCGTGCACCGACCACGCGCGCGATCATGTCAGTGTTGCCACCCGGGGCGTACGGCACGACCCAGCGCACCGGCTTCGACGGGAATGCCTGCGCGCCGGCGTTGCCCGGGGCCGCTAGCGGCACACCGATCAGCAGCATCGCAGCCATCGCAGCGGCGGCGGGTCCCGCGGGCGGGCGCGGACGCCGTCGCGGTGCATTCGGGCTGCGGCCGCTTGTGCGTGCAAGCGATTTCATTTCTACTCCCGCCGTGTGCATGACCACCTTCTTCCCGCCTTTGCAGGTACACGATGAGTCTACCCGAACCCACCCGCTTCACCGTCAACGGTACCGATCACTCGGTCAGCGCCGAACCCGATACCCCGCTGCTGTACGTGCTGCGCAACGACCTCGACCTGAAGGGCGCGAAGTTCGGCTGCGGGCTGGGCCAGTGCGGTGCCTGCACCGTACTGCTCGACGGCCATGCGGTCAACGCCTGCGACACGCCACTGTGGGCGGCGGCCGGCAAGACGGTCACCACCGTCGAGGGACTTGCTGCGGGCGGCGCAATATCCCGGCTGCAGCAGGCGTTCCTCGATGAACAGGCGGTGCAGTGCGGCTATTGCATCTCCGGCATGCTGATGTCGGCCACCGCTCTGCTCGAGCGCACGCCCGACCCAACGCTCGACCAGATCAAGGAAGCGATGGACCGCAACCTGTGCCGCTGCGGCACCCAGGCGCGCATCCTGCGCGCGATCCAGCGCGCCGCCGGCACCAGCACCGGCTCAGGAGCCTCTGCATGAGCGCCCCGCTGAAGGTCCCACCGATGCTGTCGGCGAACCCGCGGCTCGACCGCTGGGTGAAGTTCAACGACGACCACACCGCCACGGTGTTCACCGGCCGGGTCGAACTCGGCCAGGGCATCATCACCGCGATGAAGCAGATCGCGGCCGAGGAACTCGACCTGTCGTTCGAGCAGGTACGCATCGTCGACGCGGACACCCGCCTCACTCCCGACGAAGGCCACACGTCGGGCAGCCGATCGATCTCCGAAGGCGGCAGCGCAATGCGCTCGGTCTGTGCCGAGGTGCGCGCCGTGCTGCTCGCCGAGGCCGCGCGCCGGCTGGATATCCCTGCCGACCGGCTGGTGGTCGAGGACGGCCGGATCACCGGCGCCGACCGCATCCGCGAGACCAGCTACTGGGAACTGCCGCACGCCGAACTGCTCGACCGGGCAGCGACCGGGCAGGTACCGCCGAAGCCGGTGGCACGCTACACCGTGGTCGGCCGCAGCGAACGCCGGCTCGACATTCCGGACAAGCTCACCGGCAGGCCGCGCTTCGTCGCCGACATGAGGCTGCCCGGCATGCTGCATGGGCGGGTCGCCCGTCCGCCCTCGTTCGGCGCGAACTTGGAGTCGATCGACGAGGCCGCGATCCGGGCGATGCCCGGCGTGGTGGCGTTCGTACGCGACGGCGACTTCCTCGGCGTGGTCGCGGAGCGCGAAGAGCAGGCAGTGAAGGCACGCAAGGCGATGATCGCCGGTTCGCGCTGGACCGAGCCCGGGATCCCGACCGATGCGTCCGACATCTACCGCTTCATCGAGACGCGCGACACCACCGATACGGTGATCGTCGAGCGCCGCGACGAGGCAGCGCTCGCCCGCTCGGCGAAGACCTTCGAGTCACGCTACTCCAAGCCCTACATCGCCCATGCCTCGCTCGGCCCTTCCTCGGCGCTGGCCACCTTCGACGCCGGCGGCATCGAGGTCTGGACGCACAGCCAG
>CANGXU010000153.1 GCA_947457885.1 Betaproteobacteria bacterium
CTGTACCTACGGAATCAAACACCGATGAAGCTCATCCGAACCTGTCGCTGGCTCGCCGCCGGCCTTCTTGCGCTGTTGTCCGCCCTGCCGCTGTCGGCAGGTGCCCAGGAGCAGCTGATCCGCAAGGCGATAGCCGAGAAGTTCCCGAATGCGAAGGTCGAAAGTGTCACGAAGACCGCGTTCCCGGGGCTGCTCGAACTGGTGATCGACGGTACCGTGTTCTACACCGACGAGAAGTTCACTTTCGTGGTCGACGGCAGCCTCATCGAGACGAAAACATGGAGCAACGTCACCCAGGCCCGGCGCGACGAGATCGAGGCGCGGTTGCAGGGCCCGATCGCGTTCCGCGAGTTGCCGCTGTCCCAGGCGGTGAAGACGGTCAAGGGCAACGGCCGGCGTGTGATCGCGACCTTCGAAGACCCCAACTGCGGCTTCTGCCGGCAGTTTCACAGCCAGCTCGCGAAGCTGAACGACGTGACGATCTACACCTTCCTGTATCCGATCATCTCACCGCCCGACTCGGTCGAGAAATCGCGCGCGGTCTGGTGTTCGAAGGATCGTTCGCGGGCCTGGGACGAAGTGATGACCACCGGCAAGATCGCACCGGCGGCGGCCAACTGCAAGGCGCCGATCGACGAGGTGCTGAAGCTCGGCCAGAAGTACAACGTGAAGTCGACGCCGACCATTTTCCTGTCCGACGGCACGCGGCTGCGCGGGGCGCTCCCGGTCGAGCAGCTCGAACAGGCGATCGCGGCTGCGGCGAAGGCGCCGCGCAAGTAGGCGCAGCCATGGCGGCTGCACCGGGCGCTTGGTCGCGCTGATCGGGTTCGCGGGCGCCGGCGATCCGCGCGGCGGCGCGTGGGCACGGATGCAGGGCGAACGCCGGCTCGCTGCCTTCATCGCCGCGTCGCTGCTGCTGCACCTGCTGATCGGCCTCGACTGGGGATTCGACAGCGGGCGACGTCCGGCCCAGGGGCCTGCGTCGATCACCGCACGACTGGCACCGGCGGCCGACCCGCTCGTACAGGGCGTGCTCGCGCTGGCCGATGCGCAGCCGGAGACTTCGAGCATGCCCGTCGAGGGCGCGCCGGGTACGGTGCCGATGGTGGCCCCGGCGCCTGTGCCGGAGCCTTCCCCTGTCTCGCCGCCGCGCGAGCCGGTCGAGCCGGCGCCCCGGCCTGCGGAGATCGCGCCGCAGGCCGGTCCCGAGCGTGCGGGGGCGGCCACCCCCAACTGGTACACCGGTCGTGATCTCGATGTGCTGCCGCGTCCGTTGGGTCCGGTCGATCCGCCATTCCCGCTCAACGCGCAGTTGCGCGGCGTGTCCGGAAAGGTGACGCTCGCGCTGTCGATCGACGCGACCGGGCGGGTGGTCGACGCTGCGGTGGTGCGAGCAGACCCCCCGGGCTTCTTCGAGGAGTCTGCGCTGGCGGCTTTCCGGTCTGCGCCGTTCGCGCCGGGCATCAAGGGCGGCCGTCCAGTGCACTCGAAGGTCCAGACGGTCGTGGTGTTCGAGTTCGGCCCGCGCTGACGTCCTGCGCGGGGCTCAGGGCCGCCCTGGTTTCATCCCGCGTGGTAGCAGCAGCCACATCGACCCGTTCTCGCGCATCCGGCCAGCCGCTTCCCCCGCAGCCGCCCCGAAGCCCCAGAACAGGTCCGCCCGGATCGTACCGATGATCGCACCGCCGGTGTCCTGTGCGAAGGTCAGGCGCTCGATCGGCTTGCCATCGATCGGGTCCAGAGTCACCAGCCAGACTGGGGTGCCGAGCATCACCGAGCGGGGATCGATCGCGATGCTGCGCATCGGGGTGAGTGGCACGCCGAGCGAGCCGGGCGGGCCACTGGCGGCTGGCGTCCCACCGCCGTTCGGGTTTCCTGCGGGGGCGGGCTGCGGCGGCAGTTCCCGGAAGAACACCCGGCTCGGGTTCGAATGCAGGATCGGCGTGACCTTGTCCGGATTTGCGGTCGCCCACTTGCGGATACCCTGCATCGTCGCCTCCTCCAGCGACAGTTCACCGCGCTCGACCAGCGTGCGTCCGATCGCACGGTACGGGTGGCCGTTCTGGTCGGCATAGCCCAGCCGCACAACGGTGCCGTCGGGCAGCTGCACGCGTCCCGAGCCCTGGATCTCGAGGAAGAAGGCGTCCAGGCGATCGTCCACCCACAGCAGTTCGCGGCCCTTCAGGCTGGCGGTGCCGCGGTCTATGTCGCTGCGGGAGAAATAGGGCAGCAGCCGTCGGCCCTCGAGGCGCCCGCGCACACGCTGTCCCTTGAGTTGCGGATACAGATCGCCGAGGTCGACTGTCACCAGGTCGTCGGGCACGCCGTAAAGCGGGTAGCGGTAGCGTGCATCGCGAGTGCGGTTGCCGCGCAGCAGCGGCTCATAGTAGCCGGTGATCAGGCCACTGTCCTTCTCGGTACCGTCGGTATCGACCGCGATCAGTCGGTACGGCTGGAAGTGGCGCTCGAAGAAGGCTCGCACGCGGGGCGCATCGAGGGTGTCGGCCTGCGGCATGGCATCGGCCGCACGACAGACTTCTAGCCAGGGCGCCGCCGCACGGCGGGAGACCAGTGCCCGGCAGCTCTCGCGCAATGCCGGCCATGCTTCGTTCACGCGGTCGGATTGCCATCCGGGCAGCGATTTCCACGCAACCGGATCATGCCGGATCGGCGAGAATGGAACGACCGGTTTCGGCGCCGGTGCCGGCAGGGCTGCCGCTGGCGCGTTGTCGATCGGCGCCGGTAGCACCGTGGTCTGTGGCGGTGCGGACGGCGCGGTCGGCGGTGTCGCGCAACCGCCGAGCAGCAGGAGAAAGCCGGCCAGCAGGCCGGTGCGGCGGCGGTCAGTCATTGTTTTCGGGAACCCTGATGGATGCTGGATTCGCATTGCTGCTGTTCGAAGCCGCGGTCGCACTCGGCCTGCTGGTGTTCATCGTCTGGTGGACACTGCCCCGCAAGAAGCGCGACGATGACCGGCGGCCGCCGGGACGGTGAGCGAGGGTCGGCGGCCGTGGCTCAGCCCATGGACGTCAGTGCAGGACCCGCGGTACCGACAGCGTGAACTCGGGGATGTCGGCATCGAACCGGGTGCCGTCTTCGGCGACCATCTGGTAGGTACCGCGCATCGTCCCCACCGACGTTGCGAGTGCGGTGCCGCTCGTGTACTCGAAGCGCTGCTTCGGCTCCAGCGTCGGCTGTTCGCCGACCACGCCGGGGCCGCGTACTTCCTGTACCTGGTTGTTCGCGTCGGTGATGATCCAGTGCCGCGACAGCAGTTGCGCCGGCATGCCGCCGGTATTCGTGATCGTGATGGTGTAGGCGAATACGAAGCGCGACGCCGACTCGTCCGACTGCTCGGGGATGAACACGCTTGTCGCAGCGACTGTGATGTCGTAATTGTTCTTCAAGGCGGTCGATGTCCTGTCGGATAAACTATGTCGGCTGATCTTCCAGGGCTGAACCATGCATCTGATCGCACCAAGCATTCTCTCCGCCGACTTCGCCCGCCTGGGAGAAGAGGTAACCAACGTACTCGCGGCGGGCGCAGACTGGATCCACTTCGACGTGATGGACAACCACTACGTCCCCAACCTGACCATCGGTCCGCTGGTCTGCGAGGCAATCAGGCCGTTGACTCAGGCGCCGATCGACGTGCACCTGATGGTCAGGCCGGTCGATCGAATCGTACCCGATTTCGCCAGGGCGGGCGCCAGCCTGATCTCCTTCCATCCCGAGGCTTCGGACCATGTGGACCGTACGATCGACCTGATCCGCGACCACGGTTGCAAGGCGGGACTGGTGTTCAATCCGGCCTCTCCGCTCGATGTTCTCGAGTATGTGATGCACAAGATCGACCTGGTACTCATCATGTCGGTGAACCCCGGCTTTGGCGGGCAGGCGTTCAATCCGGCGGTGCTGCCGAAGGTTCGCGCTGCACGCGAACGCATCGCGCGCAGCGGCCGTGACATCCGCCTCGAGGTCGATGGCGGGGTGAAGATCGAAAACATCGCGCAGATCGCGCGAGCCGGCGCCGATACCTTCGTCGCCGGCTCGGCCATCTTCGGTGCGAGCGACTATGCGAAGGTGATCGCGGCGATGCGCGGCGAACTCGCGACGGCGATACAGCCATGATCCGTGCCAGCGCGATCCTGATCGACCTCGATGGCACGCTGGTCGACAGCATACCCGGCCTGTCCGAGGCCGCGCGTCGGATGATGGTCGAACTCGGCCTGCCGCCGCTGCCGCAGTCGGAAGTGGAGACCTATGTCGGCAAGGGCATCGCGAAGCTGGTCGAGCGGGTGCTGACGCGCAAGTCCGACGGCAAACCCGATGCCGACCTGTTCGCCACGGCGATGCCGGTCTACGAGAGGCATTACCTCGATACCGTCGCCTGGAACTGTGCGCCCTACCCGGGGGTGTTCGAGGGGCTGGACCGCATGGTCGAGCGCGGCTTCAGGCTCGGCTGCGTGACCAACAAGTCCGGCCGCTTCGCCGACATCCTGCTCGACCGGCTCGGACTGCGACCCTATTTCCCCGTGCTGGTGGCCGGTGACACGCTGCCGGTGAAGAAGCCCGACCCGGCGCCGCTGCTGCATGCCGCCGGGCTGATCGGCGTCGAACCGGGCGCGATGGTGATGATCGGCGATTCCGCCAACGATGCGGTCGCGGCGCGCCGCGCCGGTTGTCCGGTGATCTGCGTCAGCTACGGTTACCGGGAAGGTGCCGACCTGCGGAGCATCGATGCCGATGCTATAGTGGACAGCCTCACGGAAGTCGACGGGCTGGTGCAGGGACCCTGATGAACGAACAGGAATTCAACCGGCTGGCGGCCCAGGGCTACAACCGGATTCCGTTGTACCTCGAGACCTTCGCCGACCTCGACACGCCGTTGTCGGCTTACCTCAAGCTCGCCAATGCGCCGAACAGCTACCTGCTAGAGTCGGTGCAGGGTGGCGAACGCTTCGGCCGCTACTCGGTGATCGGCCTGCCTGCCAAAGACCGTGTGGAGGTGATCGGCCGTATCTGTCGCGACCTGAGCGGGACGATGACGCGCCAGCAGGTCGAGACCGATGATCCTGTCGAGTTCGTACGGACGTATCTCTCGCACCTGAAAGTCGCGCCCGAGCCAGCGCTGCCGCGTTTCTGTGGCGGGCTGGTCGGCTATTTCGGCTATGACACGGTGCGCTACGTCGAGAAGCGTCTTGCCAGTACGGTGAAGCCTGATCTCATCGGCACGCCAGACATACTGCTGCTGCTGTCGGATGAAGTGGCCGTTTTCGACAACCTGCGCGGCAAGATATTCCTGATCGTCTACGTCGATCCGCGGCGCGACGGCGCGTTCATGCGCGGCCAGCAGCGCCTGGCGGAACTGCTGGCGAAGCTGCGCACGCCCGTGCGCATCCCGGAGGCCGCTGCACATGAGCCCACGCGTGCCACTTCCGAGTTCAGCGAAGATGCATTCGCCGAGGTGGTCGACCGTGCGAAACGCTACATCGTCGATGGCGACATCATGCAGGTCGTGCTGTCGCAGCGCACCAGCCAGCCGTACAACGCATCGCCGCTGTCGTTGTACCGTGCGCTGCGCGCGACCAACCCTTCGCCGTACATGTTCCTGTTCGACTTCGGCGGGTTCCATGTCGTGGGCGCCTCGCCCGAGATCCTGGTGCGTCTCGAGTCCGGGCAGGTGACCGTGCGCCCGATCGCGGGCACCCGCCCCCGCGGCGACACGCGCGAGCGCGACGAGGCCCTGGCGACCGAGCTTCTCGCCGACCCGAAAGAGCGCGCTGAGCACGTAATGCTGGTCGACCTTGGCCGCAACGATGTAGGCCGCGTCGCCGCCACCGGTACCGTCAAGGTCACCGAGAACATGGCGATCGAACGCTACTCGCACGTGATGCACATCGTGTCGAATGTCGAGGGCAGGCTGAAGCCGGGGCTCGATGCCTTCTCGGTGCTGCGCGCGAGTTTCCCGGCGGGCACGCTGTCCGGCGCGCCGAAGGTGCGCGCGATGGAAATCATCGACGAACTCGAGCCGACGCGGCGTGGCATCTACGGCGGCGCGGTCGGCTACCTCGGCTTCCACGGCGACATGGATATGGCGATTGCCATCCGCACCGCGGTGCTCAAGGACGGCATGCTGCATGTGCAGGCCGGGGCGGGCATCGTCGCCGACTCGGACCCGGCAAGCGAATGGCGCGAGACGCAGAACAAGGCGCGTGCCGTGCTGCGCGCCGCCGAGATGGCGCTCGGCGGGCTGGACAGCCCGCCCCCAGACCGCCCCCCCAGACCAGCCAGGCCGCCAGACTCCTAGAGGGTCCGGCTGCTGAACGTGTCGCAGGCCTTCACGCTGCCGGTCTCGAAGCCGCGGCTGAACCATCGCTTGCGCTGTTCGGAAGAACCGTGCGTGAACGAGTCCGGCACCACGCGGCCGGCAGACTGCTGCTGGAGGCGGTCATCGCCGATGGCCGCCGCCGCACGCAGGGCCTGGTCGATATCGCCGCGATCGAGAAAGGCTTTCATTTCGTCGGCTGTACGGGCCCAGACGCCCGCGAAACAGTCAGCCTGCAGTTCCAGCCGCACCGAGAGCGCATTGGCATCGCGCGCGCTTGCCCGGGAGCGCACTTCCTGTACCTTGGCCGCGATGCCGAGCAGGTTCTGCACATGGTGGCCGACCTCGTGCGCGATCACGTAGGCCTGGGCGAACTCGCCCGGCGCGCCGAAGCGTGTCGCGAGTTCACGGTTGAACGCGAGGTCGATGTACACCTTCTCGTCGGCCGGGCAGTAGAAAGGACCCATTGCCGTTTCGCCGACGCCGCAGGCGGTGCGCGTCGCGCCGCTGAACAGTACCAGCGTGGGTTCCCGGTATTGCGCGCCGCTCGCCTTGAAGATCGCGCCCCAGGTGTCTTCGGTCTTCGCCAGCACGCGGCGCACGAAGCGGCTGGCCTCGTCGTCGACCGGCATCGACTGCTGCGCCGATTGCGGTGCGCCCTGCCCGCCACCGGTGAGCAGCGAGATCACTGTCGACGGGTCAGCGCCCATGAGCATCGCGATCAGCGCTATGGCGACCGTGCCGATGCCGATGCCCCTGCCGGCACCGCCGAGGCCGCGCGCGCCTCGCCGGTCCTCTACATTGCTGCTTTCGCGTTCGTCTTCGAGTCTCACTGACCATCCTCGCATGTGCATGAGTCCGTGGACGATCATGCCTCAAGCCCGATCTGGCGTACGGGCACATCGGCTATCCCCCGGGCTGAGTCGAGCGAGGAGACGCTGGCCGCGAGCGGGCTGGATCCATGCACCCGCATGATAACCTTGCTACATGTCGACCCCGATGGACCGCCCTGCTTCCCGCACTGCCCGCCGATGGCGGCCGGACTGCCGCCGCGCCTGAACGCGGCCGGAGGCGGGCCAGACCCGCATGGCTTCTTACGGATCGCTGTGAATTCAAGGGGATGGAGCGGACATGCTGCTGATGATCGACAACTACGACTCGTTTACCTACAACCTCGTCCAGTACTTCGGGGAACTGGAACAGCAGGTCGAGGTGTTCCGCAACGACGAGATCACGGTCGACCGGATCGAGGCGCTGCGCCCGAAGCACCTGGTGATCTCGCCCGGGCCCTGCACGCCGAACGAGGCAGGTGTATCGGTCGAGGCCATCCGGTTTTTTGCCGGGAAGGTGCCGATCCTCGGCGTCTGCCTCGGTCACCAGTCGATCGGACAGGCCTTCGGTGGAAAGATCGTCCATGCGAAGCAGGTGATGCACGGCAAGACGTCGGCGATCCGGCATGAGGGGCTGGGCGTCTTCGAGCAACTGCCGAGCCCGTTCCTCGCCACGCGCTACCATTCGCTGGTGATCGAACGCGAGTCGCTGCCTGATGTGCTCGAGGTTACCGCCACCAGCGACGACGGCGAGATCATGGGGGTTCGCCACCGGACGCTGCCGGTCCAGGGCGTGCAGTTCCATCCGGAGTCGATCCTCACCGAGTGCGGCCATTCGCTGCTGGCCAATTTCCTCAAGACGACCGCCTGATCCTGCCGTCCGCTGCGGCGCACACCCAAGAAGAAACCGCGATGACCTATGCCGAAGCACTGACCGCGCTGATCGAGCGGCGCGACCTCGACCGCGACCGGATGGTGCTGCTGATGCGCCAGGTGATGCAGGGCGAACTGACGCCGGCGCAGATCGCCGGGCTGGTCGTCGCGCTGCGTGCCAAGGGCGAGACGGTCGACGAGATCGCCGGCGCAGCATCGGTGATGCGCGAACTGGTGACCCGGGTCGATGTCGCCGGCGTCGACAATCTGGTCGATACCTGCGGCACCGGTGGTGATGCGCAGCATACGTTCAACGTGTCGACTGCCTCGGCGCTGGTCGCCGCGGCGGCAGGCGCGCATGTCGCGAAGCACGGCGGCCGGTCGGTGTCCTCGCTCTGCGGCAGTGCCGACGTGCTCGAGGCGCTGGGCGTGCACCTCGGCCTCGATCCGGCCACGGTCGCGCGCTCGATCCGCGAAGTCGGGGTCGGTTTCATGTTCGCGCCCAGCCACCACGCGGCGATGAGGCACGCCGCCCCGGTGCGCAAGGAACTCGGCGTGCGCACGATGTTCAACATCCTTGGCCCGCTGACCAATCCGGCCGGCGCGCCGAACCAGGTGATGGGCGTGTTCCGCCGCGAGCTGGTCGGATTGCAGGCCCGTGTGCTGCACGCGCTGGGCAGCCGGCACGTGATGGTCGTGCATGGCGCGGACGGGCTCGACGAGATCACCATCACCGGTAACACCGATGTCGCCGAGCTGCGCGACGGCAAGGTCACCGAATACCGGGTCAACCCGGTGCAGTTCGGTTTCGAGGTGTCGACGATCGCCGGCATCCGGGTCGATTCGGTCGAGGCGGCGAAGGCGATGCTGCTCGGCGTGCTCGACAACCGGCCCGGGGCACCGCGCGACATCGTCGCGCTCAATGCCGGAGCGGCGATCTATGTCTCGGGGCTGGCGCCCTCGCTCGAGGCCGGCGTCCGGCGCGCGCTCGAACAGATCGCCTCCGGCGCGGCGAAGGCGAAGCTCGAGCAACTGGTTGCCTTCTCGCGCCAGGCTGCGGCATGAATACCCCTCCCGATATTCCCGACATCCTCGCCCGCATCCTGCAGACCAAGGCGGTCGAAGTCGCGCAGGCGCGCGCGGCGGTGCCGCTGGCCGAGGTGAAGGCGCGTGCCGCCGGCGCGGC
>CANGXU010000154.1 GCA_947457885.1 Betaproteobacteria bacterium
CGACACGGCGGCGACGGCGAGTGTCACCGGGCCTGCTGCCGGCAAGGGTTCGACGCCGGTACCCGATGGCGCGCTCGCCGCGGCACGCGCGCGCGCACTGGCTGCGCGCGTGATCTGGTCCACGAGCCCGTCGGCCGACGAGATCCGTCGTGCCCAGGTCGTGGTGATCGAAAGCCTGTTCGACGGGGGCGATGCTTCGTCCGGCTACCGGTCGATCCTGCGTTATCGCCAGGACCAGCCTTCGCCCCCGCCTGCCGTGAGCGCACGGTTTCTGGCGCTGATGGCCGCGCACGGCATGGCAGCCGAGTCACTGCCGCTGCTGCCGCTGCTGTCGGATAGCGATGCCGTACGCATTGCGGTGCAGATGCGGCTCGGCCTGCTGACGCCGCCGACGGCGGCAGCGCGGGCGCGTGCCGCCGTGCAGCGGCCAGCCATGCCCGGCGTTGTCGCGGCTGCCGCGCGTGAATGGCAATTGCTGCGCAGCGCCTGCCAGGCGAACGGGGATGTCCTGTGCCTGGTCGGGGCGTCGGAACGCGCGCTCGATGCAGATCCGATGGCCACCAGTGCAGCCGAGGCCGCGCGCATGCTCTGGCGCGACTACCTGTCCGCGGCACCTGCGGTCGCCAATCGCGAGCAGTTGCTGGTCGGCGACGTGTTCGGCTGGTCGGATGCAGCGGCGCGCATGGCCGGCCGCGACCCGCTGGCTGCGCGAGTGCTGTTCGCGCAACTCGCGCTGCATGCGCCGGAGCCCGACCTGCGCGCAAGTGCAAGGCTGCAACTGGCCTGGCTGCTGCGGGAGGCCGGGCTCGGCGGTGCTGCGGCGCGGTTGTTCCTCGACCGTGAAGCATTCGATCCTGCGCTGCACGCGGCCGACCTGCGGCGCCTGCTGTGCGAGGCCGCCGCAGCGCGCCGTTTGCATGCGCTGGCGGTGGATTTCCGGCGGGGACTGACATCGCGGCCAGGCGAGGATGTCGATGATTTCCGGATCGCCGGCGCGGAGGTGCAGGCGAGGGCAGCGCTGCTCGCCGATGCGTTGCAGAGCGTACTCGCAGTATTCACCGGTCCGCGCACGGCCGCACCGCAGCCGGCGCTCGTCGCGCGGGTGCATGCGCTCGCGGATCTGTTCGTCGACGCCGGCGAGGCGGCTGCTGCGGCGCGCATCCGGGAAGTGGCAGGTCCGGTGCCGACGCGGCGACCGTGATTGCTATGATCCCGCAGGGTTGAACACGGCGGTCCCGAACGAACGGCGCGCCGCACAGGAAAAGGAGCAGCGCCGATGGGACAGTCCAGGGGGACGCGTGGAGCGGACGTGCTTGCGACGAGCCTTGCTCGCGCCGGGGTACGCCGGGTGTTCTCGCTGTCGGGCAACCACATCATGGCCCTTTACGACGCGCTGCTCGACGTGGGGATCCCGATCGTGCATGTGCGCCACGAAGGCGCGGCGGTGCACATGGCGGATGCCTGGGCACGTCTCACGGGTGAGGTTGGCGTGGCGCTGCTGACCGGCGGTCCTGGCCATGCCAACGGCGTGTCCGCGCTGTATACCGCCGGCGCATCCGAGTCGCCCGTGGTCCTGCTGTCCGGGCAGGCGCCGCTCGGACAACTCGGCCGTGGTGCCTTCCAGGAGATGGACCAGGTGGCGCTCGCTGCACCGCTGGTGAAGCAGTCGACCTGCGCGAGCTCGCCGCAGGCCGTCGGGCGCGAGTTCGCGCAGGCGGTCGGCGTGGCGCGCAGCGGCCGGCCCGGGCCGGTCTACCTGTCCCTGCCGTCGGACGTACTCGAAGATGCATGCACGGATCCGGCTGCGGCGCTGCCGGACGCCGGCGCGTTCGATTCGTCGCCGCTGGCGCTGTCGGCGCTGGCCGCAGGCCGGGTGATCGCAGCCCTGCACGCGGCTGCGCGCCCGCTGGTGATCACCGGTCCGGCATCGATGACCCGTCCGGGGCGCGCGCGTGCCGCTGCCCTGGCACAGGCGGCCGGCGTGCCGGTGGTCGGCATGGAGAGTCCACGCGGCGTGAACGATCCCAGCCTCGGTGCATTTTCCGAGGTGCTGGCCAGCGCCGACCTCGTCGTGCTGGTCGGCAAGCCGGTCGACTTCACGCTGAAGCTTGGCGCGGCGATCCCGAAGGGCGCACCGGTCATCGTGATCGATCCGGAGCCGATGCTGATCGAGCGCGCGCAGCGTGCGCTCGGCGCACCGCGGGTGGTGATGTCGGCGGTCGCGGATGCAGTGTCCGCGCTCGATGCGCTCACCGCGGCCGCGTCGGGCGTCGCCCCGGCCGCTGGCGGCTGGTACCCCGAAGTCCGCACGGCGATCGACTGGCGCCCGGCATCGTGGGCGACCGTGGTCGCCGGCACTCCGGGGATGTTGCATCCGGTCGAGATGTGCCGGGCGATCCAGCCGCTGCTCGATGCGCATCCCGATGCGGTGCTGGTCGCCGACGGCGGCGAGATCGGGCAATGGGCGCAGGCCTGCCTGAAGGCGCCGAACCGCGTGATCAACGGCGTGGCCGGATCGATCGGCTCATCGCTGCCATTCGCGCTTGCCGCCCGGCTCGCCGTACCCGATGCACCGGTGGTGGCGGTGCTCGGCGACGGCACCTTCGGTTTTCACCCCGCCGAATTCGATACTGCGGTGCGGGCGGGCGCGCCGTTCGTGTCGGTGGTCGGCAACGACCAGTGCTGGAATGCCGAGCACCAGATCCAGCTGCGCGAGTACGGTCGCGAACGCGCGCTCGGTTGCGAACTGCTGGCCACACGCTACGATCAGGTCGCTGCGGCATTCGGCGGGCACGGCGAATGGGTGACCGATGGTGGGGTGCTGCCAGAGGCGCTCGCGCGTGCCGTGGCCTCCGCACGGCCGTCATGCGTGAACGTGATGATCGAACGCCTGCCGGCGCCTGTCTTCTCGCGCCGCTAGCGCGGCAGGACGCGGCCGCGCCGGTGGTCAGCTGCGGCGGACGAGCCCGTCGAGCGAGGCATCCCAGGCCGCGCCGGGGAACAGATCGGCGAGCCTGTTCTCCGGCAGTCGGAAGATGCGCGCGAGCGGTTGCGCGATCACGGCCCGGAAGTCGTGCAGGACGGGCAGGTCCCGACCCTCGTTCAGGTTGCCTGGCGCCAGCCCTTCCCAATGGCCGTGCACCCGTCCACCGGCTACCTCGCGCCCTATCATCCACATTGCATTGCCGCGGCCATGGTCGGTTCCGCGCGAGCCGTTCTCGGCGCTGGTGCGGCCGAACTCGCTGAATACCAGCACCAGGTCGCCCGGGCGGTCGAAGCCGCTCCTCAGCTGGACCAGTGCAGCCGCGAGGCTGGCAAGACGCGTCGCCAGCAGTCCGGTGGCGGTACCCTGGTTCACGTGCGTATCCCAGCCACCCGCTGATAGGAAGCCGATGCGCAGCGTGGCATCGGCGCGCATCAGCGCGGCCAGCTGCTGTGCATCACGTGCAAGCCCTGCCGGGCTGCCCGCCCCGTTGTCGGCGGCAGCCATCTCGGCCGCGAGCTCCTTCGACGTCATCAGGCGGCTCTCGACGCCCTGGCGGAACGCGCGCGACAGCCGGTCGTCGCCGGAATACAGGTCGAGCAGCGCGTCGCGCGTACCGTCGTTGCCGATCACGCCGGCGCGCGTCGCGGCCTGTCCGCGCGGGATCAGGCGTGCCCGCATCGGCCCGGACAGAATGTGCGGGTTGGCTTCACCGACGCCGATCAGCCTGGGAGCGCCCGAGCGCGCCGGGTCGATCGCCGCCAGCCGGTTGAGCCAGCCGGGCGAGCCGCTCGACTGACCAGGCAGGCCGGTCTCCCAGTGATACTGGGCCTCGAAATGCGAACGTGTGCGGTTCGGCGATCCGGCGGCCGGGACCACCGCCAGTGATCCGTCGTTCCACATCGGCAGCAGCGGCGCCAGCGCCGGGTGCAGCGCGAAGCGCCGGTCCAGTTCGATCGCGGTCGCCGTGGTGCCGTCGGGCGTCGCTACCGCGATGGTCGGACGCAGTCTTGTGTAATCCGGGTCGGACCATGGCACCAGCGCGGACAGCCCGTCGTATGCGCCGCGCAGGAACACGACGACCAGCCGGCCGCGCTCCAGCGCCGGTGCCGTCTGCGCGAATGCCCGGGGTGCGGCGGCGGCGAGACCTGCGCCGGCGATCAACCCGCCGAGCAGCCGTCGGCGATCAAGTGCGTGACCGTCGGTCACGAGTGGGTGGTCGGTCAGGTTCATTTGCGCATGAAGTCGGGTGCGGCCAGCGCCAGCGCGGCCCGTGCCGCGGTGGGCACCTTCCGGATGCGCTCGCGCGTGCGTTCGTCGTAGAAGCCGAGCAACTGCTCCGGTTCGTCCATCCCGCGCGCCAGGGCGGCAGCCAGATCGGCGCGGCGCGTGAGCGACTCCGGTGACAGCCAGGTCGCGGCATCGGTGCCGTAACCGTCCGGCGTCTGCCATCCATTCACCGGTTGGCCGGCGGCTGCGAGGAAGCCGAGCGCGAGCCCGATGGCGGGCGGGCGCGCGGGCGCGGCTGCGGCATTGCCGGCTGCAGCGGTCCGTGCGGAGGCGCCCAGCGCGGAGCAGGCGAAATCGTAGGGCGTCTTGAACAGTTCGTTCGCCGGATCCCAGAACTCGGGCGATGCCACCAACTGGCGCATCACCCCCCGCAGGTCACCGTTACCCGCCAGGTAGACTGCGGCCAGTCGGTCGACCAGCGCGCGCGGCGGCTCGTCCGCGACGAAGAACCGGGCCAGGCGCAGCGCGAGCCTGCGCGCGGTGGCCGGACGCGAAGCGAGCAGCGCGATCGCCTCGACGCCCTCGCGCTCGCCCTGCGCCGAACCCGGGCCGCCGAAGCGCCGGCCGAGCACCGTCTTCTCGCCGCCGTCGTGCAGGCGGGGTGCGAAGCGAAAGCCGGAGGGCGCTGTCGGATCGACGGTCCAGCCAGTGAGCACGCGTGCCAGTTCGCGCACGTCCTGTTGGGTGTAGCCACCATCGACCCCGAGCGTGTGCAGCTCCATCAGTTCACGCGCGTAGTTCTCGTTCAGCCCGCGCACGGCGCCACGCGCCCCAGGCGTGCCTTCGGCCACGTTCTGGTTCTGGTCGAGGTAGAACAGCATCGCCGGATGGCGCGCGCTCGCCAGCAGCAGATCCTCGAACCGGCCGAGCACGTTCGGACGGATCGCATGGACCGCGTAGTGGCCCGTGAACGGACGCACGGTGGCCCGTCCGACGAACACGTTCAGGTGGTTGAACCAGAACTCGGTCAATCGCGACAGCAGCGGATTCTCGACCGACGGGTCGGAGCAGCTCAGCATCCGCCATGCGGCCGCCTGCTGTGCGCTGGTGCGGACGAACGACGGCGGCTGCGCAGTCGGTGCCTGCAGCGCGGGCGTTGCCACAGCCTGCGGCCTGCCCGTGTCTGTGGTGCCTGCGGCCGCTGCATTGTCCGCACGCAGCCGCGCCTCTCGCTCGCGCCGTACCTCGGCGAACACCTCGGGCAAGGGCGCGGTTACCTGCGACAGTTGTTCGGGTATGCGGGCCGGCTGCAGGCTCGCCTCGAACGCGCGGTCGACTTCGTCCAGTGCCCAGCCGCGCGGACCGCCGGGATGCGCCCGGATGGCCGCGACCTGCTGCTCCGACGGCCAGTAGCCCAGGCGCGAGGCCGCACGCCAGATCGCTTGTGGCTCGGTCAGCGCGGGGGTGGATGGTGCTGCAGCGCTCGCCAGTCGGGTCGCGTCAGGCAGGCCCAGCATCAGCATCAGCATCAGCAGGGCTGTACACGACCGTCCGACGAAGGATGACGCCGACGTGGATCTTCCGGGCTTGGCGGGCGGGGTCAATGGCATCGGGTGGTCCCGGAGTCTCCGGCATGGAACAGTGGTGGGCAGTTTACGCACGGATATGCCTGTTTTCGGCGCTGGTACTCGCCGGATTTGTGAGCAGGTGTTTCTGGTGTTACGGGTCTGCAGCCGTCCGCTACAATGTTTTTCGGCCTGCTGGCCGACTTCTTCAACCGCCCCCGGAGAACCGCGATGGATATCGCCTCGACGCCCGCCGCAGAAGTCCTGCAGTCCTACCCCGGCTTCAGCATGCGTCCACTGTCGCCGGCCCTCGGTGCGGAAGTCCGGGGTCTCGACCTGTCGAAGCCGATGCCGCGCGAGGCGCTGCGCGCGGTGCGCCAGTTGCTCTACGAGAACTGCGTGCTGCTGGTGCCGGGGCAGTCGCTCGACGAGGAGCAGCAGGTGCGATTCGGCGAATGCTTCGGAACGCTCGCCGCCACCCTCGGAAAATATGCGTCGCTGCAGAAGAGTCATCCCGCGGTGATGTACGTCACCAACGAAAAGGAGGACGGCAAGTTCGTCGGTGCACTGCCCGACGGCGAGATGTACTTCCACTCCGACCGCTGCTACGTCGAACATCCCTGCCTGTGCACCATGCTCTACGGGATCGACATTCCGTCGAAGGGCGGCGACACCTGCTTCGCGAACCAGTACAAGGCGTACGAGACGCTGCCCGAGGACGTGAAGCGGCGCATCGAGGGCCTGCAGGCGGTGCATGCCTACGAGCCGGGCTACTACTCGCAGAACGCGGTCATGCTGACGCGGATCGAGCCGTCGGCCAATGCACTGACCGCCGTCCATCCGATGGTGATCACGCATCCCGCGACCGGCCGCAAGGCGCTCTACGTGAACCGCCTGATGACCGCGTACATCGTCGGCATGCCGCGCGCCGAGAGTGCCGAACTGCTGGAGTGGCTGTTCGACCATCAGGAGCAGTCCCGGTTCGTCTACGCGCACCGGTGGACCCCGGGCGACGTCGTGATCTGGGACAACCGCTGCGTCAACCACGCGCGCACCGATTTCGACGCCGGCGAGGCGCGCAAGCTGCGTCGTGTCGTGGTCGAGACGGAAGATGCGCTGTAGGCGACCGGTGCCGCGTGCCGCGTGCCGTGGCGAGGGGCGGCCCCGCGTGCGTTCAGCGATCGTGGTCGGGGTCGCTCTTCCAGAGGTCGGACAGGTACTCATGTTCGCGCGTGTCGACCCATGACACGCGCGATTCCACCGGACGGTCGGCGTAGGTATACGCGATCCTGCGGATGTTCAGTACCGGCTGCCCGGCGCGCAGCCCGAGCACCTTCGCGATCGCGGGCGGGCATGCGACAGCCGACAGCCGCTCGGTACTGCGCACGACATTGATGCCGTAGTCTGCCTGGTACAGGCCGTAGATCGTGCCGGGGCGACCTTCGAAGCGTTGCCGGTCGAGATCGGGGAACAGCGGCGCGGAGATCGAGATCTCGTCGACGATGACCGCCCGCCCGCCGAGCAACAGCAGGTTGTCGATGCGCAGCACTGGCGCACCGCTTTCGATGCCGAGTTCCCGCGCGACCGTGGCACTCGCGGCGGCCCGGCGGAAGCTGCGCAGGACCGGACGCGGCATTTCGCGCGCCGTGCCGGGCGGGCGGCCGGTGCCGTCGGCGCGCGGCACGACATGGAAGAAATGGAACAGCAGGCGGTCGGCCGTATGCGTGGCCACGAAAGTGCCGCGGCCCTGCTGCCTGACGAGGATCCGGCCCGACACCAGTTCGTCGATCGCCCTGCGCACGGTCCCGATCGACACGCCGTACTGCTGCGCCAGCCGGGACTCCGACGGCAGCGCCTCGCCCGGCTTCCAGGTGCCCTCGGACAGTGCTCGCGTCAGCCGACGCTGCAGTTCGCGGTAGAGCGGGATGCCCGACGCGCCGCCAGCCGGCAGCGCAGATGCGCTGGCGGATCGGTCACCCGGCGTGGCGGCCACTCGTGCCGGGGGCGCTCGGCGCACCGCAGCGGAAGGCTGACGTTCGTTGCTCATGGCACCGTGAGTCTATTCCAGGTGCGTACCGTTTGGAACGGATTCATATAGATGAGTTGTTTGACTCGCTGCCGACGGTTCAATATGATCGCCGTCCTTCCGGCTTCCGTCGCCGGCGGCCGATCGCTGCCGACGGATGGTCGGGCCGACCCTGAAATCCCCCAGGAGGAAAGATGATTCACTTCGTGGTGCACGAAGACGGTGACGGCGTCGGTGTCGTGGTCGTCGAAGGCGTCAAGTCCGGAGCCGAACTTACCGGCTGGATCATGGAGCAGGACACCGAGATCAAGGTGGTCGCCAAGAGCGACATCCCGATCGGCCACAAGGTCTCGCTGACCGACTACAAGCCGGGCGACACCGTGATGAAGTACGGCGTCGATATCGGCAAGGTGGTCGCGCCGATCGCGCGTGGCGAGCATGCCCACGTGCACAACATCAAGACGAAGCGCTGGTAGCCGAAGCTGGTAGCCGACCCCACCCGATTAGAGGAATTCCGACATGGATCTGAGCAAGGCCACCTTCTGGGGCTTCAAGCGTGAGAACGGCCGCATCGGCGTTCGCAACCACGTGATCATCCTTCCGGTCGACGACCTGTCGAACGCTGCGGCCGAAGCGGTCGCCAACAACATCAAGGGCGCGATGGCGCTGCCCCATCCGTACGGGCGCCTGCAGTTCGGCGCCGACCTCGATCTGCACTTCCGCACGCTGATCGGCACCGGTTCGAACCCGAACGTCGCGGCCGTGGTGGTGATCGGCATCGAGGATGGCTGGACCAAGCGCATCGTCGACGGCATCGCTGCCACCGGCAAGCCGGTGACCGGCTTCGGCATCGAAGGCCACGGCGACCACGAGACCATCCACCGTGCGTCGAAGGTCGCGCGCGAGTACGTGCAGTGGGCCTCCGAGAAGCGACGCGAAGAGCGGCCGCTGAGCGACCTCTGGGTGTCGACCAAGTGCGGCGAGTCCGACACCACCTCGGGCTGCGGCGCGAACCCGACGGTCGGCAACGCATTCGACAAGCTCTACCCGCACGGCACCACGCTGGTGTTCGGCGAGACCTCCGAGATCACCGGCGGCGAGATGCTGGTGGCGGAGCGTTGCCGCACGCCTGAAGTGCGCGAGAAGTTCATGTTCATGTGCAACCGCTACCAGCACATGATCAACCGCTGGAAGACCGCCGATCTGTCCGAGTCGCAGCCGACCAAGGGCAACATCGCCGGCGGCCTCACCACCATCGAGGAAAAGGCGCTTGGCAACATCCAGAAGATCGGTCGCAAGTGCCTGGTCGACGGTGTGATCGACAAGGCCGAAGCGCCG
>CANGXU010000155.1 GCA_947457885.1 Betaproteobacteria bacterium
ACCGTCGACGGCGCCGTGCCAGCGGGTGCCTGCGCAGCGCCAGCCACCGGCGCCGGTGCGGGCACGGCTGCTGCCGGTGCCGGGCTGGCCGCCACGGGTGCGGCCACCGTGGCGTCCTGGTCGGCACGCAGGAACAGCCTCGGCCCCTTCGCGCCGCCGGGCCAGGGCGTCCCCTCGACGATCTCCGCGACGGTGTACGGCTGGTTCGCAACGGTCAGCGGTGCCATTCGCCCAGCAGGCATGATGTTGAGCATCGCGATGCGGCCGTTCTGCTCGGGACCGTCGAACACGATCTCGACCCGCGTGCCCGAGGTGAGGGTGAATCCTCCACCGGACCTCGGGTTGCGGAACCATTCGCGCTTCATGCCATCGAACTCGGTGCGCGCACGGATGTTCGGGTACCAGCGCGCGATCAGGTCACCCAGCGAGAGGCTGCTGGTGAAGTAGAAGCGCTTGTACGGCCCCGGACCGTCGCACTTCGGATCACCGGTCGTGCGCGGGCCGTCGATCGCCAGCCCGTCGAGGTCGGGCACGCCCAGTTGCGCCGCCGACGGGGGATTGCGCGCAAGCGCCGCGCCGGCCACCTTGGCGCGCTGCGGGTTGAAGTCGACGCAGTCGGCGAGGGCGGTCGATGCGGTCGCCGCCAGCACGCCACCGAGACCCGCGAACAGCCCGTGCTTTACAGATGACATGATCGCTCCGGGAAGTTTCCTGTGGGCGAATCGTCCCCGCAGGCCTCGCCGGTTGTCAATGCGCGTGGGCTACTCGACGGCGATACCGGCCCGCGCGATCAGCGCCTTGAACGACTGCGTCTCGGCACGCAGCAGGTTTCCGAACTCGGCGGCGCTGCTTTCAGACGGGGTGAATCCCTGCTCGAAAAGCAGCTTCTGCACCGCCGGATCCTGCACGGCGCGGACCAGTTCGCGGTTCACGATGGCGATGATCTCCGGGGGCGTCTTCGGCGGCGCGATCACGCCGGTCCACGACCCGAAGGTGGCGGCCGGATGCCCGAGCTCGCGCAGCGTCGGCACGTCGGGAAGCTGGGGAATCCGCTTCTCGTTGGTCACCGCGAGCACCTTCACCCGGTTGGCCTTGATGAACGACAGCACCGATCCGTACGAAGTGAACATCACGTCGACACGCCCTGCGGTGACGTCCACCAGCGCCGGCGCCACGCCCTTGTACGGGACATGCAGCAGGTCGATGTCGGTGACGCTCTGGAACAGCTCGGCCGACAGGTGCGGCGGCGAGCCGACGCCGGCGGTCGCGAAGCTGAGCTTGCCCTTCTGTGCCCGTGCCAGCCTGAGCAGTTCGGCCACGCTCGCGACCCCGAGATCGGGACGGGTCACCAGCACGATCGGCGTGTCGGTGAGCTTGGCCACCGGCGCGATGCTCGAGGCATCGACGCCGGACTTCGGGTACAGGCTCGGATTGACCGTGATGGTCGTGCTCGCGATCATCAGCGTGTAGCCATCGGCCGGCGCACCGGCGACGAGCTTCATCGCGGTGAAAGGACCCGGGTGGTACTCGATCACGAATGGCTGCCCGGTGGACTTCTGAACGCGCGCGGTGACGATGCGCGCGACGATGTCGATCGCCCCGCCCGGCGCGGTGCCGACCAGCAGCCGGATCGGACGGTTCGGATACTCGCCGGTCTGCGCCGACGCGGGCAACGCCGCGAGCAGCACCGTGCCGAGCACGATGCGCCGGCGCGCCACGGAGCTGCCGCCTGCACCCATGACGCCCCCTTCTAGAGGAACACTTCGAGGTTTCCGTCGGCGATCCGTGCCGGATACATCGGCAGCGGCCGTAGCCCGTGCAATTCTTCGCCCTGCCGCTCGAGGTCGAAACGCCAGCCGTGCAGCGGGCAGGTCAGCACGCAGCCCTCCAGCTCACCCCGGTGCATCGGTCCGCCCGAGTGCGGGCAGAAATCGTCGAAGGCGAACAGCCGCCCGTCGATGGTGATGACTACGATGCGCCGGCCGGCGGCCTTGAACATGGCCGCGCCCTCGGCCATCTCGTCGACGCGGCAGCCGTGGCGCCACTGCGCCGGTTCCACTGCTGCATCCGCCGCCGATGCTGGCGTCGACGTTGCTGTCAACGTTGCGCGATTGCCGGCCGTCGAACCGGCCCCACCCGTGGATTCGTCCATGTCCCTGCCTCAGAGGTAGACCGCGTTCTGCACGAAGCTGCGCACCATCGCCTCGTCCCAGCCCCGCTGCTCGATGCCCGGCCGCAGCATCGCCATCGACGCATCAAGGTCGTCGAGCAGCCGCAGCTTCTTGAGCGGCTCGTCGTAGGCGATGCCCAGCGATTCGGCGACCAGCCCGAGGTAATGCTGCACCCGGACCGGATGCAGCAGCTCCATCTTCAGGTGCTGCCGGTAGCAGGAGTGGTATGGCATCGCGATCGTGTCCGCGCCGAGCCCGATAGCCTGGTCGAACATCCTGGCCTGGTCGTCCGCGGGCATCGGCTTGATCGTCTGGCAATGGATGCCCGGCCCGAAGCGGTCTTCCATGTGCACCACCTGCAGGCCCGGGATCGCCTCGAGCACCGCACGCATGTTCATGCCGTCGGCGATGCGGGCGGGATCGGATGTGTGGTGGTGGACGACCACGCGCCGCTGCACCGGGCGCAGCAGCGGCCGCAGCTCGTCTAGGAACCGTGGCAGCAACGCCGAGAAGTTCGCGATTTCGTAGCCGGTGGTCGGCAGGCGGAACTTCTCGAACACCTCGTCGCAGTCGGGGCAGACCGACACCAGCAGTTGCGGCTTCACCCGCGAGAAGCTCAGCTGCGCCAGCTTGGCGTTCTGCGCTTCGAGGTCCGGGTTGCCCATGTTGAACTGGCGCGAGCCGCAGCAGCTCTCGGGGCCGCCGAACACCACGTGGCTCTTGCCCAGGCGCTTCAGTATCTCCTGCGCGATGTACGGGATGAACAGGGTGTAGTGCGCGTTGCAGGAGATGTGCAGCACGATGTCGGCGCGCAGCGCATCGCCGCCCTTCAGCTCGGTGACGTACTGCAGCCCGTCCTGCGGCAGCAGCGCGCCGAGCGAGCGGTTCTGTTCATAGCCGCGTGCATAGCTGCGGCGTACCGGTATGTTGCGCAGGGCGTTGGCGGCATGCCCGGCCGGGGATGGCGTGGCCATGGCCTACACCGCCGGCGTATCGAACGCGGCGACGAAGTGCCCGGCCTTCACCAGCTTCTTCCCGGCGATGCGCCCGAGACGGTCGAGCTCCGGGATGTTCTCCGGCTTGTCCATCGCCTCGAGGTTCTTCAGCGCCTTGGCGCCGAGCGCCTCGCCGAGGTTCGCCGCGCACCATTCTTCCTGCAGCAGCACGTTGTAGCGCAGGTAGCTGAGCATCGGCGCGCCGCCGAGCGGCGGCTGGGCCTTGTCGAGCTCGCGGTCGATGCGACGCGCGGTCGGGCTGCGCGACAGCCACTGCATCACCGTCTCGACCTGATCGGCGCAGTCTTCCATCAGCGCGCCCAGCGACATCACCGCATGGATCGCGGCGGTGCCCTTCAGCACGCCTGCATGGCCCACTTCCGCGTCCGCCTTGCCGGTGCCGACCGAGACCACGAGCATCCGGTCTTCGCCCACCGGCCAGTTCAGGCGGCAGCCTTCCATCGTCGCGGTCATCAGCGCCTGCAGCGCGGGGTTGTTGGACGGTGTCACGCCGCCGTCGACGAAATCGCCGACCACCGCCTTCAGGCCGCCCGAGGCGCGCCCGATGCGCAGCGTCTCGGGGTCGAAGAAATACGGGGCTGCCGTGCTCGCGCGAACCACCTGCCACAGCGGGTACTCTGCGTTCGGGATCGTGGTCGACTGGGTGCCACCGCGGAAGTAGCGCGCCTTCGGATTGTTGGTGATCGGCCAGGCGCTGCCGGTATCGAGCCGCTTGGTCACCACCAGCAGGCCAGTGCGGAAGTCCTTGCTGTCCATCGTGCGCTCGCCGAGCACGCCGATCAGTGCGTCGCGCACCTTGTCGCCGTCGAACTTCGCGCGCAGCGCGCCCCAGCGCAGCAGGCTGCGCTTGAACACTACGTTGCCCAGGGCCATGTAGTGCTCGTGCACCTCGTCCACGCTCATGCCGACCGACAGCGCAGCGGCGATGATGGCGCCGGTGGAGGTACCCGCGATCAGGTCGAAGTAGTCGCACAGCCGGAAATCGGGATCGCCGCCATGGCGCGCGCGCAGCAGCGTCTCGATCTCGCGCAGCATCCCCAGTGTCAGCACGCCGCGCAGCCCGCCGCCGTCGAGCGCCAGGATGCGCTTGGGCCCGACCTGCGGGTCGAGGTGTTCGGCGAAGGTTCTGTAACGCGCCATGGCAGGCTCCGCATCGGCTCCGGGCCCCCATTCTTGCACGGCGACCCCGGCGGTTCCAGACGGCGGCGCGCGCAGGCGGATGCGCTATCCTCCTGCCCACACCAGAGGAGAACAAGCCATGCCGACGCATCCGAACGTCGTCCTGTTCAGCGTCCACAAGGACGCCATGGACGCAGCCGTGCGCGCCTTTGCCAGCGACTGGCCGGAAGCCCGCACCAGCAACCTGCTCGATGACGGGCTGTTCAGCTGGGTGCGCAGCGCCGGGGGCGTCGTGCCGGAGATGTACGACGCGTTCCGCACGCTGGTGCGCTACTCGATCTCGCGCGGTGCCGAGGGCATCGTGTTCACCTGCTCTGCCTTCCGCGACGTGATCGATGCCTGCGCGAAGGAATTCCCGATCCCGATGATCGGCCCGAACGAGGCGATGATCGAGCAGGCGCTGGACGCCGGCTCGCGGTTCGCGGTGATGGCCACCGTCGGTCCGACCATCCCGTCCTTCTCGGCAGAGATGCTCGATGTCGCCGCCGCGCGCGGCCGGAAGATCGAGCTGGTGCCCTACGTGGTCGATGGCGCGTTCGACGCGCTGGCCGGCGGCGATCCGGCGAAGCACGATGCGCTGGTCGCGGCAAAGGCGCGCGAGATCTCGGGCTGCGACGCCATCGTGCTCGCCCAGTTCACGCTTTCGCGGGCGGTGCCGGCGGTGGCCGGGGTGAGCACGCTGCCGGTGTTCAACTCGCCGGGGGCAGCCGTCGCCAAGATGCGCCGCCTGCTCGAGCGCTGAGCAGGCGGGCTTGCGGGTCAGTCCGGCTTGATGCCCACCGCACGCACCACCTTGCCCCACTTCTCGTATTCGGACAGCACGAACTTGCGGAACTGTTCCGGGCCCGACGGCGCCACGTCGGTGCCTGCCTTGCGGAAGCCGTCGACCACGTCGGGCGCCTTCACCAGCGCGACCGTCTCCCGGTGCAGGGCGTCGATGACCGGGCGCGCGGTCTTCGCCGGCACCGACAGGCCCATCCAGAACGTCGCGTCGTAGCCGGGCAGGCCGGCCTCGGCGAGGCTCGGCACGTCCGGCATCTGTGCCGAGCGCTGCGCGGTGGTGACACCCAGCGCCAGCAGGCGGCCTGCATTGTGGTGCTGCAGCGCGATGGCGATGCCCGGGAATCCGATCTTCACCTGGCCGCCGAGCACGTCCGCGATCGCCGCGCCGCTGCCCTTGTACGAGACGTGCGTGACCTTGATGCCCGCCATCGACATGAACAGTTCGCCGAACAGGTGCTGCCCGCCACCCACGCCCGATGATGCCCAGTCGAGCTTGCCGGGCTGGGGGCGCGCCAGTGCGATGAGTTCCTTGACCGACTTCACCCCGAGCGACGGATGCACGACCAGCACGTTCGGCGACGAGGCAAACATCGCGACCTGCGCGAAGTCCTTCAGCGCGTCGTAGCCGAGCTTCGGATAGACATGGGGGCTGACCACGAACGGGGTGGCGGTGACCAGCACCGAGTAACCGTCCGGCTCGGCCCTTGCAACGGTCGCGGTGCCGATGGCGCCACCGGCGCCGGGGCGGTTGTCGATGATGAACGGGCTGCCCATCCTTTCACCGAGCTTCGTGGCAAGGATGCGCGTGGGCACATCGGTCGCGCCGCCGGCGGCGAAAGGCACCAGCAGGCGGACGGGCTTGGCCGGATAGGCTGGCGCCTGTGCCCATGCAGCCGACGCAGCCGCTGCTGCGAAAACCGTTCCCAGCCGTACTCCTGTGCGATGCACCCAGCCTTCCATGTCATCCTCCGGTCGAGCGCGCGCTTCGGCGCGGGGGCGCGATTCTATCCGAGCGCTCGAATGGCGAATGCCCGCCCGGTGACACCTGGCCCATGCCGGCACCGACTGCCGCACTCCGGTACATTCCCATTGAACGACTGTCCTGACCCAGGCGACCTGTCCCCTCGCAGGACGCCGATGAGAGCGAGACGAACGGATTGCGTGCCAGCACCTGTTCCGATCCCGCACAGCGAGGACGGTAAACCGGATCCGGAGGAGAAGTACCATGAACACATCGCTGTCCTGCGCGGTCGCGACACTGGCCGCTGCCTGTATCGCCCTGCCCTCGACTACCCTCGCCCAGGCGTGGCCTGCCAAGCCGGTGCGGGTCGTCATCCCCTGGCCCGCCGGCGGCTCGAACGACGTCGTCGGCCGTATCGTGATGCAGGAACTGTCGCGCACCCTCGGCCAGCAGTTCGTGATCGACAACCGGGCCGGTGCATCCGGCGTGGTCGGCGCCGACCTGGTGGCCAAGGCACCGGGCGATGGCTACACGCTGATGGTCCACTCGACCACCCATGTCGGGAATGCACACCTGTACGGGAAGAAGCTGACCTACGACACGATGAAGGACTTCACCGGCGTCGGCATGCTCTCCTCGCAACCCGGGGTGCTGACCGTGCATCCGTCGCTGCCGGTGAAGACGCTGAAGGACTTCATCGCGCTGGCGAAGGCGAAGCCGCGCCAGATCAATTATTCCTCGTCGGGCAATGGCAGTGCGCCGCACCTGCAGATGGCGCTGCTGATCTCGATGGCCGGCATCGACATCACCCATGTGCCGTACAAGGGCGGCGCGCCGCAGGTCGCCGCGCTGCTGGGGGGCGAGACCCAGGCCTCGTTTGCCACCATCGGCACGGTGATCAGCCAGATCCAGGCCGGCAAGCTGCGGCCGCTCGGCGTCGGCTCGTCTGCGCGCACCAAGGCTCTGCCGGGCGTGCCCACCATTTCGGAGGCGGGGCTGCCCGGCTACGACATGAATCCGTGGATCGGCGTGTTCGCCCCGGCCGGGACACCGCGGGCAATCATCGACCGGTTGAACACCGAGATGAACCAGGCACTGTCCATCCCGGAGGTGATGTCCACGCTGGCGAAGCAGGCACTCGATCCGGCACCGACCACGGTCGACGAGTTCAACCGCATCCTGCGCGTGGACTTCGAGAAGTACGGCAAGCTGATCGCGCTGACCGGCGCGAAGATTGAATGAACGTCGGGCGAATGAATACCGGTCGAAATTGCTTCCTGGCGGGGCGTACGGGAGGATTGCAATGAGCGCGGCACACGACGGGATTCCCGGCGCCGACGGCGCCACGGTGGCCCAGGCGCGCTTCGCGTCCGCACTCACGTTCGACCGGCTGCCACCGGAGGTCGTCGAGCGCGCGAAGACGTGCGTGCTCGATACCCTCGGCTGCTGCCTGTTCGGGTCGACCCAACCGTCGGTGCGCAAGCTGACCGCCATGGTCGCTGGCGAAGACAGTGGTGGCAGCGCGATCCTCATGGGGACCGTACGGCACGCAAGCGCCTCGATGGCGGCACTGGTCAATGCCACCGCCGCGCACAGCTTCCAGCTCGACGAGATCCACATCCAGGCCACACTGCATCCCGGCTCGGCAGCGCTGCCGGCGGTGCTGGCCGTGGCGCAGTGCGCCGGTCGGCCAGTCAGCGGGCGCGAGGCGATCACCGCACTGGTTGCCGGCTACGAGACGGCGCTGCGCACCGGGATGGCTGCACGCGGCTCCATCTTCACCCGCGGCTATCACAACCAGGGCGCGACCGGCGCGCTGGCCGCCGCAGTCGCGGCCGGGAGACTGATCGGCCTCGATGCGCTGCAGATGCAGCATGCGCTGGGCATCGCCGGCTCGCAGGCCGCCGGGCTGATGGCCGTGCAGGAAGGTGCGATGGCGAAGAGCTTCCACTGCGGGCGCGCCTCGCAGGGCGGCGTCTATGCCGCGAAGCTAGCCGCCCTCGGTTACACCGGTATCCCGCAGGTGCTGGAGGAAGCCTACGGCGGCTTCCTCAGTACCATCGCCATCCCGGCGCAATGCGACGGCACGATGCTCGCCGCAGCACTGGGCGAGCGCTGGGAGATCCTGAACGTCGGCTACAAGCCGGCACCAGCCTCCAACGGCAGCGTGAGCGCGATGACCGCCCTCGATACGATCATGCGCGAACATGCGATCGACGCGGGGCAGATCGCGCGCATGACCGCGCATGTCAGCAACAACACCCTCGGGCACTGCGGCTGGGAGTACACGCCGGACAAGGTGCAGGGCGTGCTGGCTGCGCAGATGAACCTGCGCTACGGCCTGGCGGTGATGGCACTGGAACGCGAGGCCACCGCCGCCCAGTTCGCCCCGGAGCGCCTGTTCGCGCCGGCGACGATGGCCTTCCTGCCGCGCATCCATGTCGAGCACGAGCCGAAGTACGACGGCCACGGCGGCATCTACCGGGTAGCCTGCCGGCTGCAGGTACAGACCCGGGACGGACGCCTGCACGAGACCGAAGTACTGTTCCGCAAGGGCAGCAACGAGGACCCGATGAGCGCCGGGGAACTGCGCCACAAGTTTCTCGGGCTGGCCTCTCCGGTGCTCGGCGAAGGCCGCGCGCGCGCGCTGGCCGATGCGGTAGACCGGCTGGAAACGATCGACGACCTCGGCGCCCTGTCGTTGCTGCTGGCCGCCAGTTGAGTGAGCGTGCGCTCACATGCGCACATCGCGCTACCATCGCGGCATTGAAGGCGAACGTCACCGGGACTGCCATTCGCGCACCCGTGGTCGACGGCGCCCGGACCGCGACCTGAGGAGACACGCGTGGCCAACGACAAGCTGAATGCCTACAACATCTTCGACCTGCGCGAGCAGGCGCTGCGCCGCGTGCCGAAAGGCCTGTTCGAGTTCACCGACCGCGGCACCGAAGACGAAGTCTCGTTGAAGAACAACCGGTCGATCTTCGACGGCATCCGAT
>CANGXU010000156.1 GCA_947457885.1 Betaproteobacteria bacterium
CCGGGCGCTGCGGCATGCCGCCGGGCGAGCCCGCCGCAGCGCTCGCGCAGCAGGTGGCGGCCTTGCCGGGCCTGCGCTTCGCCGGGCTGCAGGCCTACCACGGCTCGGCACAGCACCTGCGCACCGCCGCCGAGCGGCAGCAGGCGATTGCCGGCGCGGTGGCGAAGGCCGCGTCGACGCGTACTCTGATCGAGGCCCTCGGCATTCCGGTGCCGAAGGTCACGGGTGCCGGCACCGGCACCTTCGAGCTCGAGGGGGCGAGCGGTCTCTACAACGAGCTGCAGGCAGGTTCCTACATCTTCCTGGATGCCGACTATGCGCGAAACCAGGCGGCCAGCGGCAGCACCTTCGCCGAGTTCGAACACAGCCTGTTCATCCTTGCGACGGTGATGAGCCGCCCGGTACCGGAGCGTGCGGTCTGCGACGTCGGCCACAAGGCCTCGTCATCAGATTCGGGCTATCCGACCGTGCCGGACATCGAAGGTGCCAGCTACGTCGGTGCGTCCGACGAACACGGCGTGCTGCGGCTCGAGCGGCCGGAGGTCGCACTGGCGATCGGCGACAAGGTCCGCCTGATTCCCGGTCACTGCGATCCGACGGTCAACCTGCACGACTGGTTCGTCGGCGTTCGCAACGGCCGTGTCGAGGCGCTGTGGCCGGTCAGCGGGCGGGGCCCGGGCTTCTGACCCGCCCGGCAGCGGCCCGGGTCGATGGCAGTGGTTGCCTGGAACCCGCCAGCCGTGATCAGTGAAGCGCGTCGCCGGCTGGGCCTCTCGGCATTGCTCCTTGCATCCAGCGGGCATGCCGCCGCGCCGCGCGGGTTGCTGCTGCTGCCCTTCCTGCCCTCTGGTCCCACGGAAATCGTCGGCACCGTTCCGTCGAGCCGTATCCAGCGTGCGATGCAGTCGGCCTCCGGCTCGGCCTTGTCCGACGTCGTCGCGCGCGCGGTCGCCCGCATCGCGGAAGGCCATCTCGGCTACCGGCTTGCGGTAGAGCGGATGCCGGCTGCGGGCGGCCAGCGAGCGGTCGAGCAGGTGCTCGGTCAGCCGGCAGATTCCGGCACCCTGCTGCTCGCGAGCGAGGCACTGTGCGTGCATGCGGCGCTCGAGCGCCCGGCGCTGGCCGTACTGCTCGATCGGCTGCAACCGGTGGCATCCTGCGTTGCCGTGCCCTACTGGCTGGTCCACGGCGCGGCGCGGGCCGATTGTGCGATCGGCAGCGCCGGCCACGGCGGGCGGTCTGCAACGCTTGCGCGCAGCCTGGCGGCGCAGCGTCGAGACGGCAGCGCTGCGCGGATGTGCCGGGAAGTGGCGTTCAACGGCGGTGCAGCCGCGCTGCAGGCGCTGCTCGGTGGCCAGATTCCGCTGGCCGTGCTGCCGCGGGCCCTGGCGAGCGCCTGGGTCGAGCGGGGCGAACTTCGCGCAGAGCCGGTGACATCCGGCGCCGGGGGGCCGCCCTCGGAAGGCTGGTTCGGCGTGTTCGCGCCCACCGCCTGGTCGGAGCACCGGGTCGCCGCGCTTGGCGAAGCGCTGCAGGCCGGGTTCTCCGATCCGGTGCAGCAGGCATGGCTCGACCGGCTGGGGTTGCGGGCGATGCCGGAGTCCGGACCGGCGCTGGGCAACCGCATCCGCGACGAGCGCGGCAGGCTTTAGCTTTCGATGGCGATTCCGTGCCGGATTCGCAGGACCGGACGGGTCAGCAGTCGGGTGATTTGTCCAACCGGTTGATTGGACTGATGAACCGGGCGCTTTGGCTGGCACATCCGCGCGCCGGGCGAGTGCCTGCCGCCGAGCGATCCGATCGCTATCCAGCGTTTTCGCCGCGCCGGGCTTCGACAATGGCGCACTGCACAATCAACGCTTGATTTTGTCAGCGCAGTGGCGTAGCATCCATCCCGTGCCAGACGTGAAGAGCGTCTCGCATAATCCTCCGAAACCTCCTCCTTTGGTGGATTTTTAGCGGAACCGACAGGTTCCGCTTTTTTTTGCCCGATGCTTGCCCGATCGCCGGTTCCTGTGCGCCGACTATGTTTTCCGTATTGCACAAGAAGCCGCCGCGTCGAAGCGCGCAAGAAGCGGGTTCGCACGACCGAGGGCGCTTGCGCCCGACCGGGCGGCCGAAGATGGATGCAATGACGGTTCCCGGCCTTGTCCATGGACAAATGAGGTGGGCCATTGCTACTGGCCTTCCGGCGACAGCGGCGCGAGTTTCCAGCGCCCGTGTCCCATGAAGGACAGCCGGCTGCGATGCCAGCGCTGGAGCGTATGTCGATGTCCGACGCTGACGATCGTGGTCCCGGGCAGCGCCTGCAGGAGCAGTCCATGCAGGGTTTCCTCCGACTGCTCATCCAGTGCCGAGGTGGCTTCGTCGAGGAAAAGCAGCGTCGGTTCGAGCAGCAGCGCACGGGCGAAGGCCACCCGCTGCTGCTCGCCGCCCGAGAGCACCTGTGCCCACAGGTCGGACTGATCGAGGCGGGCACTGAAGTGTCCGAGGCCGCATCGTTCCAGTACGGAATCGAACCGGGGATCGTCGGCGGGTACGGCTGCGCCGGGATAGCAGAGGGCCTCGCGCAGCGTGCCCGTTGGCAGATAGGGCTTCTGAGGCAGGAACAGCACGTCGCCGCGCGGCGGCAGCGTCACCTTTCCCTGCCCATAGGGCCAGATGCCGGCCAGTGCGCGCAGGAGCGTGCTCTTGCCGGCCCCGGACGGTCCGCTGACCAGCAGCGCGTCGCCCGCGCGGATGTCGAGATCCAGCCCGGTGACCAGCAGGCGGCCATCGGGAAGGGCCACGTCCAGCCCGCGCACGCACAGCACCGGCGCGGCGCTGGCGTACGCTGCGTCCGCTCCCGGCTGCGTACCGATCGCCGCGCGTACGCCCTCGCCGAAGAGGAAGCGGTCGTCGCGGAGGGTGCGCTGTTCCGAGTCCAGCATCCGCTGCTCGAAGCCGGTGAGTCGGTCCACCGTTGCCTTCCATGCGGCAATCGCCGGGTAGGCATTGATCAGGTAGGACAGCGCGCCATGTACCTGCCCGAAGGCCGAGGAGATCTGCATCAGGCCGCCGAGCTGTATCTCCTTCGCGAAGTACCGCGGCGCGGACACCACGAACGGAAACACGGTGGCGAGCTGGTTGTATCCGTTGCTGAACCAGGTGAGCTTCTTCTGCCGCCGCATCAACTGCCAGTAGTTGGCGAACACCGCGCCGAATCGCTCGCCCAACCGTGCGCGCTCGCCCGCCTCGCCCCGGTACAGGGCGACGCTCTCGCTGTTCTCGCGCAGGCGCATCAGGCCGTAGCGGAAGTCGGCCTCGTGCCGCTGCTGCTGGAAGGTGAGCCTCGCCAGTGGCCGCCCGATCAGGTTGGCGAGCCAGGTGCCGATTGCCGCGTAGGCGACGGCTGCCCAGACCATGTACCCCGGGACGGTCAGTTCAAGGCCCCCGATCGACACGGTGGCCGGTCCGGACAGCGACCACAGCACCACGACGAACGACGCGAGCGTGACGATCGCGTTCATCAGGCCGAGCCCGATGTCCAGCGTCTGGTCGCACATCAGGCGCAGGTCTTCGCTGATGCGCTGGTCCGGGTTGTCGGTGCCGGCACCGGTGCCGGCATCGAGCAATTGCATCCGGTAGTAGGCCTGGCCGGAAAGCCATCGCTCGATGTAGCGGCCGGTCAACCAGCGCCGCCAGCGGACCTGCAGCATCTGGTTCAGGTAGAGCTGGTACACGACGATCAGGATGTAGACCGCTGCCAGCAACAGGAAGTACCAGAGCAGGGCCACGAAGCCCGGCCGGTCGTAGTCCTGTATCGCGTTGTAGAAGTTGTTGTACCAGGCGTTGACCTGCACGAGCATGAAGACCGACGCGAGGTTGAGCGCAATCACCGCGCACAGCAGCAGCCATGCCATCCCGCGCTCCTCCGACTTCCAGTAAGGGCTGGCGAGGCGCCAGAACAGGCGCAGGAATTCGAGCAGTCGCGTCGGCATCGAGAGAGGGACTCCGCAGGGTTCCGTCCACAGTATCATCCGGCGGGATGCGCTTCGATCCATCGCTCCCGCCCGCCGTGACCGCAGAGCTGTCGGCCTCGCTCAGCGCATAGGCGGGCTGCTCCTGCAGCCCGCTCGAGCGGCTGTCGCGCCAAAGGCTGCTGCGCGGGATCGCCGCCGTATTCACCGTGAGCGGTGCATTGCTGCTGGCAAGGGTCACGGCATCCTGAACATCCGGATGCAGCGTCCGGGCGCCGATGTCAAGCACGATCATTCGATGCAGGATGCTGCGCGCTGCCGTGCGCTCACTATAATTGCGTCGCTTCGGTGCATGCCGTGCGGCCTGCGCAACGCTCCGATCGCAGCATCGGAAGCGAACACGAATCGACTGCCCTGCGTCAAGTCTTGACAGGGCGGCACGCTTCGCGCAAGCGACCAGCGGTCACGCGATTGCACAGACGAGTGCCCGTTATGGAGGCAACCCGGTCGATCGCAAGCAACGGTGCGGGCTGCGGGGCGGATGGGGCGCGGTTATCCACAACAGGTGTGAATTGTTTTCGGCGCTAAACCAGGTTTCTGAACGGATCGAATGGCCAACACTCGTTACGATGAAGGTTCGATTCGGGTCCTGAAAGGGCTCGAGCCAGTGAAGGAACGTCCGGGCATGTACACCCGGACGGGCGATCCGGGGCACATCATCGCCGAGGCGATCGACAACTGCGTCGACGAGGCCCTGGCGGGACATGCGAAGAAGATCGAGGTGACGCTCTACGCCGACGGCTCGATCGGCGTCTCGGACGATGGCCGGGGCATCCCGGTCGGACCGCACCCCGAAGAGAAGGTGCCGGTGGTCGAACTGGTGTTCACCCGACTGCATGCGGGCGGCAAGTTCAACAAGCGCGCCGGCGAGGCCTACTCGTTCGCCGGCGGACTGCACGGGGTTGGCGTGTCGGTCACCAACGCACTGTCCCAGCGGCTGGATGTCGAGGTGCGCCGCGAAGGTGCGCTGTGGCAGATCGGCTTCGCCGACGGCGACGTGGTCAGCAAGCTCCGGAAGGCGGGCGATGCCGGCCGCGAGACGGGCACGCGCCTGCGCATCTGGCCGAACCCGAAATACTTCGACCAGCCGAAGGTGCCGCTGGACGAACTCGAACGGCTGCTGCGCTCGAAGGCTGCCTTCCTGCCGAACGTCACGGTGACGCTCGCCACCGAGAAGGCCGGTGGCACCTTCGAATCGCGCACCTGGCGCTACAAGGGCGGGATCAACGAGTACCTCGAGGAACTGCTCGGCGGCGCCCAGACGCTGACGCCCATCTTCACCGGCGAGAAGTATGCCGGCAAGCCGGCCGAGAACGACAGCTTCGCCGAGGGCGAGGGTGCCGCCTGGGCGATCACCTGGGCCGAGGATGGTTCGGTGGTGCGCGAGTCCTACGTCAACCTGATCCCCACCGCCGCGGGTGGCACGCACGACAGCGGGCTGCGCGAAGGGCTGTTCAATGCAGTGAAGAATTTCATCGACCTGCACAACCTGCTGCCCAAGGGCGTCAAGCTGCAGCCGGAGGACGTGTTCGGACGCGCCTGCTATATCCTGTCCGCGCGCGTCCTGGACCCGCAGTTCCAGGGGCAGACGAAAGAGCGTCTGTCTTCGCGCGATGCCGTGCGGCTGGTGTCCACGATGGTGCGCGACCCCTCCGATCTCTGGCTGAACGAGCACGTCGAGTACGGCCGGGCGATAGCCGAACTGGCGATCCGCCAGGCTCAGCAGCGGATGCGCTCCGCGCAGAGCCGCGTAGAGAAGAAGAAGGGTTCCGGGGTTGCGGTGCTGCCCGGGAAACTCACCGACTGCGAGTCGTCGGATCCGCGCGACAACGAGGTCTTCCTGGTGGAGGGCGACTCGGCTGGCGGCTCCGCCAAGCAGGGTCGCGACAAGAACCTGCAGGCGATCCTGCCGCTGCGCGGCAAGGTGCTCAACTCATGGGAGCACGAGCGCGACCGGCTGTTCGCGAACAACGAGATCCACGACATCGCGGTGGCCATCGGCGTCGATCCGCACGACCTCGACGCGCCCGACGCGGTGGTCGAGAACCTGCGCTACGGCAAGATCGCGATCATGGCCGATGCCGACGTCGACGGCTCGCACATCCAGGTGCTGCTGCTGACGCTGTTCCTGCGCCATTTCCCGAAGCTGGTCGAGCGGGGCAACGTATACATTGCCAAGCCGCCGCTTTATCGGGTCGACGTTCCCGGCCATGGCAAGCGCCTCGCGCGCAAAGTCTATGCGCTGGACGATGCCGAACTCGTGTCCATCGAGGACAAGCTGAGAAAGGAAGGCGTGCGCGACGGATCCTGGCAGGTGCAGCGATTCAAGGGCCTGGGCGAGATGAGCGCCGAGCAGCTGTGGGAGACCACGATGAACCCGGCGACGCGCCGGCTCCTGCCCGTGGCGATGACCCGTGCCGAACTGGCCGAGACACACAAGGTATTCACGATGCTGATGGGCAAGGGGGAGGCGGCTTCACGCCGCGCCTGGATGGAACGTCATGGCAACGAGGTGGAAGCGGATGTCTGACCAGTCCTGTCTGGAGCACGAGCGGGGGTGCGTTCGATGAGCGGCAACGCCGACCAGCCGGACCTGTTCGGCAGTGGGCGCGACGTCGCCGTCGTACCCGAGCTGGCCGTGGCGGTGGCCGCCGGTGCCGGCGGCGTACCGCCGCGCGCGCCAGGTGCGCTGCCGGCGATGCCCGAAGGCGATGCGCTGCCGCTGTCATTGTTCGCCGAGCATGCATACCTGTCGTATGCGATGTCGGTGGTGAAGGGGCGCGCGCTGCCCGATGTCTGCGACGGCCAGAAGCCGGTGCAGCGCCGGATCCTGTTCGCGATGCGCGAGCTCGGGCTGACCTCGACCTCGAAGCCCGTGAAGTCGGCTCGGATCGTCGGCGAGGTGCTTGGCAAGCTGCACCCGCATGGCGACCAGTCCGCCTACGATGCCATGGTGCGGCTGGCGCAGGACTTCACCATGCGCTATCCGCTGGTCGACGGCCACGGCAACTTCGGGTCGCGCGACGGCGACGGCGCGGCGGCGATGCGCTACACCGAAGCGCGGCTGGCGCCGATCGCCGAACTGCTGCTGTCCGAGATCGACCAGGGCACGGTCGATTTCGTGCCGAACTACGACGGGGCGTTCCGTGAGCCGACGCTGCTGCCGGCACGGTTGCCGATGCTGCTGCTCAACGGCGCATCCGGCATCGCGGTCGGCATGGCCACCGAGGTGCCGTCGCACAACCTGCGCGAGGTGGCCTCGGCCGCGGTCGCGCTGATCCGCAACCCCAAGCTCGATGTCGACGCGCTGCGCGGCTTCGTGCCGGGGCCGGACTTCCCGGGCGGGGCGCAGATCATCTCCCCCGACGAAGACCTGCGCTCGGCCTACGACACCGGGCGCGGCTCGCTCAAGGTGCGGGCGCGCTGGGTATTCGAGGAACTGGCGCGCGGGCAATGGCAGGCAGTGATCACCGAGCTGCCGCCCGGCGTTTCCGTGCAGAAGGTCCTCGGCGAGATCGAGGAACTGACCAACCCGAAGGTGCGCGCGGGCAAGAAGACGCTGACCCAGGATCAGTCCCAGCTCAAGCAGCTGACGCTGTCGGTGCTCGAGAAGGCCCGCGACGAGTCGAGCAAGGATGCGCCGGTGCGGCTGGTACTGGAGCCGCGCAGTTCGCGTCTGGACCGCGACGAGTTCATCAACACGCTGCTGGTGCACACCAGCATGGAGTCGAGCGTGTCGGTGAACCTCGTGACCATCGGCCGGGATGGCCGGCCGCAGCAGAAGTCCCTGCGCGGTGTGCTCGCCGAGTGGATCGATTTCCGTTTCGACACCGTGCGCCGCCGCTGCGAACACCGGCTGGCCCAGGTCGACGAGCGCATCCACGTGCTCGAAGGCCGGATGCTGGTGCTGCTCAACGTCGATGAGGTGATCCGGGTCATCCGCAATTCGGACGAACCGAAGCCGGAGCTGATGGCTGCTTTCAAGCTGTCCGAGCGGCAGGCCGAGGACATCCTCGAGATGCGGCTGCGCCAGCTGGCCAGGCTCGAGGCGTTCAAGGTCGAACAGGACCTCGAGGCCAGGCGCGGCGAACGTGCCGAGCTGCTCGAGCTGCTCGAGAACCCGGCGTCGATGAAGAAGCTGATCATCAAGGAGATCGAGACCGACGCGAAGCAGCATGGCGACGCGCGCCGCACGCTGATCAAGGCGGCCGAGCGGGCCAGCGTCGAGGCGGCAGTGGTCGACGAGCCGGTGACGGTGATCTTCTCGACCAAGGGCTGGGTGCGCGCGCGCAGCGGCCACGGCCACGACTGGAGCCAGTTCACGTTCAAGGAAGGTGATGCGCTGCAGTATGCGCGCGAGGTGCGCACCGTCGACCAGGCGGTGTTCCTCGACACGCGTGGCCGCGCCTACACGGTCCCGGTCGCGCAACTGCCAGGCGCCCGTGGCGACGGTGTGCCCGCGCCTTCGCTGCTCGACGTGCAGGAAGGTGCGCGCATCACCCAGATGGTTGCCGGGCGGCCGGAAGAGTGCGTGATGCTCGGCGGCACCGGTGGCTATGCGTTCTGGTGCACGCTCGGCGACATGCAGTCGCGGATCAAGGCCGGCAAGCAGTTCATGGGGCTCACGCCGGACGAAGAGCCGGTCAAGCCGATGATCTTCCAGCCGGCGTCGACGTCCTTGGTCGCGGCGGTGTCCGGCGGCGGCCGCCTGCTGGTGTTCCCGATGGAAGAGTTCAAGCAGTTGTCGGGCGGTGGTCGCGGCGTGATCGCGATCGGCCTCGACGACGGAGAGCGGCTGGTCGCGCTCGGCCCCTGCAACGGAAAATCGCTGCGGCTGGGCGGCACTGCCCGCATGGGAAAGATCGGGGATATCGAGATCCGTGCCGCCGAACTCGCGGACTACAATGGGCGCCGCGCGCGCAAGGGGCTGCTGTTGCCCCGTAAATTCCGCGCCGACGAGGTGCTGCCCGGACCCGCGTGAACGTTCAGCTCAATCAGCAATTGACAAGCGGCCCGGTCAGCGCCAAAATCCGCGATTCGCATTTTTGGAG
>CANGXU010000157.1 GCA_947457885.1 Betaproteobacteria bacterium
CCGAGCGCGCCGCCCGCGTCCCGGGCGAGCGGCCGCCCGCCGACGCTGCGGACGGGCGCGTCACGCGCAACGACCGGATCCCGGAGCCTGGCGTGCCGGCGGGCGCATTCGCCTCGCTGAAGGGGCGGCTCGCGTTGCCGGTGGCTGGCGAGATTGCAAACCGGTTCGGCCAGGCTCGTGCCGACGGCGGCCTGCAATGGCGGGGCATCACGATCCTCGCGCAGCCCGGCCAGGAGGTGCGCTCGGTTGCACCCGGGCGAGTGGTGTTCGCCGACTGGCTCCGCGGCTTCGGCAATCTGCTGATCGTCGACCACGGCGACGGCTACATGACCCTCTACGGCAACAATGAATCCCTGCTCCGGCGCGTCGGCGACGGCGTGCGCAGCGGCGACCCGGTCGCTACGGTCGGCTCCAGCGGCGGCTCCGGCCCGGCAGGTCTCTATTTCGAGCTGCGCCACCAGGGAAAGCCGGTCGATCCGCTTGGCTGGTCGGCCGGCCGCTGATCGGGCCGCCGCGCCTCGCAGCGCCCGTGGTTACGACTGTTACGCATGTTGCGGTGTTGACGTAACTTCCGTCTCACGACGGTGCCTGCCAAGCTGCTACCATTCTTTCCGTTGCAATGCACTCCGCCGGCAACCTTCCCGGTCCGGCGCCAATCCTTCCAGAGGTCACCGCTTCTCCATGTCCCGGTCGTTGGGTTCAATCATGCGCAACAAGGCAAGCCAGATCGGGCTGATCTGTGTCGGCGTCGTGCTCGGCGTTCTCGTCAGCCTGAATTTCTCCGCGGTCGCCCAGCGCGAGGCACCCAGCGCGCTGCCGATCGAAGACCTGCGCGTGTTCACCGAGGTCTTCGCACGCATCAAGAGCGACTACGTCGAGACGGTGGAAGACCGCAAGCTGTTCACCGAAGCGATCAACGGCATGCTGTCGGGTCTCGATCCGCACTCCGCTTACCTCGACCAGGAGGCCTTCAAGGAGCTCCAGGTGGGCACCCAGGGCGAGTTCGGCGGCCTCGGCATCGAGGTCGGCATGGAAGATGGGCTGGTGCGCGTCGTCTCGCCGATCGACGATACACCGGCCTCGCGCGCGGGCCTTCGTCCCGGCGACCTGATCGTCCGGCTCGACGAGACGCCGGTGAAGGGCATGACGCTGAACGATGCCGTGCGCCGGATGCGGGGCAAGCCCAACACCAACATCACCTTGACCATTGTGCGGCGTGGCGAAGAGAAGCCGATCGTCGTCACGCTTACCCGCGCGGTGATCAAGATCCAGAGCGTACGCTCCGCGGTCATGGAGCCCGGTTACGGCTACATCCGCCTTACGCAGTTCCAGGAGCACACCGGAGAAAGCCTCGCGCAGGCGATCCAGCGCGTCTGGAAAGAGAACAACGGCAGCATGCGCGGACTGATCCTCGACCTGCGCAACGACCCGGGCGGCCTGCTCAACGGCGCGGTCGCGGTATCGGCCGCGTTCCTGCCGGCCAATGCACTGGTCACCTACACCGACGGCCGTGCACCCGATTCCCGCATGAAGCTCAACGCCAGTCCCGAGTTCTACCTGCGCGGGGCCTCGCAGGGCGACTACCTGCGCGGGCTGCCGAAGGATGTAAAGTCGGTGCCGCTGGTGGTGCTGATCAACGGCGGGTCGGCGTCGGCTTCCGAGATCGTTGCCGGCGCGCTGCAGGATCACAAGCGTGCGACGATCATCGGTACCCAGAGCTTCGGCAAGGGTTCGGTGCAGACCATCCTGCCGCTGACCAACAATACCGCGATCAAGCTCACCACCGCGCGCTACTTCACGCCGAACGGTCGTTCGATCCAGGCCAAGGGAATCACGCCCGACATCGTGGTCGAAGACCCCAGCAATCCGAGCGACGGCCAGCGCGTTCGCGAGGCAGACCTGAACCGGCACCTGTCCGACGGCAAGGGTGGCGAGCCGAAGGCTGTGCCGCGTCCGCGCCCGGATGCGAAGAAGGACGAGCCCGCGCGTCCGCGTGTCGAGCCGATCCGGCTCGAGCCGGGCCAGGTGTTCTCGCGCGAAGACTTCCAGCTGATGCAGGCGCTGAACCACCTGAAGGGGCAGCCCGTGCAGCGCGAACTGCCGGTGGCCGCCGCTGCGCCGGCCACCACCGCCGCCGCCCGCTGAGGATCCGGCCGCTGCAGGCGCGGGCATCAGCCCGTGCCTGCAGCCGGCAGGGCTGGCTGACTTCCGGGCTCCCTGCGATGGATGACGACCAGCTCACCCGCTACAGTCGCCATATCCTGCTCGACGAGATCGGGATCGATGGCCAGCAACGCCTGCTCGATTGCCGGGTGCTTCTGGTCGGGGCCGGGGGCCTGGGTTCCCCGGTTGCGCTCTATCTCGCGAGCGCCGGCATCGGCGAACTGGTGGTCTGCGATGCGGACCGGGTCGACCTGACCAACCTGCAGCGGCAGGTTGCACACACCACGCAGAGCATCGGCATGCTCAAGGTCGACTCCATCGGCCGTTCGATGCAGGCGATCAACCCTGCCACGCACGTGGTCGCGCTGGCACGGCGGCTGGAAGGCGAGGCGTTGCTCGAACGTGTCGCCGCAGCCGACGTGGTGGTCGACGCCAGCGACAACTTCGCGACCCGCTACGCCCTCAATGCGGCCTGCGTGCGCTTCCGCAAGCCGCTGGTGTCAGGGGCTGCGATCCGTTTCGACGGGCAGATATCGGTGTTCGACCTGCGCCTTGACGACAGCCCTTGCTACCACTGCCTGTTCCCGCAGGACGCCGTCGCCAGCGAGGAAGAGGAGCGCTGCGCGGTGATGGGGGTGTTCGCGCCGCTGGTCGGGGTCATCGGTGCGATGCAGGCGGGCGAAGTGCTCAAGCTCGTCGCCGGGGTCGGCAAGCCGCTGTCGGGTCGGCTGCTGCTGTTCAGCGCGCGCGAGGCCGACTGGCGCGCAGTGCGTGTGAGGCGGGATCCGGCCTGTCCCGTCTGTGCGGGGCGCGGCCAGGCCTGAGGACGCGCTTCAGGTCGACAGCAGTATCTTGCGCTGCTCGGCCCAGAACTGCGACGGGTCGCGCGTGAAGCCGCTCTTGGCGAACTGATGCCAGCGCCCGACCACGAAAGCCATGATCGCATTGGCCTGGGCCGCCACGTCGGCATCGCCCGGCAGCTCGCCCTGAGTCTGCGACAGCCGCAGTGCCTGCTTCAGCGTGGCCTCGATCCGGTCGTGCATCTGGTTGATCCGCGCCTGCAGCCGCGTGTTTTCGTGCACCAGCGCCTCGCCGATCAGTACCCGGCTCATGCCCGGATTCTTCTTCGAGAACGCGAGCAGCACCGCGACCATGGCGTCGACCTGCTTCAGGCCGATCGGTTCATCGCTGGCGATCTTGTTGATCAGGCTGAACACGGTCTGCTCGATGAACTCGATGAGTCCTTCGAACATCTGCGCCTTGCTTGCGAAATGGCGGTAGAGCGCCGCCTCCGAAACATCGAGCCGGGCAGCGAGGGAGGCGGTGGTGATCTTTTCCGGGCTCGGGACTTCGAGCATTTCGGCGAGCGTCTGCAGAATCTGCAGTCTGCGTTCGCCTGTACGCGGCGGCATGATGAACCCTCCACGGGAGACGGTCCGGTCTGGCGTCCGGGGCCGGCAACGATCCGGTTGCCGGGGAACTCCGGCACCATCGATTGTGAGCACACGCTTCGTTGCAAGAACACATTCTAGGCGGATTATGCCGCGAGGGTGAAGGAAAAATGCAGGCTCGTACCGTGCATTCCCCGCGCGACCCGGTCCTCATCGCAATTGCGGAAGGCAGCGCGTCATCTCTCGCAGGCCGGTCACCATCAGGTCGACATAGCCGGGTCGCCGCACGCGCAGCAGGCCCGGCTTGCGGCGCACGATGTACACCGTGCGCATGCCGAGGGCGCGCGCCGTGGCCAGGTTGTCCAGCGAATCCTCGACCATGATGCTGCGCCGGGGGTCGATCCGGTGGCGCCGGAACAGCTCACGGAAGCCGCGCACGTCCGGCTTCGGCCGGTAGCCGGTGTGCTCGATCGTGAATACGCCGTCGAACAGATCGGCGATACCCAGCACCTCGAGTACCGCCCGGCAGTAGCGCTCCGGTGAATTCGAGAACACCACCTTGCGTCCTGGCAGCCGGTGCAGCAGCGCGCGCAGTCCCATCTCGCGGATCACCATCCGGTCGAGTTCGGGAAACTGGTGCGTTTCGTGCAGGAACTGGTCCGGGTCGGTTTCGTGGTGTTTCATCAGCCCGAGCAGCGTCGCGCCGTACTGAAGCCAGTAGCGGCGCCGCAGCGCACTCGCCTCGGCTTCCGCCAGCCCGAGGTGCCGCATCACGTACTCGGTCATCGACCGGTTCATGTGCGGGAAGATGTGCGGTGTGCAGTAGTGCAGCGTGTTGTCGAGGTCGAAGACCCAGGTGCGGGCCCGGGCCATCAGCAGCGGATCCTCATCGGCTGCGGATCATCGTGCCGACGCCCTGGTCGGTCATGATCTCGAGCAGCACGCTGTGGTCGACACGGCCGTCGATGATGTGCACCGAAGACACGCCGCCGCGCGCGGCGTCCAGCGCCGAGGAGATCTTCGGCAGCATGCCGCCGGAGATGGTGCCGTCGGCGAACAGTTCGTCGATGCGCCGTGCGGTGAGCCCGGTGAGCAGGTTGCCTTCCTTGTCGAGCACGCCGGGTGTGTTGGTGAGCAGCATCAGCTTCTCTGCCTTGAGGATTTCGGCGACCTTGCCGGCCACCAGATCGGCGTTGATGTTGTAGGTCTCGCCCTCGGATCCGGAACCGATCGGGGCGATGACCGGGATGAAGCCGCTCGAGGTGAGGGTCTGGATGATGCTCGGATCGACCGACTCGATCTCGCCCACCTGGCCGATGTCGATCTTCTCGTCCGGGTTCTCCTGGCGCGCAACCATCATCTTGCGGGCCCGGATCAGCCCGCCGTCCTGCCCGGTCAGCCCGACCGCCTTGCCGCCTGCGCTGTTGATCAGCTCGACGATCTCCTTGTTTACCTGGCCGGCGAGCACCATCTCGACGATGTCCATCGTCTCGGCATCGGTGACGCGCATGCCCTGCACGAACTCGCCTTTCTTGCCGACGCGCGCGAGCAGCTGCTCGATCTGCGGGCCGCCGCCATGCACCACCACCGGATTGATGCCCACCAGGCGCAGCAGCACGACGTCGTGCGCGAACGACTGCTTGAGCTTCTCGTCGGTCATCGCGTTGCCGCCGTACTTGATCACCACGGTGCGTCCGTGGAAGCGGCGGATGTAGGGCAGTGCCTCGGACAGGACCTGGGCTTTCTGCGTGGCGCTCAACGGGGCTGCATCAGTCATCGGAGCGGGCCGCAGGTTGCGCGGCGTGAAGGGCAATACGCCGATTCTAGCGGCCGGGGCGTGCGGGCGGTATCCGCATGCTGGGTTTACCAGGCATTGCGTGGTGCCGCCGGACGGTCACCGGGCATGGAGCCGTGCCGTGCGATGCGCCTGGCCGGCCATCACGGCCCGCTCAGGCGCATGGTCCACGCGCCGCTCAGCGGATCTCGAGCCGCCGGGCCGAGGTGACCGCCTTCTTCGGCAGGCGCAGTTCGAGCACCCCGTCGGCGTACTTCGCCTCGGCAGCAGCGTCGTCTATCGCGTCGGCCAGCTGGAACGCTCGGTACAGCTTGCCGTAGTAGCGCTCGCTGCGCAGCACGCGGCCGTCCTTGCTCGCCTCGCGCTGGTTGCGCACCTCTGCGCTGATCGCGACGTCGTTGCCGTCGATCGTCACATGGATGTCGTCTCGAGAGACGCCGGGAAGCTCGGCGTGCACGGCGTAGGCCTTTTCGTCCTCCGTCACCTCGACGCTGAATGGACGCGCGGCACCCGTGGGGGCGGTACCGGTCGCGCCGACCGGGCGAACCAGGAAGCCCTGGAACAGATTGTTGAAGATGTCGTCTATAGATTCGTTGCGGATCAGCTGGGCCATGGTGGAGCCTCCATCAGACAGTAGTTGGATGTCGCCCCCGGGGCGGTTCCCGGTGGTCGGGCGGTGCCTGCGATTTCCGATGGCACGACGCCTGCCCCACGTAGATGTGCACCAGCCCTGCTTTTTCAAGTGTCCCGGCGGGTGAGGCCGAAGGGAAGCCACCGGTCGCTCGGCTATACTTGATCGTTTTCCGGAAAGCCCCCAGATGGTGATCGAGATGTTCATGAACCGCCCGGCCGAGCGCGTTCTCTGTGTGCTTGCGTTCCTGCTCTGCAGTGCCGTAGCGCCGCTGGCATTTGCGCAGCCAGGCGCGCTCCCGGTGCCGGTTCCGCCGTCGATCAACGCGAAGGCCTATGTGCTGGTCGACTTTGCGACCGGGCAGGTACTGGCCTCACAGGCGGCCGATGATCGGTTCGAGCCGGCGTCGCTGACCAAGCTGATGACCGCCTACCTCACGTTCAACTCGATCCGCCAGAAGCGGCTGACGCCGTCGCTGGTGGTGCCGGTTTCCGACCGTGCGCGCAAGGCCGAGGGCTCGCGCATGTTCATCGAGCAGCGTATCCCGGTCACCGTCGACGAACTGCTGCGCGGCATGATCATCCAGTCGGGCAACGACGCCAGCATCGCGCTGGCCGAGGCGGTCGCCGGCGGCGAGGATGCATTCGCCGATGCGATGACGCGCGAGGCGCAGCGGCTCGGCATGAAGAACACGTCGCTGCGCAATTCGACCGGGCTGCCCGATTCGAAGCACTACAGCAGCGCCTCCGACCTCGCGCGGCTCGCCGTGGCGATCATCCGCGACTTCCCCGAGTTCTACGCGCTGTACTCGCAGCGCGACTTCACCTACAACAAGATCAAGCAGGCAAACCGCAATCGGCTGCTCTGGCTCGATCCCTCCGTCGACGGCATGAAGACCGGCTTCACCGAGGCCGCTGGATTCTGCCTGGTCACCTCCGCCAAGCGTGGCGAGCGGCGGCTGGTGGCGGTGGTGCTCGGTGCGCCGTCCGAGAGCGCGCGCATCAGCGAGAGCCAGAAACTGATCAACTACGGCTTCCAGTTCTTCGACAACTTCCGCCTGTATGCGGCACGCCAGCCGGTTGCGTCGCTCGCGGTCTGGAAGGGATCCTCGCGCACTGTCGACGCGGGCTTCGAGACCGACCTGCTCGCCACCCTGCCGGCCGGCAGCGGGTCGCGCGTGAAGGCTGACCTCGAGAGCGTGCAGCCGCTGGTTGCTCCGATCGCCGCCGGGCAGCGGGTCGGCACGCTCAAGCTCGCGCTGGACGGCCGTCCGCTGGCAGAATATCCGGTAGTCGCCCTGCAGGAAGTGCGGGCGGCGAACATCTTCCGGCGCACGTGGGACAGCCTGCGACTGATGCTGAAGCAATAACGGCTGCTTCGGTGATTACCGTTCCGATATCGAGGGCAAAGCGATGATCGTTCACCTGAATGGCGAGTTTCTTCCGATCGAAGAGGCGAAGATCTCGCCGCTCGACCGTGGCTTCATCTTCGGCGACGGGGTCTACGAGGTGATTCCGGTCTATTCGAAGAAGCCCTTCAGGATGATGGAACACCTGCAGCGCATGCAGCGGAGCATGGACAAGATCGGGCTGCAGAACCCGCACTCGATCGAGCGCTGGGAAGCGCTGTGCAACGAGATGATCGAACGCTCGCCGCATCCCGACCAGGGGCTGTACATCCAGGTCACGCGCGGTGTCGCGCCGCGCGACCATGCATTTCCGAAGGATACGAAGCCGACGGTCTTCATGATGAGCAACCCGATGCGCAAGCCGCCGATCGAGTGGCATACCGACGGTGCAGCCGCGATCACCGCCAGCGACGACCGCTGGTACAACAACGACATCAAGTCCACGGCGCTGCTGGGCAACGTCCTGGCCCGGCAGAAATCGGCCGAGGTCGGCGCGGTCGAGACCATCCTGATCCGCGACGGCATGCTCACCGAGGCGTCGTCCAGCAACGTGCTGATCGTGAAGGACGGCACCATCTTCTCGCCGCCGAAGAGCAACCTGCTGCTGCCCGGCACCACGTTCGACGTCACCATCGAGCTCGCGCAGAAGCACGGCATGCCGCACCAGCTGCGTCCGATCACCGAGGCCGAGTTGCACGGCGCCGACGAGATCTGGGTCACCTCGGCCACGAAGGAAGTGCTCGCGATCACGACCCTCGACGACAAGCCGGTCGGCACCGGCAAGCCTGGCGCGGTCTGGAAGCAGATGCACGCGCACTACCAAGCGTTCAAGCGCGAGGTGACCGGTTGCTGACCGGACGCGCCCGGCAGGCCGGCTCCAGGGGGCACGCCCCGTGGCGGTGAACGGCGGGTCCGGTGACGAGCGGGGCGCCATGCCACATCCCGTAGCGCCGACCGACTCGCTCATCGTCTATCCGTCACCTTTCCCCGTCAAGGTGATGGGTCCGGCGGCACCCGGGTTCGCGCCGGCGGTGGTCGCGGTCGTGCGGCGGCATGACCCGGACTTCGACCCGGCGACGGTCGAGATGCGCAGCAGCCGCGAGGGCAAGTACACCAGCCTGACGGTCACCGTCACTGCCACTTCGCGCGAGCAACTCGACGCGCTGTACAAGGATCTCTGCGACCACCCGATGGTGGTGATGGTCCTGTAGCCCGACACTGCCCGACTCGTCATTCCCGTTTTCCGCGTTCCCCACAGGACCCCGCATGGCCAACGCAAAGAAGCGCACGCAGACCCCCGCGAAGAAATCGGCTGCAAAGAAGGCCGCTCCGAAGAAGGCCGCTCCGAAGAAGGTCGCTCCGAAGAAGACCGCCCCGAAGAAGGCTGCCCCGGAGAAGCCCGCCCGGGTCGCCACCCCGCCGCGCAGGACCCTCGTGCGCCGATCGCCGATCCATGGCCGCGGTGTCTTCGCGACGGTGGACATCCCGAAGGGAGAGCGCGTGATCGAGTACAAGGCGCGCAAGATCACCTGGGCGCAGGCGGACCGTTGGTATGCCGACGACGACAGCAAGCCATCGCACACCTTCCTGTTCACGCTCGACGAC
>CANGXU010000158.1 GCA_947457885.1 Betaproteobacteria bacterium
ATCATGGGCTCGGCGATCGGCGCGGCGATCTGCGGGACCCGTCCCGTGGTGGAACTGCGCTATGCCGACTTCGGTCTGTGTGCCGCCGACGAGATCGTGAACCAGGCCGCGAAGGCCCGCTACATGCTCGGCGGGCAGGTACGCGTTCCGGTCGTGATCCGCCAGCCGATCGGTTTCCGCGAAGGCATGGCCGCGCAGCACTCCCAGTCGACCGAAGCATGGTGGATACACGTCCCCGGCCTGGTCGTGGTGGCGCCAGCCACGCCGGCGGACAACCACAGCCTGCTGAAGGCGGCCATCCGTTCCGACGACCCGGTGGTCTACATGGAACACAAGGAGCTGTGGACTTCGACCGGTGACGTCGACGAAGGTGCCGCGCCAGCGGTGCTCGGCAAGGCTGCGATCCGGCGTGCGGGCAGTGACCTGACCCTGGTCACCTGGTCCGGCCAGCTCGGCGACTGCCTGCTGGCTGCCGATGCGGCGCAGGCGGACGGTCTGTCGATCGAGGTGATAGACCTGCGCACGCTGTGGCCCTGGGACCGCGACACCGTGTTCGACTCGGTCGCGCGTACCGGCCGGCTGCTGGTGGCCCACCAGGCAGTCACGGTCGGCGGCTTCGGGGCCGAGATCGTCGCCGAGGTCACCGAACACCTGTTCGCTGCCCTGCGCTGCCCCCCGCGCAGGCTCGGCGCGCCGCGTACGCCGGTTCCTTACGCGCAGCCGCTGGAGGCCCTCTGCCGGGTCGCACCGGCACGGATCGTTTCGTGCGCGCGCCAGATGTGCGCACAGGCCTGAAGGAAACACCATGAAGGACCCGAACACGCTGGGCGCGGTCGAGGCCGTCCGTGCAATGGCCGCAGGAACGCTCACCTCGGAACGGCTGGTGCTGGCCTGCCTCGAGCGCATCCATGCGCGCGACCCGGAGGTGCTTGCGTGGGCGCACCTCGATCCGGCGCTCGCCCTGTCCGAGGCGCGCGAGCGCGACCGCGAACGCAGCGAGGGTCGCCTGCGCGGCGCGCTGCACGGCCTGCCGATCGGCGTGAAGGACATCATCGACACCGCGACGCTGCCTACCGAGTACGGCACGCCGATCTACCGCGGCCACCGCCCGGTGGCCGACGCCGCCTGCGTCGTCGCCGCGCGAGAGCAGGGTGGGGTCGTGCTCGGCAAGACGGTGAGCACCGAACTGGCGAACCGGCATCCCGCGATCACCCGCAATCCGCATAACCTTGCGCACACGCCCGGCGGCTCTTCGAGTGGCTCGGCGGCAGCCGTCGCCGACCACATGGTGCCGCTCGCCTTCGCCACCCAGACCGGCGGATCCCTGGTGCGGCCGGCAGCCTACTGCGGCGTGGCCGGCTTCAAGCCGACCTACAACTCGATCAACGGTGCAGGCATCAAGCTGCTGGCTCCGTCGCTCGACACCGTCGGGGTATACGGACGCGACGTACCGGATGCATCGCTGTTCGCCGCTGCGCTGATCGGCTTCGTGCCGCCGTCCTTCGATCGCCCCGCGGCACCACCACGCATCGCGCTCTACCGCACGCCGCAGTGGTCGCTGGCCGAACCGTCGATGGTCGAGGCTTTCGAGGCGATGCCCTCACGGCTGTCCGCTGCCGGGGCTGCAGTCCAGGAACTCGCGCTGCCTCCTGCGATGGACGCGATCATCGATGCGTCGAACATCGTCAACGACTACGAAACGCGCCGCTCGCTCGCCTACGAACGGGTGTACCACCTCCCCCAGCTGAGCCCGACGCTGGGCGGCAAGCTGGTGCAGGCCGGGCGCTGGACGCGCGACCAGTACCTCGAGGCGCTGCGCACCGTCGCCGACTGCCGCCGGATGCTCGAGGACGGCCTGCGAGGCGTCGATGTACTGGTCACGCCTAGCGCCGAGGGCGAGGCACCGCGTGGCCTGGAGAACGTCGGCAAGACGGCGTTCCACCAGATGTGGACGATGCTGCACGTACCGTCGGTCGCGGTGCCGGTGTTCACCGGGCCGTCCGGCCTGCCGATGGGCGTTCAGGTCATAGCGGCGCGCGGACAGGACGTGCGTGCATTGCAGGCGGCGCACTGGATCCAGCAGGTGCTGCGCGGCTGAGCCGGCTGCGAGCGGCCTGCGCGCGCCGCGGGTGGCGCGCCGCCGGCGCTACTCGGGCCGCACGCCCAGTTCCTTGATCAGCCGACCCCACTTCAGGATCTCGGACTGGATCAGGGCCGCGAACTGTTCCGGCGTATTGCTCGCCGCCGGGTCCGCGCCCTGGTCGGAGAACTTCGCGCGGATGTCCGGCAGGGCGATCGCCCTGACGATCTCCCCATGCAGCCGCGAGATCACCTCCTTCGGCGCGCCGGCCGGCGTGAGCACGCCCCACCAGGACACGACATCGAAATCGGGGAAGCCCGATTCCGCGACGGTGGGCAGGTCGGGGGACGACGGCGATCGCTTCAGGCTGGTCACCGCGACCTGCCGCAGCCGTCCCGATCGGGTGAACGGCTGGGCCGAGATCGGCGATGTGAAGTACAGGTGCACATGGCCGGCGACCAGGTCGGTCAGCGCAGGTGCAGCGCCCTTGTACGGGATGTGCACCATCTTCACCCCGGCGGCGCGGTTGAACAGTTCGCCGGCAAGGTGGCCGGCAGTGCCCGTGCCGGACGATGCGTAGTTCAGCGCGCCCGGCCTCGCCTTCGCCAGCGCGACCAGGTCCTTCACCGTCTTCACCGGCAGCGACGGATGCACGACCAGCAGGTTGGGCGTGCTCGCGACCAGCGTCACCGGCGCCAGGTCCTTCACCGGGTCGTAGGGCATCTTCGCCATCAGGCTCACGTTGATCGTGAGGTTGCTCGCCTGGCCCATCAGCAGCGTGTAGCCGTCGGGCGCCGCACGCGCCACCAGTTCCGCGCCGAGGTTGCCGGCGGCACCGGCGCGGTTCTCGACCAGGAATGGCTGCCCCATCGTCTCGCCCAGCTTCTGCGCAAGGATGCGGGCCAGCACGTCGTTAGCACCGCCGGGCGGATAGGGCGACACGAAGCGCACCGGCTTCACCGGCCAGGCCTGTGCCGCCGCCGGCAGCGCAATCGCCTGCAGTGCGGCAGCGGCGACCGCCACGGCCAATGCCAGAGGTGCCGGCGATGGGACAGGAGCGGCTGGTGCCCGTGCGGAAGCAGACCGGTGCGATCGATTCATAAAACCTCCCCTGCCGGCTCGAATACCGGCAACGTGATCTCGGCGGACGCCTCGTCGAAGGCGACCCTGACCGCCATCCCGATGCGCACTGCTTCGGGTGCACAACCCCGGATGCGCGTCATCAGGTGTGGCCCCTCATGCAGCTTCACGGTCGCCACCACATAGGGCACCTCCGCCGTGAAGGCCGGACCGGGCGCGCGATGCACGATGGTGTACGAGTAGACTTCGGCGCGGCCACTGCATGCGGCCCACTCGATCCGCGACGAACTGCATGACGGACAGAGGGTGCGCGGATAGAAGTGGAATGCACCGCAGTCGGCGCACTTCGGCATCACCAGTCGATGCTCGCGTGCCGCATCCCAGTAGGGTGCGGTCGCCGCATCGGGGACCGGCAACGGACGCTCGCTCATGCCCTGCCCTCCTGGCCGAGGAGGAGCGTGCAATGCACGCTGATCACCCCGCCGTTGCCATGCACCAGCGCGACCTTCGCATCCGGCACCTGCCGCTCGCCGGCGTCGCCGCGCACCTGGCGAACGCCCTCCAGCACATGGAAGAACCCGCCACCCAGGCCGGGATGGCCGCCCGACAGCAGGCCGCCGTGGGTGGTCACCGGCAACGCCCCGCCCAGCCCGATGCGCCCGCCCTCCACGAAGGCACCGCCCTCGCCCTTGGCGCAGAAGCCGAGGTCCTCCAGTTCGACGATCACCGTGATCGTGAAGCAGTCGTAGATCTGCGCGACATCGACATCCGATGGCGACAACCCGGCCGTGCGGAACGCATCGCGGCCGGAATCGACCGCGCCGGTGGTGGTGAGCGACGTGTCCCCGATATGGCTGTGGCGCAGCCCGTAGCCCTGCCCCAGCAGGTGGGCGGGACGCGAGCGCAGGTCGCGCGCGCGATCGGCACTGGTGACGATCGCCGCCGCCGCGCCGTCGGAGACGATCGCGCAGTCGAGGATGTGCAGCGGCGACGTGATCATCTTCGAGCCGAGCACGTCGGCCGCGGTGATCGGTTCGCGCTTGTGCGCGTTGGGGTTCAACGAAGCATGCCGGCGGATGGTCACCGCCACCTCGGCCAGCTGCTCGGCGGTGGTGCCGTACTCGTGCATGTGCCGCTGCGCCACCAGCGCATAGAGCGAGGGCACCAGCGGCCCGTAGGGCACCTCGAACTGCGGGTGCGCGCTGCCGCCCTCGGCCATCTTGCGCACCGCGGTCGAGCGCGAGCCATGGCTCAGCAGGTTCTGGCCGGCCACGCACAGCACCGTCGTGCATTGCCCGGAAGCGATCGCCATCGCCGCCTGGTGGATCATCGCCGCGCCCGACGCCCCCGCGAGGTCGACCGTGGACAGGAAGGCCGGGCGGATGCCCAGGTGGTGCGCCACCACGCCGGCCGGCATGTTCCAGTGCTCGACCCGCACCGGGGTGGTCAGCAGTCCGTCGACGTCGGACATCGACAGCCCGGCATCGGCGAGCGCGGCCTGCGCGGCGTCGGCCTGCAACTGCAGTGCCGAGCGGTCCGGCACCTTTCCGACCCGGCTCTCGCCGATGCCGACGATCGCAGCGTTCGTCTTCACGTCGTCAGTCCTCGATCCTCACGCCACGCAGCAGGTCGCGCGCGATCACGATCCGCTGGATCTCGGAGGCGCCCTCGCCCACCCGGTAGTGGCGCACGTCGCGATAGAAGCGCTCGACCGGGAAGCCGCGGATCACGCCCATGCCGCCGTGGATCTGCACCGCGCGGTCGGCGACCCGGCCGACCATCTCGGAACAGAACAGCTTGCACATGCTGCCGGCCGAACCCACCTTCTCGCCCCGTTCGATCCGGCGCAGCACGTCGTAGCAGAGGGCGCGCGCGGCGGCGATGTCCACCGCGGAATCGACGAGCATCCACTGGATCGCCTGCCGTTCGGCGAGCAGCTTGCCGAAGGTGCGCCGGGTCTTCGCATGCTCGATCGAGCGCTCGACCAGCGATTCGGCAGCCCCGACGCAGGAACACGACACCGACATGCGGCCGTCGTTGAGCGAACCCATCGCCACCTTGAAACCGTTGCCGACCTCGCCGACCACCGCGCTGTCGGGCAGCACGCAATCCTCGAAGGTCAGCTCCGCCAGGCGGATCGCATCGGTCGCGATCGTGGTGTCCACCCGGGTCACCGAGAACCCCGGCATGCCCTTCTCGACCAGGAAGGCGGTGATGCCGCCGCGGGCGCGCTTCTCGGGATCGGTGACCGCCATCACCATGATCACGTCGGCGACATGGCCGCCGCTGATGTAGTGCTTGCGCCCGTTCAGTACCCAGCCGTCGCCGCGCCGCTCGGCGCGGGTGCGCATCGAGGCGGCGTCCGACCCGGCCTCGGGTTCGGTCAGCGCGAAACCGGACTTGAGCTTGCCGGCGGCGAAACCGCGCAGGAACTTCTCCTTCTGCGCCGGGGTGCCATGGCGGGCAATGGCCATCGGCGTCATGCCGCTGGTGTAGTTGGCCGCGATCGTGAAGGCCCGGTGCAGCCGGCTGAATTCCTCCAGGGCGATGCAGTACTGGAAAAGCGACAGCCCGCCCCCGCCGTACTCGACCGGCAGGCGCATGCCGCAGTAGCCGTTGCGCTGCATCAGCGCGATCAGGCCGTCGGGGATCTCGCCGCTGCGGTCGATCTCCTCGGCCCAGGGGCCGAGTTCGCCATCGACGAAGCGGCGTACCGCCTCGCGCATCGCGCGCAACTCGTCGGTGAGTTCGACCTCAAGCGCCAGTGTTTCCATCGCCTCCCCTTCCTACGATCAACGCATCGACGACCTTCGCGCCTGCGCCTCGCTCGTACAGCACGAGCGGATTGATATCGAGCTCCGCCAGCGAAGCCTGCTGGTCGTGCGCCAGCCACGACAGACGGACCAGTGCGTCGCGCAGCGCCTCGATGTCGCGCGGTGCGGCACCGCGCACGCCTTCCAGCAGGCGGTAGCCGCGCAGTTCGCGCAGCATGGCGTCGGCCTCCGAGTCCGACACCGGAGCGACGCGGAACGCGATATCGCGAAGCACTTCGACATGGATGCCGCCGAGCCCGGCCACCACCACTGGCCCGAACACCGGGTCGGTGACGATACCGAGCATCATCTCGAGGCCCGGCGGCGCCATCTCCTGTACCAGTACGCCGTCGATGCGCGCGTCCGGGCGGAACCGTGCGGCAGCAGCCATCACCTCGGCGAAAGCCGTGCGCACTGCAGCGTCCCCCTGAACGCCAAGCCGGATCGCGCCGGCTTCGGTCTTGTGCGGGATCTCGGCCGACTCGATCTTCATCGCCACCGCGCCACCGATGGCGGTGGCAGCGGCGACCGCCTCGTCCGCGTCGCGCGCGAGCCGCTCGGCGGTCACGGGCAGGCCGCAGGCAGCCAGCACTGCCTTGCTCGCACGCTCGGTCATGTTGCCGCGCAGCCCGTCGAGCAGGCGCCCCACTGCGTCCGGGTCGACGCCCGCAGGCCGCACTGGCGCCGTCGAGCGGCGTGCGCTGCGCAGGAAGGCCGAATAGTCTGCCGATGCGCGTACCGCCTTCATGCACGACAGCGTGTTGCGATACACCGCCACGCCTTCGGCCGCGAGCGCTGCCGGCGTGAGCGACGGGTCGTCGTTGCAGCCGCCGGTCCAGAGCAGCGCGACCGGCTTGTCGGTCTCGCGTGCCGCCTGCACCGCCTGCCGGATATCGGCGGCCGCCGCCAGCGTGAAGATCGGCACCACCACGTCGACGTTGTCGTCGGCGGCGATGGTCGAGATGCAGCGATGGAACAGGCCAGGCTGGCCGAGCGCCGCATTGGTCACGTCGGTCGGGTTCGCGGTGGTCGCATGCTTCGGAAGCACGGAGGCCAGCGCGGCCTCGGTGCCGGCGGTGTATGGCGGGAACTCGATGCCCACCGAGGCACCGAGGTCGACCAGCAGCACCCCGTTGCCGCCGGAGATCGTCGTCGCCGCCGCGCGCCGGCCGCGCGGCAGCCGCCGCGTGCGCAGCAGCATCGCCGTCTCGTACAGTTCGTTGCAGTCGTCGACGCGAATGATCCCGCACTGGCGCAGCGCTGCATCGCAGATGTCGTCGGCCCCGGCCATCGCCCCGGTATGCGAGGCCGCCGCATGGCTGCCGGCAGCCGTCCGCCCGAGCTTGACCATCACGATAGGCTTTGCCTTCGCCGCCGCGCGGCCTGCGGCTTCGACCAGCCGCGCACCGTCGGGGATGTGCTCGGCCAGCACCATGATGACATCGGTCGACTCGTCCTCGACCATGAAATCGATGAAGTCGATGATGTTCAGGTCGGCCGAGTTGCCGCAGCTCACTTCGTAGCTGATGCCGATGCCCGCTTCCTGGGCGCGCCACATCACGTTCACCTGGCCGGCGCCGCCACTCTGCGCGACCACCCCCACGTTGCCCGCCGCCCTCCGCTTAGCCACGGTCGCCGAGGTGGTCATCGTGAAGCCATCGACGAAGTTCACCATGCCGTTGCAGTTCGGTCCCATCACGCGCAGCCCGGTGCGCCGCGCAAGGGCGGTGATCTCCGCCTGCAGCGCCCGGCCTTCGGCGGTACCGGTCTCGGCGAAGCCACCGGAGTAGACGGTCGCGAAGCGCGCACCGCGCGCCGCGCAGGCCTCCAGGATCGGCAGCACCTGCCCGGTCGGCACGACGATCCCGACATGGTCCGGTGCCTCCGGCAGGTCCGCCACCGACGGATGGCAGCGCCGCCCGCCGACCTCGGTAAAGCGAGGGTTGACCGGGTACACCGTGCCGCCATAGCCGAAGTTGGCGAGCCGCATCAGCACCTTGCCGGCGAATCGCGAACGGTCGTCGGTGGCACCGACCAGTGCGACCGAGCGCGGCGAGAAGAAGCGCGCGAGGTCCGCACGCGGCGCCTGCGCGCCGGGTGCCGGCGCACCAGGTGCGGCCTGCGTCTGATTCGACATGCGTGCTCATCCTCCGTGGCGGGCGGCCTGCCGGCGCATGTATGCATGCGTTCCACGCCGTGCTCCACCCGCATGGCCGAGCGTACCGCAGCACGGGAACCACCGCAAAGATGCTCCGCCGCTCAGCCTTCTGGCTTGATGCCTGCCCGCTTCACCACGCGGCCGAACACTTCGAGATCGCCGCGGATCTGCTTCGCGTAGTCCTCCGGCGAATTCGGGGCCACCGCCTCGAAGCCCTGGGATTCGAACCGCTGGCGGAAGTCCGGCGACTTCAATGCCGCATTGACCTGTGAATTGAGACGTACCACGACATCGCGCGGCAGGCCGGCCGGGCCCACGAGCCCATAGCTGCCCTCGACCGGATGCACCTTGAGCCCCGCTTCGAGCAGGGTCGGCAGTGCCTTCGCACCCTCCGGCCGCGTCGCACCGGTGGCAGCGAGCAGGCGCAACCGGCCAGCCTTCGCCGAACTCTCTGCCTGCGGCAGCGTGAGGAAGGCGAGGTCGATCTCGCCGCCGATCAGGGCCGCGAGTGCCGGGGCAATGCCCTTGTAGGCGACATGCACCATCTCGACGCCCGGGGTAGCGCTCTGCAGGGCCTCGGCGATCAGGTGCGAGATCGAGCCCACGCCGGACGAGCCGTAGTTCAGCTTGCCACGGCGCTCGCGTGCGATGCGTACCAGGTCCTGCGTCGTCTTCGCCGGTACCGAGGGATG
>CANGXU010000159.1 GCA_947457885.1 Betaproteobacteria bacterium
CGCAGCACGCTGATCGGCCTGACGCTGGCCACGGTGCACACCAACCTGCTGCACGGCTTCGTGCTGGTGGTGGCGATCGTCTGGCTGTTCCTGCGCAGCATCTACGGCTCGGCGATCGTCGCCGTCGTCATCCCGCTTGCCCTGCTGTCGGCCTTCCTCGGGCTGCATGCGCTCGGGTTGCCGGCCAACCTGATCTCGATGGGCGCCATCGACTTCGGCATCCTGGTCGATGGCGCGGTGGTGCTGGTCGAGAACGTGCAGCATGCGTTACGCCACCAGCGGCCGAAGGACCGGCGCGAGGTGATCCGCGTGGTCATCCAGTCGGCGATCGACGTCGGCAAGCCCACCCTCTATGCGATGCTGATCATCATCGTCGCGCTGCTGCCGGTGTTCACGCTACAGTCGGTCGAAGGACGCATCTTCCGGCCGCTGGCTCTCACCTATGCGTTCGCCCTGCTCGGTGCGCTGGTGTTCGCGCTGACGGTGGTGCCGGCGCTGTGCGCGTTCGCCTTCCGCCCGTCCGATGCAGACAAACGCGAGCCGCAGTGGCAGGTCGCGCTGGCCGACGGCTACCGCCGCCTGCTTCGCTGGCTGCTGAAGCGGCGCTGGGTGGCCCTGGTGTTCGCACTGGTGCTGCTCGGCGGCGGGGTACTGGCCGGAAAGGGCGTGGGCACCGAATTCCTGCCCGAACTGGACGAAGGCGACTTCACCGTGTTCGTCGAGATGCCGGCGAGCGTGTCGCTGCAGCGCGGGCAGGAGATCCTGGCCGAGGTGCGCAGCCGGATCATGAAGTTCCCCGAGGTGCGCGAGACGCTGTCTGCGCAGGGACGGCCCGAGGACGGCACCGACAACGAGGGCGTCAACGCGTCGGAGACCTACGTGCGGCTGAAGCCGCGCGGCGAGTGGCGCAAAGGCATCGACAAGGTGGTGCTGACCCGCGAGATGCGAGCCTCGCTCGCGGAGATCCCGGGCGTGCGCTACAACTTCTCGCAGCCGATCAAGGACAACGTCGAGGAGGCGGTCAGCGGCGTGCGCGGCAAGGTGGTGCTGAAGATCTTCGGCGAAGATCTCGCTGCCATGCGCGCGTCGCTGGTCGAGGCGATCGCGGTGCTGCGCAAGGTCGAGGGCGTGGTCGAGCTCGACCTGTTCCGCGACGCGACCACGCCACAGTTGCAGATCAAGCTCGACCGGCAGGCGCTGGCGCGTGCCGGCATCGAGGTCGCGGCCGCGCAGACGGTGATCGAGACCGCGCTGGCGGGCAGGATCGTCACCCGGTTCTGGGAGGGCGAGCGCGTGGTGCCGGTGCGCGTGGTGCTGCCAGTGGCTTCGCGCGACGACGCCGAACGCATCGGTGCGATCACGCTCGACGGTGCCGGCGGCGCGCGCATCCCGCTGTCCGAGCTGGCGTCGATCACCTCGACCACCGGCCTGGCGAAGATCAACCGCGAGGGCAACACCCGTTTCCTCGCGCTGAAGTTCAACATCGAGGACCGCGACATCGGCTCGACCGTGACCGAGGCGATTCGCGCGGTGCGCGAGCAGGTGAAGCCGCCCGAGGGGCACCGCTTCGTGTGGGGCGGCGAGTTCGAGAACCAGCAGCGTGCCATTGCGCGGCTGAAGCTGGTGGTACCGGTCGCGGTGCTGCTGGTGCTGGCGCTGCTCTATGCCGCAATGAACAGCGGGCGCACGGTGCTGGCAATCCTTCTGACCGTTCCCTTCGCCCAGAGCGGCGGTGCGTTCGCGCTGCTGATTGCCGACGTGCCGCTGTCGGTCAGCGCGGCGATCGGCTTCATCACGCTGCTCGGACAGGTGTCGCTGATGGGCCTGCTGCTGCTCGGGGCGACCGAGGCGCGCCGGCTCGCCGGGGAAGCGCTCGACTCGGCGCTGGTCGAGGGCTGCGTCGAGCGGCTGCGTCCGGTGCTGATGGCCTCGATGCTGGCCATGTTCGGCCTGATGCCGATGGCGGTGGCGACCAGCGTCGGGTCCGAGACCCAGCGGCCGTTCGCCCTGGTGGTGGTGGGCGGCATGGCGACGACGCTGCTGGTGTCGCTGTTCGTGCTGCCGGTGGTGTACCGGATGCTCACGCCGAAGAAACTGATGACGCCGGAAGAGGAGGACGCATGATGCCCGGGCCGGTTCCTTCCGCGACGATGAAGCGCTCGGCCCTGCGCACGTTCTGCCTGATCGCGCTGTGCGCGGCCGCGCTGGCCGCGCCGCAGCCTGCCTTCCCGGCCGAGGTCCCGCGGGCAACGGTATCGGTCATGCCGGGAGAGGTCGACCTGCCGGCGGTGCTCGCACTGGCGCGCGAGGCCAGTCCACGCCTGCAGATCGAGCGCGAAGCAGTGTCTGCCGCAGAGGCCCGGCGCATCTCCGCCGGCGCGCTGCCCAATCCGAGGATCGCGATCGGCCGCAGCCGCCCGGCCGGCGGCAGTGCCACGATGTTCGACGGGCGCAACCAGACCGATACGTCGGTCGAATTCCCGCTGTTGCTGGCCGGCCAGCGCGGCGCACGCATCGAGGCGGCGGAGCGCTTCATCGATGCTGCGCGCGCCCGGGTACGCGTCGGCGAGAACCAGCTGGCGGAGGAAGCGGCGGTCGCGTTCGTGGCGATCCTCGCCGTACAGGAACGCATCGACGCGCTGACCGATTCGATCGAGCGCATCGGCCGTATCCGCGACATCGTCGCGGCACGCGAATCCAGCGGCCTCGCCAGCCGCTACGACGTGGCGCGCGTAGAGATGGAGCGTGCGGCGCTGCAGGCCCGGTTGGCCGAACAGGAAGGCGACCGCGCCGATGCCGCCGGTGCGCTGGCGGTGCTGCTCGGCGTGCCGGGCTGGACGCCGAAGGCCTCCGGGCGCCTGGCACCGATCGCTGACGGGACGCCGGTCCATGCCGCTGCCGGCAGCGGTCCGTCGCTGCCCGGCAGCCCGGCCGGTGCAGCCCCCGCGCTGCGCACGGCGCTCGCCGCTGGCCATCCATCGGTGCAGTCGGCCCTGCGCGAGGAAGCAGCCGCGGCCGCCGCGATCGAAGTGGCCCGGCGCGACCGCATCCCCGTGCCGTCGCTGGGTATCGGCCGCATGTGGACCCGCGATCCCTATGGCGCCGCGAACTTCCTCGGGCTGTCGGTCGAGGTGCCGCTGTTCGATACCCGGCGTGGACCGCTCGAAGAGGCGTTGTCCGAGGCGCGTGCGGCCACCCTCCGGCGCACGCTGGCCGAGGTCCAGGTGGCCGCGAGCCTCGACCGCTACGAGACCGTGGTGCAGCGACGCAGCGAAGCCCTGCAGCGGTTCGAGACCGACGCCGCGTCGCGCCTGCCGATGCTCCAGGTGATGTCCGAGGATGCCTACCGCTTCGGCCGGGCCAGCATCCTCGAATGGCTCGACGCCATGCGTACCCACCATGAACAGCGGCTGGTCAGGGTCGACCTGCTGTCCGGCCTGGCCGAGGCGAGGATCCGTTTGAACGCGGCACAGGGCCTGTTCGGGTCGGCGCGGTAGGGGGTAGGACCGGTGCGCCAGGGGCTGCGCGTCAGGTACCGCGGGTGACCGTCGGACCGGCGAACAGCGAGGTGATCGTGACCTTGCGGATCTCGGGCTGGTCGGGCACCACGTAGAGGATCGGCGTCACCAGCTCTTCGAAGATGCCGCGCAGGCTGCGTGCACCAGTGCGGTACTCGAGCGCGAGGTCGGCGATCTCCTCGAACACCCGCGGCTCGATGACCAGGTCTACGTGCTCGGCCTCGAACACCGCCTGGCACTGGCGGTACAGCGAGTTGCGCGGCTCGGTCATGATGCGCACCAGCGCCGCGCGGTCGAGGTCCTGCAGCCGGGCGACGACCGGCAGGCGCCCGGTGAACTCGGGGATCAGTCCGAACAGCATCAGGTCGGTCGGCTTCACCCGCGCGTTCAGGCGGTCGAGGATGGTCCGATCATCGGTGCCCGCGGTGGAGATGAAGCCGTAGCTCTGGTTGCGCGCCATGATGTCGTCGAGGCCGACGAAGGCTCCGCCGCAGATGAACAGGATACCGGTCGTGTCGATGTAGCGCTGCTGTCCGTCGGCGTCGCTGCCGCGCAGGCGTACCAGCGCGCCTTCCATCACGCGCAGCAGCGCATGCTGTACCGATTCGCCGGACACTGCTGCTGGCTGGCCCTCGCGCGCCTTGAGCTTGTCGATCTCGTCGATGAAGACGATACCGCGCTGGGCGGCGGTGAGGTCGCCGTCGGCATGGTCGAGCAGCCGCTGCAGGATCGCCTCGATCTCGTCGTTCACGTAGCGGGTCTGCACCATGGCGGTGGCGTCGGCTGTGACGAAGGGCAGGCCGAGGAAGCGCGCGAGCGTCTCGCACATCAGCGTCTTGCCGGTACCCGACGGGCCGATCAGCAGGATGTTGCTCTTCGCCAGCGGTGTCCCGCGGGTTCGTGCCGCCTCGATCTTTCGCTGATGGGAATAGATCGCGACCGCCAGGGTCTTCTTCGCGTCGTCCTGGCCGATCACTTCCAGGTCCAGGTGGCGCACGATTGCCTTGGGCGTTAGCCTCTGCGGCGAGGCAGCGCCTGCCGCGGGCACGGCGCTGGCGGCAACGTGCGATGCGGGCGCGTGCTCGTTCATTGCGCCGGCAGCGGGATGAATTCGGTTTCGCCCGGGACCTGGCCCATCTGCTGCCGGGTCCATCGGTCCTTCGCGGATTCGATCAGCTCGCGCGAACTGGCGACGAAGTTCCACCAGATGAAGCGTTCGCCATCGAGGAGGGCGCCGCCGAACAGCATCGCGGTGCAGCCGCCCTTCGATTCGAGCAGCACCGGCTTGCCGGGCGCGGTTACCGCCACGTGCTGTGACGGCAGTGCCTCGCCGTCTATGTCGAGGCTGCCCTCGACCAGATAGATGCCGCGCTCGGCATGTTCTGCCGGCAGCACGAACCGGCCGCCAGGCTGGAACACGGCGGCCAGGTAGAACATCGGCGAATGCACCGGCACCGGTGAGCGCAGGCCGAGTGCGTCGCCGGCGACCAGGCGCAGTTGCACGCCCGCGTCTTCGACCGACGGCAGGCGATCGGCAGGCACATGAACGAACGACGGTGCGGTGCGTTCGGCGGCCCGGGGCAACGCGATCCAGGTCTGGATGCCGTGCAGGCGGTGGCCTGCGGCGCGATCGGCGGGGTCGCTGCGCTCGGAATGGACGATGCCGTCGCCCGCGGTCATCCAGTTCACCGCGCCAGGCTCGATCCGCTGCACGAAGCCCAGGCTGTCGCGGTGCATCAGCGCGCCGTCGAACAGGTAGGTGACGGTGGCGAGCCCGATGTGCGGATGGGGACGCACGTCGATGCCGTCGCCCGGCGCGAAGGCCGCCGGGCCCATGTGGTCGAAGAAGATGAATGGCCCGATCGTGCGTATCGCCTGCGCGGGCAGCAGGCGGCGGACACTGAACCCGCCGAGGTCCTTCACATGCGGCTTCAGCAGCAGTTCCATGCTGGACTCCCCCGGCCTTCGGATAACATGCGGTTTCGATGAAACTACAGCGTGGCAGGCAGCGATGGCCGGCTGGAACCAGGAGCACCAACTTTGGCATTCGAACTGAAGGTACCGGTCGGCAGTCAGGGACGGCACGAGATCACCGTCGCCCATGAGCATACCGCGCCGCACGTGGGCAGTGGCAAGGTCGAGGTGCTCGCTACCCCGGTCCTGGTCAACCTGATGGAGGCCGCCGCGCTGCAGGCGGCCGAGCACTTCCTGCCGGAAGGGCACCAGAGCCTGGGCACCCGGCTCGAGATCCGGCACATCGCTGCCACCCCGGTCGGCATGAAGGTGGTGGCCACTGCCGAGGTGGTCAAGGTCGAGGGCCGGCTGATCACCTTCCGGGTCGAGGCGCACGACGAGAAGGAACTGGTCGGCGACGGCCTGCACGACCGGGTGGTGGTCAATGTCGAGCGTTTCGACCAGCGGGTGCAGGACAAGGTATCCAGGGCATAGTCCGTATCAACCAAGGAGAACATCCATGTCACGTGTCGCGCCCCTGCCGATGGGCTCGGTCCCCGGGCTCGAGGAATCGTTCGATCGCTACCGCAAGGCGCTCGGCTTCGTGCCCAACAGCGCCCTGATCCTGCAGCGCAAGCCGGAGATCCTGAAGGCGCTGGCCGCGCTGGCCTCGTCGATCTGGGCGCCGGACGGCGAGGTTCCGGTGTCGTTCAAACGGCTGGTGTCCTACATGGCCAGCAAGGCGCACGGCTGCAACTATTGAATGGCCCACACTGCCGGGGCGGCGCTCCGGCTCGGGATCGATGAGGCGAAATTCGATGCGATCTGGGATTTCCGGACCAGCCCGTTGTACACGCCAGCCGAGCGCGTCGCGCTCGACTTCGCGATCGCGGCGGCATCGCAGCCGAACGACGTCACCGACGAACTGATGGACCGGATGAAGCAGCACTGGACCGAGGGCCAGATCGTCGAGATCGCGGCCACCGTGTCGCTGTTCGGCTTCATGAACCGCTGGAACGACTCGATGGCCACGCCGCTCGAGGAGGAGCCGCTGGAAGTGGGCGAGAAGCACCTGGCTGGCAAGGGCTGGGCGGTGGGCAAGCACACCGGCTGATAGACCCCTGCGTATCGTGGGACAATCGCGGTCGTCCACATTCACGGCTGCGATGCAATGGCACAGTACGTCTACACGATGCATGGGGTGGGCAAGATCGTCCCGCCCAAGCGCGAGATCCTGAAGAACATCTCGCTGTCCTTCTTTCCCGGCGCCAAGATCGGCGTGCTCGGCCTGAACGGGTCGGGCAAGTCGACGCTGCTCAAGATCATGGCTGGCCTCGACAAGGAGATCGAGGGCGAAGCCACGCCGGCCGCCGGGCTCAAGATCGGTTTCCTCGAGCAGGAGCCGAAGCTCGATCCCGAACAGACGGTGCGTCAGGCGGTGGAATCCGGGCTGGGCGACCTCGAGGGCGCGAAGAAGCGTCTCGAGGAGGTCTATGCGGCCTACGCCGAGCCGGATGCCGATTTCGACAAGCTCGCAGAAGAGCAGGCCTCGCTCGAGGCGCTGATCGCCGGGGGTGGCGGGTCGGGTGGCGCCGAGCACCAGCTCGAGATCGCCGCCGATGCATTGCGGCTGCCGCCGTGGGACGCGAAGATCGCGACCCTGTCCGGCGGCGAGAAGCGCCGGGTCGCGTTGTGCCGGCTGTTGCTGTCGCGTCCCGACATGCTGCTGCTCGACGAACCCACCAACCACCTCGACGCCGAGAGCGTCGACTGGCTCGAGCAGTTTCTGGCCAAGTTCCCGGGGACCGTCGTCGGCGTCACCCACGACCGCTACTTCCTCGACAACGCCGCAGAGTGGATCCTCGAACTCGACCGTGGCAGCGGCATCCCGTGGAAGGGCAACTACAGTTCCTGGCTGGAGCAGAAGGACAACCGGCTCAAGCAGGAAGAATCCAGCGAGTCCGCGCGCCAGAAGGCGATCAAGAAGGAGCTCGAGTGGGTACGGCAGAACGCCAAGGGCCGCCAGGCCAAGTCCAAGGCGCGCCTGCAGCGCTTCGAGGAACTCAATTCATACGAGTACCAGCAGCGCAACGAGACGTCCGAGATATTCATCCCGGTGGCCGAGCGGCTGGGTAACGAGGTGATCGAGTTCGTCGACGTCAGCAAGGGCTACGGCGACCGGGTGCTGATCGACAAGCTGTCGTTCAAGATTCCGCCGGGCGCGATCGTCGGCATCATCGGCCCGAACGGCGCTGGCAAGTCGACCCTGTTCCGGATGATCACCGGCCGCGAGCAGCCCGACAGCGGCGAGGTGAAGATCGGCCACACGGTCAACATCGCCTATGTCGACCAGTCGCGCGATGCGCTCGAGAACGACAAGACGGTGTGGGAGGCGGTGTCGCAGGGCTCCGATATCCTGACCGTAGGCCGCTTCGAGATGCCTTCGCGCGCCTACTGCGGCCGCTTCAACTTCAAGGGTGCCGACCAGCAGAAGAAGGTCGGCCAGCTCTCCGGCGGCGAACGCGGCCGGCTGCACCTTGCGCAGACGCTGCTCAAGGGGGGCAACGTGCTGCTGCTCGACGAGCCCTCGAACGACCTCGACGTCGAGACGCTGCGCGCCCTTGAAGAGGCCCTGCTCGAGTTCGCCGGCTGCGTGCTTTGCATATCGCACGACCGCTGGTTCCTCGACCGCATCGCCACCCACATCCTCGCCTGCGAGGGCGAGTCGCAGTGGACGTTCTTCAACGGCAACTACCACGAGTACGAGGAAGACAAGCGCAAGCGCCTCGGCGAGGAAGGCGCCAAGCCGAAACGCATCCGCTTCAAGTCGATCAGCTGAAGCCACCCCGCAACCGGGGTCAGAGTCGAACGTCGGGTAGGCGACGGGCGTGCAGGGCGCCGGCGAGCGCCAGGCCGGCTATCGCCAGGAAGCCGATGTGGAAGCCGTCGACGAGCCGTGCGCGGTCGCCGGCAGCGCCGTGCAGCATCGCGTCGATGTCGGCGCCCTGGAGCAGTGCGAACGAGATCGCGCCGAACCCGGCGGTACCGAGCGAGGCCCCGATCACGCGGGCCAGGCCGAGCGTCGCGGCACCTGCGCCGAGCTTCCGGCGGCCGGACAGCTGCTGGATGATCACCTGCGCCGAGGGCATGATGCCGCCCAGTCCGAGCCCGCAGGCCAGACCGAGCGCGCTGATCAGCCAGGGCTCGGGCGGCGTGACGCCGAGCAGCGCGAGCGAGGCGGCAGCGATGCCG
>CANGXU010000160.1 GCA_947457885.1 Betaproteobacteria bacterium
GGCAGCATTACAACAGCGATCGGCCACACTCGAGCCTTGGTTATCGTACGCCCTTCGAGTTCAAGCAGCAGTTACAGCAGTTCACCCCACCCAAAACGGATCACGCCATTCTCAACTAATCAGTGGTCCGAAAAAACCCGGCAGGTCAGTCGATCGTGAGTCAGAGCGCGTTCCGGCAGTTCATTGCACAGAATCCGGACGCCATCTATCCCCTGATCCGAAAGCTGATCCATCGTCTGAAGGTCGCCTCCGATGGCGTGCGCAATCTCGCCCTGCTCGATGTGTATGGCAGAGTCGCGCGCCTGCTGATCGATCTGGCAGTGGACCGGGACGGCAGCATGGTGGTGCCGGAGCCACTGACCCAGCAGGAAATCGGCAACCGCGTGGGATGTGCACGCGAAATGGTGAGCCGGATATTCTCTGATCTGACCGTCGGCGGCTACATCCGGTTCGAGGGCAGGCGCATTCACATTCTTCGCACGCTGCCCAAGGATTGGTGAGGTCGGCCGGCGCGCCTGGCAACCGATCACGCATAGAACGGGCAGATCCGATAGTCGACCGGTCTGACCTCGGTGGTGTCGAGCGTGAGCTCGATCGAGCAGTCCTCGCCGCCACGCAGTCCGGTCCGGTTATCGGGTCTTCATCGCGCCAATGCAAAACTCAAGACTTGACCCCCATTTCCGACCCCCATTTCCCACAGAAAGCGCAGCACTGCCGTCTCGGCCGTGCGCCTTGCCCCGCACGAGGGACATCCGGGAGGGCGACGAAAGCAGGAGCACGCGGTCGCCGGGCGCGGGCAGCGGCGTGCATCGTTCATGAACAGGAAGCCCGCAGCTGGCTAAGGGTCCCGGAAGATCCGGTCTGTCATGAAGGAGACTGCGATCCGCCCTGCATCATGTCCAAAGAAAGAGCCGAAGTCCGTCAAGGCCCGGGTGACAAGGTCGAATGTCGCGTGATCCGAGCCCCGGGATGGATGATCCGCAGGCGCCGTGATGTCGTTCCCCGCAGTCTCGATGATGCGGATGACCTCCCACACAAAGACCGGATCGAGGACGAAGATCGCGTCCACATCCAGTCGTCGGCCTGCGCCATCCAGGCGAAATTTTCTTACTCCCTCCGGACCGGTGGAGAGGCAGACGAGCTGATATAGACCATCGTCCGAGACCATCCGGTACTCACCGGGGATGCGCTTGAATCCCACCATGGAGACGACCACCTCGCGCGGGAACACGAAAACGCGAATAGTACTTTCAAGCACCCCTGCGAGCAGCCTGGCTGCGGCCTCGAGGCCGTAATCGTCGCGCCGACGCGCTGCCCGCTCGCTGCTGTGCCCCCTGGATCTGCCGGCCAGCACAGCCCCAAGGCGCAAGATGGCCCTCGAATCCATCATCCTAATCCGCGCCCCACAACGCGCGCAGCTTTCGATCTCGATGCCGAAGCCTGATTGTCACGGGCGCCATGCGCGATCGATTACCGGCGACGAGGTCGGGTCTTCATCGCGCCAATGCAAAACTCAAGACTTGACCCCGATTGATTCATCGCGCCAATGCAAAACTCAAGACTTGACCCCGATTGACCCCGTTCATCGCACCAATGCGAAACTCAAGACTTGACCCCAATTCACCAATTCACTGACCGTATTCAAGAGCCCCGTCTGCGACACGCCCGCAGCAGTACACCGACATCCGGTAACCCATCCACCTGCCACAGCTGGTCGAGCAGCCGCCTTGTCCGCGCGGCTGGCAGCACGGTGCCCGCCAGCGCGAGGAACTTCGCCTCCAGCTGCACGTCGCTCACCGGGTGGCCGGGACTCCCGGTGGCATGTTCGATCGACTGGCGCAGCACCCGCCCGTCGGCCAGCGCCAGCTCGACCTCGCAGCCGTGCTGCGGCATCGCCGGGTCTGGCGTCATCTCGATCAACCGCCGCACGCCGGCCACCACCGGATCGTGCACCCGCGCATCGGTGAACTGCGCGGGCAGGCAGGCACCCTCCACGAACGCCGCCGCCATCGCATGCTGGAACGACAGGCGCGCGGCCAGGCCATCGGCGGGCTCGGGGCGGCTCTCCAGTCGGATCGCGAGCGGATTCACCCGTCCACCGATACGCACCACCTGCGTCGGGGACACGCCGGGCTGCGTGCGCAGCGCGATCATCGCATCGACCATCGGGTGGCTGAGGATCGCCGACGCATAGGGCTTGGGCGCGTTGTCCATCAGCAGCCAGCGCTCGCCGAGGCCGTCGACGATCGCCGCCGCGTCGAACGCCCCGGCGGCGAAGGCATGCGCGAAGCCGTGCGGCCCTTCGAGGATGCGCCGGGTGCTGCTGAAGCCGCGCTGCGCCATCAGCGCGGCGAGCAGGCCGGACTGCGCAGCGCGCGCCGGGTGGAACGCCTTGGTCATCGTGCCGAAGGTCTCGCGCAGGCCGCCCGCCTGGGTGCCGGCGAGTCCAAAGGCGACGGCCATCGTCGCGGCATCGAGTCCGAGCAGGCGGCCCGCAGCGGCCGCGCTGCCGAACACCCCGGCGGTGCCGGTCATGTGCCAGAGCGCGCCATGGCGCATCTGCTGGATCGACAGCGCCACGCGGCAGCAGGCTTCAAGACCGAGCACCGTGGCGGCGAGGAAGGTACGGCCATCCGTGCCACGGTCCTCGGCCAGTGCCAGCGCGGCCGGGATCGTCGGCGCAGACGGATGCAGCACCGTCGGGAAGAAGGTGTCGTCGAAATCGTCGAGGTGAGCAAGCAGCCCGTTGGCAAGCGCCGCATGCATCAGCGGCACCCGCCGGACGGCGCCGATCACCGTCGCGCGCGGCCAGCCGCCTTCGGCCTGCAGCACGTCGAGCAGCATCGGCAGCGCCGGGTCCTGCGTCGCGTGCAGCGCCACGCCGAACAGGTTCACCAGGCAGCGGCGGCCCTCGTGCAGCACGGCCTCGGGGATCGCCGCAGCATCGGCCTGCGCCACGAAGGCGGCGAGCCGTGCGGTGACGCCCTCGGCTGCGACGTCTGCCGGGGCGCCCGTGTCGCCACCCGTACCGCCGCCCGTACCGCCACCCATCGCGCGTTCAGTCCGTCTGCGCGCCAGCGGCGCGAATGATCGGCGTCCACTTTCCGATCTCCGCCTTGATGAACGCGGCGGTCGCCTCCGGCGAGCTGCCGACCGGGTCCAACCCGAGCGTCGCCAGCGTGTCCTTCATCGACGACGTCTGCAGGGCCTTCACGGCTTCTGCGTTCAGGCGACCGACGATCTCCTTCGGTGTGTTGCCGGGCGCCAGCAGCAGGAAGAACCCGGTCACAACATAGCCCGGCACACCGGATTCCGACACGGTCGGCACGCCGGGCGTGACCGCCGGGCGCTTCTCGCCGGTGGCCGCGATCGCGCGCAGCTTGCCCGACTTGAGGTACGGCATCGCAGAGGCGATGTTGCTGAACATGAAGTCGATCTGACCGCCGATCAACGCCGCGCCCGCCGGGCCGGCGCCCTTGTACGGCACGTGCACCAGCTTCGTGCCGGTCATCTGCTGGAACAGCACGCCGGCGAGATGGTTCGCACTGCCATTGCCCGAGGAACCGAAGGTCACCTCGCCTGGCCGCGACCGGGCCAGCGCGATGAACTCCTTCAGTGTCTTCACCGGCACCGACGGATGGGTCGACAGGTAGTACTGGCCGGAGGTGAGCTGCGTGATCGGCGCGAAATCGCGGATCGGGTCGTAGGGCAGCTTGCGCACCAGCCCGGGATTGATCACGAACTCCGGCGCCACCGTCATCAGCGTGTAGCCGTCGGCCGGCGCACGCGCGACGATCTCGGTGCCGATCACGGTGCCGGCCCCGGCGCGGTTCTCGACGATCACCGACACGCCCATCTGGTCACCCAGGCGCTGCGCGATCAGACGACCCATCGCATCGGTGCCGCCGCCGGCAGCGATCGGGATCACCATGCGGATCGGCTTCGACGGATACGGCTGCGCCGCCGCATGCGGCGCGAGCGCGAGCATGGCCGGCAAGAGCACCGCGAGTGCGGGCCGCGCGCGCCGCGGTGCAGCCTGCGCGCGTCTCGAAAGCAATCTTCCAGCGTACATCCCTGCTCCTCCTGCGCACCGTCTTGCCTTGGGCGGTGCGTCTGCATCGGACCGTCGTCCGGCCATGCGTCGATCGTGGGCGTGCGCGTTTGCGCTGCCGAGGGACGCAGGTTAACCTAGCCTCGCGTCAGGTGCTGCGGGACCGCCCGGCCTGCCGAACAGAGGGGCGACTGTGCAGCGAGGGTGGACGAAAGGCATGCAGGCAGCAGGCGTGCGAACGGCAGGCACCGTCCTCGCCGCCGCCACGGTCGGCCTGTGCATGGCTGCCGCGCCAGCGATGATCCCTGCCACTGCCGCCACCACCGCCCCGGCGATCGACCTGGTAGACGACCGCAGCCGCACGGTGCGCCTGGCCACACCGGCCCGGCGCATCGTCAGTCTGCTGCCGTCATCGACCGAAACCGTCTGTGCACTCGGGGGCTGCGACCGGCTGGTCGGCGTCGACCGGTTCTCGAACTGGCCGCCGCAGGTCGAGCGCCTGCCGAGGCTGGGCGGCCTCGAAGACGCACAGGTCGAGCGCATCGTCGCGCTGAAGCCGGACCTCGTGCTGGCTACCTCGTCGGCGCGCGTGCTCGAGCGGCTGGACGCGCTGCGCATCCCGGCGCTGGCACTCGAGCCGAAGACGCTCGACGACATCCGGCGCGCGCTCGAAGTGGTAGCCACGGCCCTCGGCGACCCCGCTGCCGGGCAAGCCGAATGGCACAGGCTGTCGGCGCGCATCGATGCCGCCGCACGGCGCGTGCCGCCATCGATGCGCGGACAGCGCGCCTACTTCGAGGTGTCGTCCGCACCGCATGCGGCCGGCGCAGGCTCGTTCGTCGGCGATGTGCTCGCGCGCCTGGGCATGGGCAACATCGTGCCGGCGTCGATGGGCGCGTTCCCGAAGCTCAGCCCCGAGTACATCGTGCGCGCGCAGCCGCAGGTGATCCTCGCGAGCGACGCGGCCCTGCGCGAGATGCCGAAGCGGCCAGGCTGGCCGGCGCTGAGCGCACTGCGCGATCGCCGCACCTGCGCGTTCCTGCCGAACGCCTACGACACGCTGGTACGGCCCGGTCCGAGACTGGCCGAGGCCGCCGACCTGCTGGTCGAGTGCCTGCGCACGCTCGACGAGGCGCGCCGATGAGAGTGAAAAGCGGGCGCGACGGCGGTTCAACCCTGCGCTTCGCACTGCTGCTCACGGCGGCCAGCGCAGCGCTGCTGCTCGCCGGCCTCGCAGCCGGCAGCGACGGCTGGTCGCTGGCATGGACGGACGAATGGATGCTGGTGAGCGAGATCCGTGCGCCGCGCTCGATCGGCGCCTGGCTCGCCGGCGCGCTGCTGGGTTTCGCCGGGGCCGTGGCGCAGGGCCTGTTCCGCAATCCGCTGGCAGACCCCTACCTGCTGGGATCCGCGGCCGGTGCCGGCCTGGGTGTCGTGCTGGTACTCGCCGCCGGCGGCGCCGCCGGCGCGTCGATCGGGCTGGCGGCGGCGGGTGCATTGCTGCAGGCGGGCCTGGTCGGCGCGGCCTTCGCAGGTGCCCTCTGCGGCGTGGGGCTCACGTTGCTGCTGGCGCGCGGTGCCGCCCGGCCGATGTCGCTGCTGTTGTGCGGCGTGGTGGTCGGCGTGCTGCTGACCGCGCTGTCCGACCTGGTGATGCTCGCCTCCCCCGAGGCGATGCGCGGCAAGCAGATCTTCCTGCTGGGCAGCACCGGCTTCCTCGGATGGACCAGCACGGCCGTCCTGGCAGCCGTGCTGGCCGCAGTGCTGCCGGCCGCGATGCGGGTGTCGCGCGCACTCGATGCGCTGGTGCTCGGCGAGGCCAGTGCCAGGAGTCTCGGCGTGCCGCTGCAGCAGGTGCGCCTGCTGCTGGTCGGCACGATGGCCATGGCCACCGGCGCCGCCGTTGCCCAGGCGGGGCTCATCGCCTTCGTCGGCCTGGTCGCACCGCACCTCGTACGCCGCTGCCTGAGCGTCGCACACGGGCCGCAGCTCGCGCTTTCGGCGATGGCCGGCGGCGTGCTGCTGCTCGCCAGCGACATCGCGGCGCGCACCCTGGTCGCGCCGCAGGAACTGCCGGTAGGCGTGCTGACCGCGGTGCTCGGCGGCATCTACCTGCTGGCACTGCTGCACCGGAGGCAGGCTTGAACGGCACGGCGCCGCCCCTGCAGGCCCGGGGCATCGGCGTCACCCTCGGCGGCGTGCGCGTGCTCGACGAGGTGTCCATCGCGCTGCCCGCCGGATGCTGGACCGCGATCGTCGGTCCGAACGGCGCCGGCAAGAGCACGCTGCTGTCGGTGCTGGCCGGCCTGCGCCGCCCCGACCACGGACAGGTATCGGTCGGCGGCGACCCCATCGAGGCACTCGCCGCCCGCGAGCGCGCGCGACGCATCGCCTGGCTCGCGCAGCAGGGCGAGGCCGACGGTGAACTGGCGGTGCGCGAGATCGTCGCGCTGGGGCGGCTGCCGCACCACGGGCTGTTCGGCGCCCCCGGTGCCAATGACCAGCGCGCGATCGACCTCGCGCTCGAGGCTGCCGGTGCGACGGCCTTCGGCAGGCGCCGGCTGGGCGAACTCTCCGGCGGCGAGCGTCAGCGCGCACTGCTGGCGCGGGTGCTGGCGGTGCAGGCGCCGGTGGTACTGCTCGACGAACCGACCACCCACCTCGACGCTCCCCACCAGCGCGCGGTGCTCTGCTGCATCACGGGGCTGGTGCGGCAGCACGCAGCGGTCGCTGCGGTCCTGCACGATCTCACGCTTGCGCTGGCCGCAGACCGCGTGGTGGTGATGGACCAGGGACGCATCCGTGCCACCGGGAGCCCCGGAGACCCCGCACTGCATGCGGCGATCGAGGCCGTGTTCGAACAGGCGATCGTCATCGAGCCGATCGGCCGCACCGGCGTCGACGGCACCGCCGGCACGCGCTGGGTCGCAGTCCCGGCGCCCTGATGTGTCGTACTGACGTTTTGTACTGACCCGGCGCCCGGATCAGTCCACCGCCACCTTCAGGTACGACGAGCGCCCGCCATCGGCCGCGATCGTCGTGCCGTTCACCATGCGCGACTCGTCGGAGCCGAGGAACACGGCGATCGCCGCTATGTGCTCCGGCTCGCCGACCGAGAACGGATAGAGCTTCTGCATCGTGATGCGCGCCTTCGCCGCCGGCGACGGGTTGTCGGAGAGCAGCCAATCCTTGTTCTCCCAGCGCGCGATCGACCGCTCGGTGCGCACGATGGCCGGGGCGATCGCATTGGCGCGGATGTTGTATCCGACGTACTGTGCGGCCAGCGTCTGCGTGAACGACATGATGCCGCCCTTGGCCGCGGCATAGGCCGGCTTCTCGGAGCCCTTCAGCCCCAGGTGCGACGAGAAGTTGATGATCGATCCGCCGCCGGCCGCGATCATGTGCGGGATGGCGTAACGGCAGCACAGGAACGGATGCAGCAGGTTGAGCGCCATCGTCCGGTGCCAGGTGTCGATGTCCATCAGGTGCACCGGACGGTCTTCCTGCAGCGAGCCGCCGGCGCAGTTCATGATCACGTCGAGCCGGCCGAACGCCTCGACCGTACGCTCGACCGCATGCTTCACCTGCGCATCGTCGGTCACGTCGGTGGGGATGAACAGCGCCTCGCCGCCTTCGGCACGGATCTGCGCTTGGGCGGAACGGCCGGCCTCTTCGTTCAGTTCGAACAGCGCGACCTTCGCACCTTCGCGCGCGAACGCCCGCGCGGTCGCACGGGCGATGCCGGCACCTGCGCCGGTAAGGAAGGCAACCTTGCCCGACATTCTGGCCATGACGACTCCGGCACGCGCGTGGAAGGAAGCAGCGGATTCTACGCGCAGGCCCCGGCGGGACCGATGCTAGACTTTCAACGATGAAGACGCGCCACGTGCCTCTCCACAGGAACGGCAGCAGCGGCGGACACGCCGTACGCCGCCTGGCCGCCATCCTCGGCCTGCTCGCGCTGTGCGGATGCGCGACCGTCGATCGCGGTGAGCCGAAGGCTGCGGGCGGTCCGATCGAGATCCAGGACCGGCGCCAGCGGCTGGTTACCATCGCGCTCCAGGAGTGGACCCTGTGGGGACGGCCACGCATCGAAGCCTCTGGCAGGAGCCTTGGCCGGCCTGACCCTTCGGCATCGACGGTTCCGCGCAACGAATATGAGCCCGACTACACCAGCCGCGTGCTGATGTACTGGTTCGTGCTTCGCGGCAGCGACTTCGCGCCGCAGCGCGCGCTGCTCGCGGACGGATCGCTGACCCCGTGGTCCGCGGTATTCATCTCGTTCCTGATGCACGCCGCCGGCGTCCCGCGCGAGGTGTTCCCACCCAGCGCCCGGCACTGGGACTACATCAAGCGCGCGCATGACTTCCCCGATCCGTCCGGCTTCGAGGCGCTGGATGCGACCCGCACCGCGCCGCGGGTCGGCGACCTGATCTGCGCGACGCGTTCCTGGACGGCTGGCGTTGTCACCACCTTCGCCCAGCTCGCCAGCGACGCCAGCCGCGGTACCTACCACTGCGACCTGGTGGTCCGCGTATCCCCGGGGACGCTCGGTGCGATCGGCGGCAACGTTCGCGATGCGGTCACCTGGACCGACGTGCCGCTCGATGCAGAGGGGCGGCTTCGGCCCACCGCCGGCA
>CANGXU010000161.1 GCA_947457885.1 Betaproteobacteria bacterium
ATCGGCTGCTCCGTTCGATGCGGCCGGTCATTCCCATTCGAGTGCACCCTTCTTCCATTCGTAGACGAAGCCCACCACCAGCACCATCAGGAAGATGAACATCGCACCGAGCCCGAACCAGCCGATGTCTTCCAGCACCACCGCCCAGGGAAACAGGAAGGCGATCTCGAGGTCGAACAGGATGAACAGGATGGCGACGAGGTAATAGCGCACGTCGAACTTCATGCGCGCGTCCTCGAACGCCTCGAAACCGCACTCGTAGGGCGACAGTTTCTCGGGATCGGGCCTGTTGGCGCCGGTCGCGGAACTGGCGATCCAGCCGACCAACGGGAGTACGAGCCCGAAAGCGAGCCCGACGCCGATGAACAACAGAATGGGCAGGTAACTTTCCAGCACAGCTAGCTCAACCGTCGACTATGCACATCTTTGGCCCCCCGGCTTTCCCGGTACACCCTCGCGCGTCGGCCGGCCTGCCGGAGGTGGGCCGGACCGTGCGAGGGCCACGATAACGCAGCCGCTGCGCCCATCCGGGCCATCACGACCCGAACGAGTGGCGTGCGCTGCAATCACGCGTATGGAGGCATCAGGCGCGGCGCGAGGGACCGCTGTGCGCCTTGCCATGCTGCCGATCCATCACTTTCACCGGACCCATGCACTGCACGGAAACCGGAACTGCTGGTGCCCACGATCAGACTCGAACTGATACGGCTTTCGCCACTGCCCCCTCAAGACAGCGTGTCTACCAATTCCACCACGTGGGCAAACTGCGTACGACCCCGATATTGTCGCCTACTTTCGTGCTTCCGGGTTCATCCGTCCTGCGTTTTACTTCGGAATATCTTGCGCCTTCGATGATCCGTCCTTTGCAGCTTCGGCAGGGACGGAAGGAACCGGTACCGCGGGCGCGCCAGCGGCCGGGGTACCCGGCACCGGGATCTGCGAGGCCGGCGTGGCCGGAGCCACCGGCACCCGCTCCATCAGGCCGCGCGAGGCGCCCGTGTTGGCCGCGATATAGGTCAATACCAGGCTGGTGATGAAGAACACGGTGGCCATGATCGCGGTCATCCGGCTCATGAAATTGGCCGATCCACTGGATCCGAACAGACTGCCGGCCGAGCCGCTGCCGAATGCAGCGCCCATGTCGGCACCCTTGCCCTGCTGGAGCAGCACGAAGACGACGATCGCGCCGGCGGCAAGCACGTGAAAGAGGAGGATGAAATTCTGGAGCATCTGGTGGATTCCTATGGTTCCGGCGATGCACGCCGATAGCGGCCGGCCCGGGTCAGGCGCAGGCGCGGCAGATAGGCTCGAAGTCGGCCAGCTTCAACGAGGCACCGCCGATGAGGCCACCATCGACGTCGGGCATCGCGAAGAGTTCAGCGGCATTCGAAGCCTTGACGCTGCCGCCGTAAAGCAGCGACACGGAGGCACCGGCCGGGCCGAGCCGCCTGCGCAGGAAGGCATGCACGGATTGAACCTGGTCGGGCGTTGCATTGCGGCCGGTGCCGATCGCCCACACAGGTTCGTAGGCGATCACGCATTGCGCGACATGGTCGTAGCCAAGTACTTCGATGCAGACCGACAACTGGCCGGCGATCACGGCCTCGGTCATGTCGGTCTCGCGCTCCTCGAGCGTCTCGCCCAGACAGATGATCGGCGTCAGCCCGGCGGCGAGAGCCGCGGCGGCCTTCCCGGCGACCAGCGCGCTGGTCTCGGAATGATGCGCCCGCCGCTCGGAGTGGCCAACGATCACGAACGATCCGCCGAAGTCGGTAATCATCGCAGCCGACACTTCGCCGGTATGTGCACCCGATGAGTGGACACTGACATCCTGCGCACCCCAGCGCACTGCGCTGCCGGACAGGAGATCTCGCGCCTGGGCAAGGTAGGGGAACGGCACGCAGACCGCCACCTCGACGGCGCGCCCTGCGCCAACGGCCGATTCTGGAAACGCCGACGCGCAGGCGCCCAGCAGCGCCGCATTGCCGGCCAGCGCGCCGTTCATCTTCCAGTTGCCCACGACGCGCCTGGTCCTCAACGCATCGTCCCCCAACGCCCGCTGCTCATATCGCTGGCACGCTTCCCGCTTCTGTTTAGAGTGTAACCGCGGGATTATACCGGCCGAGACGCGGGCCGGTCAAACTGCGGCCGCGTCTTTGCCGCGGTGCCGTCAGCCGAAGCGCCCGGTGATGTAATCCTCGGTCTGCTTGCTCGTCGGCTTGATGAAAATCGACTCGGTCACGCCGACCTCGATCAGTTCGCCGAGGTACATGTAGGCGGTGTAGTCGGACACCCGCGCGGCCTGCTGCATGTTATGGGTGACGATGACAACCGTGTAGTCACGCTTGAGTTCGTTGATCAGTTCCTCGATCTTCGCGGTGGAGATCGGGTCCAGCGCCGAGCAAGGCTCGTCGAGCAGCAGCACTTCCGGCTTGATCGCAATGCCGCGCGCAATACACAGCCGTTGCTGCTGGCCACCGGACAGGCTGGTGCCGCTCTGGTGCAGCTTGTCCTTGACCTCTTTCCAGAGCGCCGCCTGGTTCAGCGCCCACTCCACCCGCTCGTCCATGTCGGACCTGGACATCTTCTCGAACAGGCGCACGCCGAAGGCGATGTTCTCGTAGATCGTCATCGGGAAGGGCGTAGGCTTCTGGAACACCATGCCGACCCGGGCGCGGATCAGCGAAACATCGTCCTTGGTCGACAGGATGTCCTCACCGTCGAGCAGTACACGACCTTCTGCACGCTGCTCGGGGTAGAGCTCGAACATGCGGTTGAGCACGCGCAGGAGCGTCGACTTGCCGCAGCCGGACGGGCCGATGAAGGCGGTGACGCGCTTCTCCGGGATCGTCAGGTTGATGTTCTTCAACGCATGGAACTTGCCGTAGTAGAAGTTGAGGTTGTCGACCAGGATCTTGGTCTGCTCGACCGCAGCGGGGGCCTGCCCCTGCTGCGCGTCGGTCGGCTTCTGGAGTTCTGCATTGAGCACGGTTCAGTCCTTCTTGCGGAACATGACGCGCGCGATGATGTTCAACGCGAGTACGCCAAGGGTGATCAGGAAGACACCGGTCCACGCCATCTTCTGCCAGTTCTCGAACGGGCTGAGCGCGAACTTGAAGATGGTGACCGGAAGGTTGGCCATGGGCTCTGACAGGTCCATGCTCCAGAACTGATTGGACAGGGCGGTGAACAGCAGCGGCGCGGTCTCGCCGGAGATGCGGGCTATCGCAAGCAGCACCCCCGTCACCACGCCGGCGCGCGCAGCCTTCAGCGTGACCAGCGTGATTACCCGCCACTTCGGCGCGCCGAGCGCATACGCGGCCTCGCGCAACTGATTCGGTATCAGCTGCAGCATATTCTCCGTCGTACGCACCACCACCGGGATTACGATCAGCGCCAGCGCGAGCACGCCGGCGAAACCGGAAAAAGTGCGCGTCTTGGCCACGATCACGGCGTAGATGAACAGGCCGATCACGATGGACGGTGCAGACAGCAGGATGTCGTTGACGAAGCGCGTCACGTTGCCGAGCAATGTGCGCTGGCCGTATTCGCCCAGGTACACGCCCGCCAGCACTCCTATCGGCGTGCCGATGAGCGTGGCCAGCCCCACGATCACCATCGAACCATAGATGGCGTTGGCCAGGCCGCCCCCTTCGACGTTGGGTGCCGGCGTCATCTCGGTGAAGATGGCTATCGAAAGGCCGCCTATACCGCGGACCACGGTGTCGGCCAGGATCCAGATCAGCCACACCAGCCCGAACGCCATCGCGGTCAGCGACAGGCTCAGGGCGATGATGTTCACCAGCTTGCGCCGGCGGTGCGCCGCCATCCGCTGGGCATTCGCCGCCATCGCCGCGCTCATGAACGCCCCCCTTCGGCACGCTCCAGGCGGGCGAGCAGCACCTTGGATGCGGTGAGCACTACGAACGTGATCAGGAACAGGATCAGCCCCAGCTGGATCAGCGACGCTTCGTGCAGGCTGCCGGGGTTAGCCTCGGAGAACTCGTTCGCGAGCGCCGATGTGATGCTGTTCGCAGCATCGAAAAGCGACACGCTGTTGAGCTGGTTCACGTTGCCGATCACGAAGGTGATCGCCATCGTCTCGCCGAGGGCGCGGCCGAGGCCGAGCATGATGCCGCCGATCACGCCCGCCTTGGTATACGGCAGCACGATGCGCCAGACGACTTCCCAGGTTGTCGCGCCGAGGCCATACGCGGATTCCTTCAGCATCGGCGGCGTCACCTCGAACACGTCGCGCATCACCGAAGCGATGAACGGAATGATCATGATCGCCAGGATCACGGACGCGCACAGGATGCCGATCCCTACCGGCGGGCCCTGGAACAGTGCACCGAACCCGGGCACGTCGCCGAAGGCATTCTGCAGCGGAATCTGCAGGTAATCGGAGAAGATGGGCGCGAACACCAGCAGGCCCCACATGCCGTAGACGATGGAGGGAATGGCCGCCAGCAGCTCGATGGCCGTCCCGAGCGGACGCCGCAGCCAGCCCGGAGACAGCTCGGTCAGGAAGATCGCAATGCCGAAGCTCACCGGCACCGCGATCAGCAGTGCAATGATCGACGTCACCAGCGTGCCGTAGATCATCACCAACCCGCCGAAGCGCTCTTTCACCGGGTCCCACTCGGCTGTCCAGAGGAAGGACAGGCCGAATTCGCGCATGGACGGAATCGCGCCCGCGACAAGCGACAGCAGTATCCCGAGGAGCAGCCCGAGGGTAATCAGCGCAGCACCGGTCGTCAGGACAGCGAAAACCCGATCGCCGAGTCGATCATCACGACGAATCGGCGTTGGTGCCGGAGGGCGCGGTTCTGCAGTCTGTTCAGATGCACTTACTGGCAGGATCGCCGCCATTACATTCTCCCGGCTTCAGACGAAAGAACGGGACCGGCTCTTGCGCCGTCCCGCCCATGGAACAGAAAACCGCCGCTACTTCGTCGGAACCGGCTTGCCGTTGGAATCGCGCATCTCGCTCCAGATTGCCCGTACCGACTTCACGACGCTCGGGGGCATAGGCACGTAGTCGAGTTCGAGTGCCGTCTTGCTGCCATTCTCGTATGCCCAGTCGAAGAAGCGAAGTACTGCCGTCGCATTCTCGGGACGATCCTGGACGCGGTGCATCATGATGAACGTCGCGCCGGTAATCGGCCAGGCATCCTTGCCACGCTGGTTGGTCAGGATCTGGTAGAACGATTTCGACCAGTCGGCACCTGCGGCCGCAGCAGCGAACGTCAGGTCATCGGGAGCGACGAAGTTGCCTGCGGCATTGCCCATCAGCGCATAGGCCAGCTTGTTCTGCCGTGCATACGAGTACTCGACGTACCCGATCGAATTCGGCAGGCGCTGCACGAACGCGGTCACGCCCTCGTTACCCTTGCCACCGGCACCGGTGGGCCAATTGACCGAGGCGCCCTCGCCCACCTTGGACTGCCACTCGGCGCTGACCTTCGACAGGTAGTTGGTGAAGATGAAGGTCGTGCCGGAGCCGTCGGCGCGGCGTACCGGCGCAATCTGCGCGTCCGGAAGCTTGACGCCCGGATTGAGCTTGACGATCGCCGGGTCGGTCCAGCGGGTGATCTTGCCCAGGTAGATATCGGCCAGGATCTCGCCGGTCAGCCTGAGCTGGCGCGCCTGCAGGCCGGGAATGTTGATGATCGGCACCACGCCGCCGATGACGGTAGGAAACTGGAACAGCCCGTCCTTGGCCAGTTCCTCATCGGTGAGCGGCATGTCTGACGCGCCGAAGAACACAGTCTTGCCACGGATCTGCCGCAGGCCGCCACCGGACCCGATCGACTGGTAGTTCATGCGCACGCCAGTGGCCTTGTTGTAATCAGCGGCCCAGCGCGCGTACAGCGGCGCCGGGAAGGTCGCGCCGGCACCGGTGATCTCGGTAACCTGGGCGATCGCGGCCGAGGCTGCCACGAAAGTCAGCGTGGCGGTTGCGGCGGCAAGCAGGCGGCTCAGTTTCATGTCGTCGGTTTCCTTTTCGTCTGGTTTGGCGCGGAGTCTAGCGCCACCACATGACAGGACTGTTACTGGCCAAGCCTCGCACCGGAGGTCAACCAGCCTTGCCGATCGCCGCCGCGATCGATTCGGCGCAGCCGCGCGACAGCGATTCCCGGTCCGATTCGACCATCACCCGCACGACCGGCTCGGTCCCCGAGGGCCGCAACAGCACGCGTCCGCGCGCCCCCAGCGCCGCGCCGGCCTCTGCGACTGCCTTCGCAACGTCAGGATCGTCGCGGTAGGCAGCCGGATTACCGGTGCGCACGTTGATCAGCACCTGGGGGAACAGCACCAGCGAGCCTGCAACCTCGGCCAGGGTCCGCTGCCCTCGCTGCATTGCAGCAAGCACCTGCAGCGCCGAGACGATGCCGTCGCCGGTGGTGTGCCGGTCGAGGCACAGGATATGGCCGGAATTCTCGCCGCCGACCTGCCAGCCGCGGGCGCGCAGCTGTTCGAGCACGTAGCGGTCGCCGACGGCTGCGCGCACGAACGGGATGTCGCGCGCGGCAAGCACCCGTTCCAGCGCCAGGTTGGTCATCAGCGTACCGACCACGCCGCCGACCAGTTCGCCATGCTCGTGGCGATCGACCACGATCGCATGCAGCAGCTGGTCGCCGTCGTAGACGGTGCCGTCCTGGTCGCACATCAGCAGCCGGTCGCCGTCGCCGTCGAGCGCGATGCCGAGGTGGGCTCGGTTCGCCTTCACCGCCTCGCGCAACGCCGCCGGATGGGTCGCCCCGAAGCTGCGGTTGATGTTGAAGCCGTCGGGCTGGTTGCCGATCGGGATCACATCGGCGCCCAGTTCGTGGAACACCGGCCCGGCGACATGGTAGGTCGCGCCGTGGGCGGAATCGACCACGATACGCAGCCCGCGCAGGTCGCGCTCGGCCGGAAAGGTGCCCTTGCAGAATTCGATGTAGCGCCCGCCGGCGTCGGCGATCCGCCGTGCGCGGCCAAGGCTGGCGGATTCGCGCGTGATCATCGGTTCGTCGACCACCCGTTCGATCTCGAGTTCGACCGCATCCGGCAGCTTGTTGCCGTCGCCGGAGAAGAACTTGATGCCGTTATCCTCGTACGGATTGTGCGACGCGCTGATCACGATCCCGGCCGACAGCCGCAGCGCGCGCGCGAGGTAGGCGACCGCGGGCGTCGGCATCGGACCACACAGGTAAACATCGACCCCGGCGGCAGACAGCCCGGCCTGCAGCGCGGATTCGAGCATGTAACCGGACACGCGCGTGTCCTTGCCGATGACCACCGCCGGCTGCGGCGCAGTCCGGGGAAGCGGGCCGCCGCCCTCTGCTCTGGATCCGGCGCCTGCCAGCACGCGACCGGCCGCGTTGCCGAGCCGCATCACGAAATCGGGGGTGATCGGGTACTCGCCGACGCGCCCGCGCACGCCATCGGTGCCGAAATACTTGCGAGTCAAGGAATGGGGATGGAGCCGGTAGGGTTGGACGCATCGAACGCGCGCCAGACCGCCAGTGCATCCCGGGTCTCGCGAACGTCATGGACCCGGATTATGTCAGCGCCGTGCAGCGCGCACCACAGGGCGCCGCCGACGCTGGCGGCCAGCCGTTCACCGGTGGCACGACCGGTGAGTGCCCCGAGCATGGACTTGCGCGACAGGCCGACCAGCACGGCGCAGCCGAGCTGGCGGAAGCGCGGCAGGGCGCGCAGCAGTGCCAGGTTGTGCTCGAGCGTCTTGCCGAAACCGATCCCTGGGTCTACCGCTATGCGTTCGCGCACGACGCCCGCGTGAACCAGTGCATCCACCCGACCGGACAGGAAAGCGTACACCTCGGCCACGACGTCTTCGTAACGCGGCTCGCGCTGCATCGTCGCCGGCGTGCCCTGCATGTGCATCACGCATACGCCCGCCTCGCTCTCGGTCAGCGTCTCGAGAGCACCCGGCGTGCGCAGGCCCTGGATGTCGTTGATGATCGACGCGCCGGCGGCGATTGCGGCACTCATCACCGCCGGCTTCACGGTATCGACCGAGATCGGCACGCCGGCGTCGACCAGCCCTTCTATCACCGGCAACACCCGCCGCATCTCGTCCGACACGCTGACCTCGGCCGCGCCGGGACGGGTCGACTCACCACCGACGTCGAGGATATCGGCACCGTCGTCGACCAGCGTCCCGCCGCATGCGAGCGCCGCCGCAGCATCGAGGAACTGCCCGCCGTCGGAGAACGAATCTGGCGTGACGTTTATCACGCCCATCAGGCGGGGCACGTCGAGCGACAGGCGGTACCGCCCGCAGCTCCAGTATCGGCGCACGGAACCGTCCCTGCGCGTGCGCTCAGGCCTCGGTCGCGGGCGTCGTCGACGGCGCGGGCGCACTCGGCGTGGAGGCGTTGCCACCGCCCGACGAGGCCGGCGGCTGCGACGGCTTCGGCGGCCGCGGCGGACGGCCTTCCATGATGTCCTGGATCTGCTCGGCGTCGATCGTCTCGAACTCGAGCAGCGCGTTGGCCATCGCATGCATCTTGTCGCTGTTCTCCTCGATCAGCC
>CANGXU010000162.1 GCA_947457885.1 Betaproteobacteria bacterium
AACCCGGGCGTGTCGATCAAGCCGCATCCGTCCGGTTCCCTCACCCACCCCGGCATGACGAAGATGCTGGAACTGATCAAGGCGAACGGCATCCGCGCCGACCAGGTCGAACGCGTGAAGGTCGGCACCAACCACAACATGCCGAACGCACTGATCCACCATCGCCCGCGCAACGAACTCCAGGCCAAGTTCAGCATGGAGTTCTGCATGGCGATCCTGCTGCTCGACGGCCGTGCGAACCTGCCCGAGTTCACCGACGAGGTCGTGCTGCGTGCGGACGTGCAGGCGATGATCGAGAAGGTCGATTTCGGGGTCCATCCCGAGGCTGAAGCAGCCGGCTACGACAAGATGACCACCATCATCGAGATCCAGATGAAGGACGGGCGCGTGATCAAGGGCACGGCCGACTTCGGCAAGGGCAGCCCGGCCAACCCGATGACCTACGAGGAAGTGGCCGACAAGTTCCACGGCTGCTGCGACTTCGCGAAATGGCCGAAGGAAAAAGCGAACCGGATCGTCGAGATGGTGCGTAACCTGGAGCAGCTCGCAGACGTGCGCGAACTCACGGCCCTGCTGGTCAGGTAGGGCAACCGATGCAGCGCTGGCTCAACCCGCAGTCGGTCTCCTTCGCTGCGGCGCGTCCGCGTTTCCTCGACGGCAGCGACACACCGCGCGATTTCCTCGAGCGCTGCATCGCGACCATCGAGGCACGCGAGCCGGCGGTGAAGGCATGGGTGGTACTCGACCTCGACGCCGCCCGGCGGGACGCGGACGAGTCCTCGGCCCGCTACCGGGCTGGACAACCACTGTCCCCGGTGGACGGTTGTCCGATCGGCGTGAAGGACATCATCGCCACCCGCGACCTGCCGACGCAAATGAACAGCCCCGCCTTCAAGGGCTGGCAGTCGCAATGCGATGCGGCGCCAGTGCATGCGATGCGCAAGGGCGGCGCAGTCATCGTCGGCAAGACGGTGACCACCGAGTTCGCGGTCGGCTATTCCGGCCCCACGACGAACGCCTTCGACCCTGGCCGCACGCCGGGCGGTTCCTCGAGCGGGTCCGCCGCCGCCGTCGGTGCGGGCATGGTGCCGCTGGCCTTCGGAACCCAGACCCAGGGCTCGACGATACGTCCGGCGTCGTACAACGGTGCCGTCGGCTACAAGCCGACCCTCGGCATGCTGCCCCTGGGCGGCGTGCATCCACTGTCGCAGACGCTCGATCACCTGGGCATCATCGGCGCGACGCTGGACGACGTCTGGTGCGCGGCATCGCAGGTGTCCACCGCGCTCGGCAGCCCGGGACATCCGTCGCTGCCGGCAGCGGGCGACGGTGCACCGCCACCGGTGCGTCCGCGGCGGATGATCCACCTGCACACGAAGGGCTGGACCGAGATCGATGCCGCCACCGAGGCGGCCTTCGGACAGTTCACCTCGGCACTGGCCAACCAGGGCGTCAAGGTGATCAGCCGGGACAACGATCGGCGCGTCGCACAACTGGAAAAGGCACTCGATGCATGGGTGGACGAAGGGCTCGACCTGCTCGCGTACGAGATGCGCTGGCCGTTCGAGGCCTACGTGCAGCAGCATGGCACGCAGATCGGCGAGCGCATCCGCGGCTTCATGCAGCGCGCGCAGCAGATCACCCCGGCGCAGTACGACGCCCTGCTCGCCAACCGCCTGCGCATGCAGGCCGGGGTGCGTTCCGTAGCCGCAGGTACCGATGGCTTCGTCACCCTCCCCTGCTCGGGCATCGCGCCACGCGGCTTCGAGTTCACCGGCAGCCGCACCTTCCTCGCCTACTGGTCCTGCCTGGGCTTCCCCACGTTCAGCCTGCCCCTGATGGCGATCGACGCGATGCCGCTGGGCGTGCAATGGATGGGCGTCGATGGACAGGACGGTGCGCTCGCCGCCAGCGCGCACTGGTGCATGCAGGCGCTCGCCTGACCCGAACACTGCTTGGCCACACCCACAGGAGACCACCATGTCCCTCGCTGCGACACCCGACGCCATGCCGCCCGCCGTTACCGATCATACCGGCGCGTTGCCCGCCTGCGCAGCGCTGGCCTGCGCCGTCCTGCTGTGCCTGCCGGCTCCCGTGCAGGCACAGGGCAAGGATGCCGCAGCGACCTGGCCGGATCGGCCGATCCGCCTGATCGTACCGTTCGCCCCTGGTGGCAGTACCGACGCCGCCGCACGCATCATCGGCCTGAAGGTGACCGAACTCTGGGGCCAGCAGGTACTGATCGACAACCGTCCGGGCGCGACCGGAATCATCGGCTCAGAGATGGTGGCCAAGGCCACGCCCGATGGCTACACGGTGCTGTTCGGCACGATTGGCTCGCATTCGGTCAACGTCAGCCTGTTCAAGCTCAGTTACGACCCGCTGAAGGATTTCGAGCCGGTGACGATGACGGCCGCAGTGGGCAACGTGCTTGTCGTCAACGCGAAGTCGCCTCTGAAGTCGGTGAAGGACCTGATCGCGCTCGCGCGGCAGAAACCCGGCGAGCCCACCTTCGCCTCGTCCGGCATCGGCGGCGCCCCGCACCTGACCGGCGAGTTCTTCGCGCTGCAGACCGGGACAAGGATGACGCATATCCCGTACAAGGGCGGTGGCCCGGCGATGGCCGACCTGGTCTCGGGCAACGTGACGATGAGCTTCGCGTCGATGACCTCGGCACTGCCGTTCATCAAGGACGGACGACTGCGTCCGCTCGCGGTGTCCTCGCGCGCGCGCTCGGGACAACTGCCGGACGTACCGACCATGATCGAGGCCGGACTGCCGAATTTCGAAGTACGCGACTGGCAGGGCATCTTCCTGCCGCGCGGCACGCCACGCCCGATCGTGGACAAGCTGGCGAAGGGGGTGATCTCGGTGCTCAGGCAGCCGGACACGATCGAACGCTTCACTGCGCAGGGCATGGAGATCATCGCCAGCACGCCCGACGAGTTCCGCACGGCGATAGCCTCCGAGATCGCGCGCTGGGCCAAGGTGGTCAAGGAAGCCAGCATCAAGGCTGAATAGCCGGAAGGAGCGCCATGCCCAGCACAGCATCCGACGCGGCAGTCTGCCGGCATCATCGCAGCCTGCGAGGAAGCACCGTGGCGCTGCTGGCCAGCGCAGCGATCGGCACCGGTCTGCCCGGTACCGCCCTCGCACAGGCGCAGGACTATCCATCGCGCCCGGTGCGCAGCGTAGTGCCGTTCGCGGCGGGTGGCCTCAACGACACGCTGTCCAGGCTGTTTGCCCAGGCGCTGTCGGAACGTTTGAAGGCCGTGTTCCTCATCGACAACCGCCCGGGTGCCGGCGGGACGATCGGCACCGCGATCGTCGCGCAGGCCGTCCCGGACGGCTACACGCTGCTGTTCAGTTCTTCGACCACCATCGCCGTGAGCCCGCACCTGTTCACGAAGCTCGGCTACGACCCGGTGCGCGACTTCGCACCGGTGACCAGCCTGGCCTCGGTGGACAGCGTGCTGCTGGTGAATCCGCAGTTACCGGCGAAGACCGTAAAGGATGTGGTCGCGCTGGCGCGTGCGCAGCCGGGGCAGCTTCGCTATGGATCCGTCGGCACGGGTTCGTCGCAGCACCTCGCGGGTGCGCTGTTCGGCACGCTGGCGAAGGTAGACCTGCAGCACGTGCCCTACAAGGCCGCAGGCCAGGTGCTGGCCGACACCATCAACGGCTCGATCTCGCTCGACTTCGAACCGGTGCCGACCGGGTTGCCGCATATCAAGGCAGGCCGGCTGCGCGCCATCGCTCTCACCTCGGCACGCCGCTCGCTCGCCCTGCCAGACGTACCCACCATTGGCGAGTCGCTGCCCGGCTACGAGATGAGCCTGTGGACCGGGCTGCTCGCACCGCGCGGCACCCCGCGCGAGGTGGTCGAGCGCTTGAATACCATCCTGACCGGGGTGCTGATTTCCGCCGACGTGAAGGAACGGCTGATCGGGCTGGGCGCCACCCCGATGGGCGATACGCCGGAACGCTTCGCGGCGTTCATCCGGCGCGAACTCGTTCGCATGGGCGAGGTCGTGAAGGCCTCCGGCGCGCAACCCCAGTAGGGCAACGCACGCTCGCACCGATACTCCCTGTCCGCCTACGTCCACCGATTCCTGCAGGATCCGAAACCCATGCCGACCCGCAAGGCCAGCCCCCAGACCGTCCGTCCGAAAGCACCCGCCCGCAAGGCCCGAGCCACCGGCCCTGCCATCTCCCCGCTGACTGAACGCCTGTCCGCATACATCGCGGCGGCGGCACGCACTGCGCTGCCGCCGGCGGTAGTGGAGAAGACCAGGCACCACCTGCTCGACACTCTTGCCGCGATGATCAGCGGCTCGCGCCTGGAACCGGGCAGGATCGCGGTGTCGTACGTGGGATCGCTGGGCGGCACGCGCGAGGCCTGCGTGCCCGGCACCCGTCTGGTGACCACCGCCTTCAACGCGGCACTGGCCGGCGGCATGCTCGCACATGCGGACGAGACCGACGATTCGCACCAGCCATCCTTCCATCACCCCGGCTGCTCGGTGGTGCCGGCTGCACTGGCCATGGCAGAGCGCGAGGGACGCGGCGGCCGGCAACTGCTGCGCGCGGTCGCGCTCGGCTACGACATCGGCGCACGCGCAAGCTTCGCGCTCGGTGCCATCCGCTTCCACCTGGCCGGCCATTCGACCCACAGCTTCGGCGCCCACTTCGGAGCGGCGGCGGCGGCCTCCTGCCTGGCCGGCCTGGATGCTGCGGGTGTGCGCCATGCGCTGTCCTACGCCGCCCAGCAGGCATCGGGCATCTCGACCTGGATGCGCGATCCGGACCATGTGGAGAAGGCCTTCGACTTCGGTGGCATGCCGTCCAGCCACGGGCTGTCAGCCGCCGCGATGGTGGCCCACGGCTTCACCGGCGTACCCGACGTGTTCGCCGGCGAGCGCAACTTCTTCGTCGCCTTCTCCTCGCCGCACGTACGGCCGGAGCGACTGGTCCACGAACTCGGGTCCACGTTCGAGATCATGAACTCGAACATCAAGAAGTGGTCGGTCGGCTCCCCCATCCAGGCCGCGCTCGATTCGACCGAGGCGCTGGTACAGGCGCACGGCGTGAGGGCGGCGCAGGTGAAGCGCGTGGTGGTCGAGATCCAGGACCATGAAGCGGCCGTCGTGAACAACCGCGACATGCCGGACATCTGCCTGCAGCACCTCGTAGCCCTGGTACTGCTCGACGGCACCGTGACCTTCGCAAGTTCCCACGACACCGCGCGCATGAAGGACCGCCAGGTCCTCGCGATGCGCCGGCGCATCGAGCTCGAGCCCTCGCCTGCGCTCACCGCCGCAGGCGGCCGGCAGGCGATCGTCACCCTGCACCTGGCCGACGGCCGCGCGCTGCGCCACCACACCGAGGTGGTCAAGGGTACCTGGCAGAACCCGATGAGCCGCGCAGAGGTCGAGGCGAAGTGCGTCGACCTGCTGCAGCCGATCCTTGGCCGGCGCCGTACCCGCGCGCTGATCGACCAGGTCTGGAATATCGAGAAGATCGATGACGTGCGCATGCTGCGACCGCTGCTGCGCGCCTGAACGGAAACACGGAACCGGAGGAACATCCATGAGCAGTCCCTACCCCACGACGGCCACCGCCCAGGCTGCCGCCTTCATCGAATCGCTGACCCCGGCGATGATCCCGCGCGAGGCCGCCCGCATCGGGCGGCGTTGCGTGCTGGACGGCCTGTCGGTGATGGTCGCCGGCCTGGCTGAAGAGACCTACGTGCTGCTGGCTGACGATGCCCAGTCCCAGGGTGGCCGCAAGGACGCCTTGCTGTTCGGGCGCGGCCGCACGAAGGTGCCGGCCCCACTGGCAGCGCGCGTGCTCGGTGGCGCCGGCCATGCGCACGACTGGGACGACACACAGGTCTCCAGCGACCCGCGCCACCAGTACGGACTGCTGACGCACCCGACCGTGCCGCCGCTGGCCGCCGCGCTTGCGGTGTCGCAGATGCTGATCAGCCAGGGCCGGAAGGTGAGCGGAGCCGATTTCTTCACCGCCTTCATGGCCGGCTTCGAGGTCGAGTGCAAGCTGTCCGAATGGCTGCTGCCGTTCGTCTACAAGGAGCGCTCGTTCCATTCCAGCGGCGTGGTCGGTCTGTTCGGTGCCGCTGCCGCGAGCGCGAAGCTGCTCGGCCTGACCGGCGACAAGCTGCGTATCGCGCTGTCGATCTGCGCCAGCATGGCTGCCGGCTGCCGCGTCAATTTCGGGACGATGAGCAAGCCGCTGCAGGTCGCCCGCGCAGCGGAGAACGGCGTGACCGCCGCATTGCTCGCGCAGCGCGGCTTCACCGCCGACCTCAACGGCCTCGATGGCGAATGGGGTTTCTTCCGCGTCTACGGCAATGGCTGCTTCCCCGAGAAGCTGGCGCAGGGATTCGGCGGCGAGAAGAAGCAGCAGTGGTCCATCGTCAGCCCCGGCGTCTCGGTCAAGCCCTACCCCTCGGGCATCCTCACCCACCAGACGATGGACGGCATGCTGGAACTGCTGCGCGGCGAATCGATCCGTCCGGAGATGATCGAGCGCATCGACATCCATGCCGGCAGCAACGTGCTGAACCCGATTCGCTTCGCGGTTGCGAAGACCCACCTGCAGGCGAAGTTCTCGATGGCCGGCCTGCTGACGATGATCATCCTGCGCCACCGCGCCGGCCGCCAGGAGTTCACCAACGAATTCATCGGATCGCCGGCAGCGCAGGAGATGCAGGAACGCATACACACCCATGTCGATCCGCAGATCGAATCGCAGGGCATGGAAATCATCCGCTCCCGCATCGAACTCACGACCAAGGACGGACGCCGCTTCGTGCACTGGGCACCGGAGGCCTACCGGGGCGGGCCGCTCAATCCGCTGTCCGAGGACGACCTGGCGGCCAAGCTCGCCGCCTGCGCCGACGGACTGCTCGACCGCGACCGCCAGGACAAGCTGCTGCGCGCGGTGAAGCGGGTCGACAAGCTCGCCAATGCAGCGATGATCGCGAAGCTGATCCAGCCGTGAGCCGCTCGCCTGCCGCTTGCGCACTGGCCGCTGCCGTGCTGGTCACGGCGTGCTTGCCGGTGATCGCCCAGTCCTGGCCGGCCAAGCCGATCCGGATGATCATCCCGTTCCCGCCGGGCGGCGCGACCGACCTGATCGGCCGACTGTCGGCGCAGCGGTTGTCCGAGGCTCTCGGCCAGCCGGTGCTGGTCGAAAGCCGGGCTGGCGCCGGCGGCACAATAGGCACCGAGCTCGGCATGCGCTCGGCCCCGGACGGCTACACGCTCACCTTCAGCGTGGCGAGCTATGCAGTGAATCCGAGCCTTTACAAGCTCGCGTTCGACCCAGTGAAGGACATCCAGCCGATCATCCAGCTGTCGCAGGGGCCGATCCTGCTCGCCGCCCATCCGACCCTGCCGGTGAAGTCCACCCGCGACCTGATCGCGCTGGCGCGCAGGAACCCGGGCGGCGCGAACTTCTCGACCACTGGCCAGGGCACGATCAGCCACCTTGCGGCAGAACACTTCATGTCGCTCGCCGGCGTGCGCATGACGCACATCCCCTACAAGGGCACCGGTCCGGCGCTTGCCGATACCGTGGCCGGGCACGTGAGCCTGACCTTCGGCAATGTGTTCGCGACGCTTCCGCTGGCCCGTTCCGGAAAGCTGCGCGCCATCGCGCTCACCAGCGCGCAGCGCATCGCCGGCGATCCGTCCATCCCGACGCTCGCCGAGTCCGGCGTACCCGGCTACGAGATCGTGCTCTGGCACGGACTGCTCGGGCCGCGCGGGCTGCCGCGACCGATCGTCGACCGCCTGAACGGCGAACTGAACCGGTCGCTGAAGACGAAGGAGATGGTCGACCGCATGGAAGGCGACGGGCTGAGTCCTGCCGGCGGCACGCCGGAGATGTTCGGCGAGCGCATCGCTAAGGACATCGAACTCTACCGCAGGATCGTCGCAAAGGCAGGCATCAAGGCGGATTGACCGGGTCCAGCGTGCGAGGACCACGCATCGAACCCGTCCGTGCCAACGGCGGCGCCATCGTGCGCCCGGCTCGCGTTGACGTGCCCGGCCCGCATCGGTACAAGGTCATGCAGCCTGCCGCTACGCAGGACGGCAGGCAACGCCCCTGAAGACGCACCGGAGGATGAACCGATGACAAGCACACGCTCCCTCTTGCTGTCGCTCGCGGCGGTGCTGCTGCTGCCTGCGGCCGCGCCTGCCCAGGATGCCTGGCCGTCGCGGCCGCTGCGCATGGTCGCACCGTTCCCTCCGGGCGGCACCACCGACGTGCTGGGGCGGATCATCGCGCAGCGGCTATCCGATGCACTCGGCAGGCAGGTGGTCGTAGAGAACCGGCCGGGCGCCGGCGGCAACCTGGGCAACGAGTTCGCCGCGCGCCTGCCTCCGGATGGCTACAACATCCTGCTGAGCAGCAGTGC
>CANGXU010000163.1 GCA_947457885.1 Betaproteobacteria bacterium
GGACCCAGGCGCTGGACCATCGGCTGCTGCATGCGCCGCCGGGTACGCTCGAGGAGAAACGCTTCGAGCACCAGTGGTTCTCCGCCAATGTCGATCCGAGCGCCCGCTACGTCCAGTCGCGTGCCGACACGACTCGCCTGCGTCTTCGCGCCGATGAGTCCGGCTTCGATAACCTCGTGCTGTCGGGGGACTGGACGCTCAACGGTCTTAACTACGGGTGTGTCGAGTCGGCGGTGCTGGGCGGGCTGCAGGCCGCGCGCGCGATCGGCGGCTATCCGGCCCGATTGTTCGGGGAGACGGATTTTCCGCCGACCTCCCCGTTCGCGCGGGTGCAACCCGGCACGGTGCGCCGCGGTACCGCCAATCCGCCGCCACCGCCATGGCGCTGTCGCCAGGCCCGCGCTTTCCTGTTCTACCTGCAGGGCGAGACGACTGCGCTGCAGGCGCTCTGCGACCGATCGCTCAACGACCCGAGCGGCCGCCAGTTCCGGTTCGAGCCTCTGTCGGACCTGGTCGTGCTCACCTTCCAGTCGCTGCGCGGGGTCTGCTCGGTGCCGCAGCCTCAGGAGGGAGAACTTGACTACGACGAGGCTGCGTTCTGGGTACCGGTACGCGAGCGGCACTCCGGCATCGAGTGCGCGATGCTGATTCCCTACATCTTCGCCGGCAGTGGCATCGCGGTGGCGGCAGGGCGCGAACACTACGGATACCCGAAGGAGTTCGCGGAACTGCATGTACCCGCCGGGGTGGGCGAGCCGGATCGCCTGTCCGTCCGGCTGCCCGCGCGGGAAGTTCCGGGCGGTGGATTCCAGCTCACCGAGGTGATCGTCTGCGAGCGTGGCGACCCTCTCTTGCGACCCTCGGCGCTCGAGCGACTGTCCCGGCTGGCGACCCGCCCGGGAGCGCGGGTCAGGACGGCGCTCGCCTTTCTCCATGCGGCGCTTTCCGAGCAGCTCGATTTCGTGTTCCTGAGGCAGGTACCCGCACTGTATGGCGATCCGGCCTCCTCGCTCAGTCACCTCGTCCTCGCGCGGGCCGCGCCGTTCAACATTCCCTTGCGCAGCTGGTCGTTCCTGCCGGACAGCTACGTGGTCCGCTTCGCCGGGGTAGCCAGCCACCCGATCGCGGCCGATCTCGGCCTTGTCCTCGAGGCCGGTGGCGCGGCGCGCGCGCTTGCCGCCGCGCGCTGCGACCTCGACTTCGTCCTGCAGCCGGGTGTCATGCTGCGTGGCTGACGGCAAGGGCCTGTCGACACTGCCCCGACCCTCATGGTGAGCAGGATCTCTCCGACGGCCGGCGCGGTTGTCCTGGCTGGCCGTGCCATTGAGCAGCGGGTGTTTGCCGAGTGCCTCGGGCGTCTTCGACCGGGAGAGCGGACGCAGCGACTGGCGGTGCACGGTGAGCCTGGGCTGGGCAAGACCCGCCTGCTGGAGGCATTCCGTTCGCGCTGCGCGGCGAGTGCTCTGGGCTGGTTCGGTACCACTGCCGTGGAGGCCGATCGCCACGTGCCCTACCGGGTCTGGCGCAGTCTGGTCGCGGGAATGCTGCCCGCCCTGGCGGCGCGCTGGCACCAGACGGTCTCGCAGACCGCCGGCCTGCAACCGGAGGGCCGACTGCTTCAGGCGCTGTTCGATGGGGGCGAGGACGCAGCTCGCCGGCGGGAGTTGCTGCCGGTAATCGGCGACCTGCTGGTCACGGGTCTGTCCGAGACCGCGCGCAGCCGGGCGCTCTCACCCGAGGGGCGCACCGACGCGCTGGCTGACCTGGTCGGCGACCTGGTCGGGCGGGCTGCGGGCGAGACCGGGCTCGTGCTGGCGATCGACGATGCGCACTGGATGGATTCCGCATCCTGGCGCCTGCTCGAGCGGGTCTGCACTCGGAGCTCCGGACTGCTGGTGGTGCTGGGTCTGCAGACACTCACCACGGCTTCGGACCGGTTGCTGCGCGACGAGGGCACGATCAATCGCGTGCTAGGTCCGCTCGGTGATTCAGACCTCGAGCCGCTGCTCGTACCGGTACTCGGCAACGTGCCGCCCTCTCAGGCGCTGCGCGAAGCCATCGGTGAGGCCTCCTCGGGGTTTCCGCTGCACGCGGTCGAGCTGCTGCGGCTGCTCCTCGAGCGCGGGCAGATCGTCGTGCGCGATGGCCGCGCCTGCCTTGCAGCGGGCAACCGTCTCGACCCGGTGCTCGGCGTGAACCGCGCGGACGACCTGAGCGGTCTGCTGGCCGCGCGACTGCAGCGGCTGTCGGCTCCCGAGCGTGACCTTCTGCTCGCGGCCAGCGTCGCGCATGGCCCGTTCACGGCACGGTGGCTGGCCCTGGTGGGCGGGACAGACACCGCAGCGGTGCGTGCGCCGCTCGCCGCCAGTATCGAGCGTGCCCTCATCGAACCCGAGGCTGGCGGGATGACCTACCGGTTTCGTCATGGCTATCTTCGCCGGGCCGTGGTCGCCGCGGCTGATCCGGCCCGGTATCGTGCGCTTCATGCGGTGGCTGCCTCGGTCGCAGAGGCGAGCGCGCGCGCCGGTGAAGATGCGGTGGCCGCTCGGATCGCCGATCACTGGCGTTGCGCCGGCGAGGCGTGGCGTGCGGTGCACTGGCTGCGTACCGCGGGGCGCGAGGCGATGCAGCGACATGCGCACGCCGAAGCGGTCGTTCATCTCGGTGAGGCTCTCGAATGGCTGGAGTCCGATGGCGGGGCGTTCCCCGGCATCGATCTCTACCGTGTCGATCAGGCGCGGGTCGAGAGCCTGCGCCGTCTCGGCTACAGCCTGCTGCAACTGGGCGACCTCGCGGGCGCGCAGCGAAACCTGAGCTCGGCGCTAGGTCTCGCGGGCCACCGCGTGCCGCAGTCAAGCAGCTGGCGACTCGCCTCGGCGGTTCGCGACGCCGTGGCGCTCGGCTTGCGTCTTCCGTCGGTCGGCTGGCGCGGCCGGGCGGCGAGCGGCGAGGAGCGCGACATCGCCCTCGCCCTGATCCGACTCTCGAACACCGCCTACCTGCGCGTGGATACGTCGCTGCTGACCTGGGCGAGCCTGCGCTGCCTGCGCCTGGTCGGGCGCTCCTCTCCGGGGCGAGAGTCAGCCATCATCGACGCGGCGATCGCCACCGGCTGCGGCGCACTCGGTCTGCACCGGTCTGCGCTGCGCCGCACCGAGCGCGCGATCGAGGCGGCCCGGCACATCGGAGATCCTGCCACGCTCGTACAGGTGCTCCTGTTCTCCGCGATGTACCGCGCCAATGCCTCCGGCGGCGAGCGTGCGGTGGTCGACGCCGTTGAGGCCTACCGCCTTGCGCGCCGCATCGGGGACGGCCGGCGGGCATCGGAATGCGCGCTCGTGCTGGGCCTGCTGCGCAGTCGTGCCGGGGCCCTTGAGGCGGGGCGCCGCTGGTACGAACGCCTGTGCCGGATCGCACAGGCGCGCGCCGATGCGCAGAGCCTGGCCTGGGGCCGACTGGGACTCGCACGCGCGGCCTTGGCTCATGGCGATGTGCGCGAAGCCCGTCGCCACCTCGAGGGCGTACCGGTTCCGGCGAACGACGGCCTCGCCGACCTCGAGCGGGCCGGGCTACTCGCTGCGGTGATGCTCGCCGAGGGTGACCCTGGCGCCGGCGCGGCGGCGGGCCTCGCGCTGCGGATGCTTAGCGAGCGGCTTCCGGTGAGCTTCTCCATTCTCGGCGGCGCGCGGGCGGCGCTCGACACCCACGTGGCGCTTGCCGCGGTCGCCTCGGCGACGGCCGCGGCGGCTCCGGGGCGTGAGTTCAGGGTGCGGCGCCGCGATGCGCTCGCGCAGGCGCGCCGCGCGCTCGTCGCCTTTGCCCGATATGCCCGCCATGTGCAGGTGGCGCGTCCGGCGCTGTTGATCGCTCGCGGGCGGATCGCGGCGCTGGACGGGCGGTCGCAACGCGCTCGTGCCCTCTGGAGCGTGGCGGCGCGCGACGCCGAGCGGCTTGCCCTGCCGGTGGATCGCGATCTTGCGCGATCGCTGATCGACGAGAGTGCAGGCGGGGCACGAAGCGCCGCTGCCGTGCGCTGAGAGAGACGTCAGCCCCCGGAACCGCCGGACGCGGGTAACCGCGGCTCGCGCGCAGTCGAACTGCGCACGTAGTCGATGAACAGGTTCGCCGGCATCGCCGGCGCGTACAGGAATCCCTGTCCGCTGTCGCAGCCCCGATTGGCGAGGAACTGTTCGGCGGCCGGCTCTTCGATGCCTTCGGCCACGACCTCCAGGCCCAGGGTGTGCGCAAGCCGGATCACCGCCTCGACCAGAAGGGCAGATCGACTGCCCTCCGCGAGGCTGCGGATGAAGGCCTGGTCGATCTTCAATTCGTCCACGGGAAGGTCGCGAAGATAGGCCAGGGAGGAATAACCGGTGCCGAAGTCATCGATCGACTGTCGCACTCCTATCGAGCGAAGCGCATGCGCGGTGCGCATCAGGTGCTGCGGATCGTCGGCGAAGGAGGATTCGGTCAGTTCGACCACGATCTGCGCGGGCGGCAGGCTGGACTCGTCGAGCAGCCGACGCAGCAACTCCAGCGTATCGGGATCGGTCAGATTGCGCGCCGACAGATTCACCGAGCAGCGCAACTGAATGCCACGAGTGTGGAATGACGTGGCTGCGTCGAAGAATCGGCGCAGGACGAGATCGGACAGCGGCTTGATCAGCCCTGACTGCTCGGCCACCGGGATGAATTCGCCTGGCGAGACGAAGGTGCCGTCGGCTCGTGGCCAGCGAGCCAGTGCCTCGGCACCGACCACGCGGCCGGTCTTCAGGCAGTGCTGCGGCTGGAACCACACCTCCAGTGCATCGCGCGCCAGGGCCTCGCGCAGTTCCCCGAACAGGCGGGTGCGGCGGTGGAAAGCCTGGTCGAGCCGGTCGTCGTAGAGCGACAGCCTGACCCTGCGCGCGCGCGCCTGCATCATCGCCTGTTCCGCGCGTTGCAGGAGCTCGTCAGCCCCGGTCGCATGCTCGGGGAAGACCGCGCAGCCCACGATATGGTCGACGTGTACCGGCAACCCGTCGATGGTGAAGCTCAGCGGGATGTCGTGCAACGCGGTCATCACGCGATCGGGGGTTGCCGGATTGCGGTCGGCACGCTGGAAGACGATGAATTCGTCGACGCGAGTGCGGCCCAGTACGCCGTTGGCATCGAGGTGCAGGGCGAGCGCGCCGGCGATGTGACGCGCAAGGAGATCCCCGGCCTCCTCGCCGACTACGTTCAGCGTCTCGGGAAACCGCTCCAGGCGCAGGCTGACGGCGATGACCACCTCCCGTGCCGGGTCGCAGGCGGCGAGGGTGTCCTCCAGCGACTGCAACAGACCGGCCCGGTTGGGCAGCGCGGTGACGGCATCGCGGGCCGCGAGATACTGCAGCTCCTCGAGGTAGGCGCGCGCCTTCTCCGTGTTCTCGGCCACGCGCTGCTCGAGCTGCTGGGCGAAGCGAACCCGCGCCAGGTTGAATGCTGCGGCCACCAGCGTGGCAAACAGCAGGGCGCCCGCCATCTGCGCCTTGTATACGTCGGAGTAGGGCCATGCCGCCGGGATCGCATCGCCTGCCGCGAGCAGAAGTACGCAACTGGAGAGCCAGGCGAGGCTGATCAGCCAGGCGGTGCCCTGCGGCTTGAGGAAGAACACCAGGTAGGGGTAGGCGAAAATCCACAACGCTCCGCTGCCCTCTATGCCGCCGAACACCACCAGTGCGCATGAGATGCTGCCCCCCCAGACGAGCGTGACCGACTCCGCCCAGTCGAGCGCGCGCTGGCCGCGGCGTACCAGCCAGAGCGCGGCAACGAGCAACAGGCTTGCCAGCGCTTCGACTGCCGCCAGCACGATGAAGCCGGTGTGCAGGTTGAACAGGCTGAAGCCCAGCGACAGGGGTAGCGCGATCGCGATGGCCGTGAGCAGGTGCTGCCGACGCTCGGCCGGGCGCTGCAGGCTTGCTCCGCGCAGGCCCAGCAGGTGCAGCAGGTGGTCGCTCGCGCTGCGGGCCAGCATAAGGATAGGCGGGGCTGGTTCGCGCATGGACGAGGTTGGAGGACGCTAAGGGGAGTCGACGTGACGGGAACACGATGAACGCGCCCCGGGCGCTTCTTCTCACCATGCGCGCGGAGTCTACGCGATCGCGCATGTCTCGGTCACAGGCGCGTGGTGGTGTCTATCCATCCTTTCGGCATCACGCGAACCAGTTGCGATTCAAGCCACTTGTCGCCGCCGCATCCCGCAGCAGGCCGGACGCTGGCGTTACACTTGCCGCCACACACCCTTGAAGAGCATCGAGATGGCAGACGAAAAACCCCGCGGCATGAAGAAGGGCCTGACCGCCTATGGCGACCAGGGCTTCTCGCTGTTCCTGCGCAAGGCCTTCATCAAGGCGATGGGCTACACCGAAGACTCGCTGAACCGACCGATCATCGGCATCACGAACACCTTCTCCGGCTACAACGCCTGCCACCGCAACGTCCCCGACCTGATCGAGGGCATCAAGCGCGGCGTGATGCTCGCCGGCGGCCTGCCGATCGAGTTCCCGGTGGTGTCGCTGCACGAATCGTTCGCGCATCCGACCAGCATGTACCTGCGCAACCTGATGGCGATCGACACCGAGGAGATGATCCGTGCGCAGCCGATGGACGCCTGCGTGCTGATCGGCGGCTGCGACAAGACGGTGCCGGCGCTGCTGATGGGCGCGGCCAGCGCGAACGTGCCCGCGGTGCTGATGGTCACCGGGCCGATGATGACCGGCGACCACAAGGGCGAGCGGCTCGGTGCCTGCACCGATTGCCGTCGATTCTGGGGCAAGTATCGCGGCAAGGAGATCGATGCCCGCGAGATCGGCGAGATCGAGGAGAAGCTGTGCCCGACCGCCGGCACCTGCATGGTGATGGGCACCGCGAGCACGATGGCCTGCTGCGCCGAGGCGATGGGCATGATGATCCCGGGCGGCGCGGCGATCCCGGCGGTGATGGCCGACCGTATCCGCAACGCGGAAGAGACCGGCGCCCGCGCCGTGGCAATCGCGGCCGAAGGGCTCACGCCTGACAGGGTGATGACCGAGGCGGCGTTCGAGAACGCCCTGACCATGCTGCTCGCCGTCGGCGGTTCGACCAATGCGCTGATCCACATGGCCGCGATCGCGGCACGGCTGGGCTTCGAACTCGACCTCGAAGGCTTCGACCGCATGGGACGCAGGACGCCGGTGCTGGTCGACCTGAAGCCGACCGGGCAGGGCTACATGGAAGACCTGTACCGAGCCGGTGGCGCGACGACGATCATGCGGCAGTTGAAGCCGCTGCTCAACCTCGATGCATTGACGGTCACGGGCCGCACGCTGGGCGAGAACCTCGATGCCGCACCGCCCGGATGGGACCAGAAGGTGGTCCATGCGTTCGACGATCCGGTCTACAAGGACGGCGCGATGGTCGTGCTGCGCGGCAACCTTGCGCCCAACGGCGCGATCATCAAGCAGTGCGCCGCCTCGCAGCCGCTGCTGCAGCACGAGGGCAGGGCGGTGGTGTTCTCGTCGCTGGCCGACCTGGCCGAGCGCATCGACGACCCGGCGCTGGACGTGACCGCGGACGACATCCTGGTGCTGCAGAACTCCGGACCGAAGGGCGTGCCCGGCATGCCCGAGTCGGGCTACCTGCCGATCCCGAAGAAGCTCGCCGAGAAGGGCGTGAAGGACATGGTGCGCGTGTCCGATGCGCGGATGAGCGGTACCGCGTTCGGCACCATCGTGCTGCATGTGTCGCCGGAGTCGGCGGTGGGCGGGCCGCTGGCGCTCGTGAAGAATGGCGACCGGATCCGGCTCGATACCGCCGGGCGCAGAATCGACCTGCTGGTGAGCGACGAGGAACTCGCCGCGCGGCGTGCCGCGTGGGTCGCGCCGGCGCCGAAGCCGGAAGACCGCCGCGGCTATCGCAAGCTGTACATGGAAGACATCGAGCAGGCGGAACGCGGGGTGGATTTTGCGTTCATGCGGGCGCCGACGCGGGGCGTTGTGCCGAGGGCTTGAGGGGCGATCTGCTCCCCGTCTTGTCGAGGCGTGGTGGCGGTGTTACCTTTGGATTACCAAAGGTGGCCGGGATACTCATGTCGACAACCAGTACATCCATCAAGTTGCCCAGCGCGTTGAAGGCGCGCGTCGCGGAGTTGTCGCAGTGCGAAGGCAAGACCGTGCATGCCTGGCTGGTCGAGGCCGTCGCGCAGCA
>CANGXU010000164.1 GCA_947457885.1 Betaproteobacteria bacterium
AAGCGTTTCATGCCGCGCGCCAAGGGGCGTGCGTCCAGCATCACCAAACCGACCTGCCACGTCTATCTGGCAGTGGGCGACGGCAAGTAGCCGCCGCATCCATAGACTGACCGACAGACGGGGCATAGAGGGTACATATGGGACAGAAGATCCATCCGATCGGCTTTCGGCTCGCGGTCCAGCGCAACTGGACTTCGCGCTGGTACGCCAATCACAAGAATTTCGCCGGGATGCTGGCGGAAGACATCAAGGTCCGCGACTTCCTCAAGCAGAAGCTCGCGCACGCTGCGGTCGGCCGCGTGCTGATCGAGCGTCCCGCGCGCGATGCGAAGATCACCATCTTCAGCGCGCGCCCGGGCGTGGTCATCGGCAAGAAGGGCGAGGATATCGAGGCGTTGCGCAGCGCGTTGCGCAAGTTCATGGGCGTGCAGAACGTCCACGTGAACATCGAAGAGATCCGCAAGCCGGAGCTCGACGCGCAGCTGATCGCCGACTCGATCTCCTCCCAGCTCGAGAAGCGCATCATGTTCCGCCGCGCGATGAAGCGCGCGATGCAGAACGCGATGCGCCTCGGCGCCCAGGGCATCAAGATCATGAGCTCGGGTCGCCTGAACGGCATCGAGATTGCCCGTCGCGAGTGGTATCGCGAGGGTCGGGTCCCGCTGCACACGCTGCGCGCCAACATCGAGTACGGCGTGTCGGAAGCCAAGACGACCTATGGTGTCATCGGCATCAAGGTCTGGGTCTACAAGGGCGATGTCCTTGGCAAGAACGAAGTGGCGCCGGAAGTTGCACCGTCGCCCGCGATCGAGCCGGAACGCAAGCCGCGCAAGTCCGGAGTGAGAAATGCTGCAGCCAGCTAGAAGAAAATACCGTAAAGAGCAGAAGGGCCGCAATCGTGGCATCGCCACCCGTGGCAACAAGGTGAGCTTCGGCGAGTTCGGCCTCAAGGCGCTGGACCGTGGCCGCCTGACTGCCCGCCAGATCGAAGCCGCCCGCCGCGCGATGACGCGTCACATCAAGCGTGGTGGCCGCATCTGGATTCGCATCTTCCCGGACAAGCCGATCTCGCAGAAACCGGCCGAGGTGCGGATGGGTAACGGCAAGGGTAATCCCGAGTACTACGTCGCCGAAATCCAGCCCGGAAAGATGCTGTACGAGATGGACGGGGTCGATGAGACGCTGGCCCGCGAGGCGTTCCGCCTGGCATCGGCCAAGCTGCCGTTGCGCACGGCCTTCGTCGCGCGCCAGGTGGGAGGTTGAGATGAAATCCAAGGAACTCCGTGAACGTACGCAGGCGGAACTGGGCGACGAGGTCAAGAGCCTGCTGCGTGCCCAGTTCGGGCTTCGCATGCAGCACGCGACCCAGCAACTGGGCAAGACGAGCGAGCTGCGCAAGGTGAAGCGTGACATCGCTCGCGTGCGCACCATCGCAACCGAACTCGCCAACGCCGCGCCGGCTGCCACGCCGTCCGGCAAGGCCTGAAACCAATTCCAGGGACAGTTCCCATGACCGAAGCCGAAACGTCGTCTGCGCGCGTCCTCACGGGCCGCGTGGTCAGCGACAAGATGGACAAGACGGTCACCGTGCTGGTCGAGCGCAAGGTCAAGCATCCGCTCTACGGCAAGGTGATGGTCCGTTCGAAGAAGTACCACGCCCACGACGAGACCAACGAAATAGCCGAAGGCGATCTGGTCGAGATTGCCGAGACACGGCCGATTTCCAAGACCAAGGCGTGGAAGGTTGCACGGCTGGTCGAGAAGGCGCGTACGGCCTGATCGTCGTTTCCGCTGAATTAGTACTTGGCATCGAAGCGGTTAACGTGCATACTTTAAGGCTATCCTGATTTCAGGCATTTTGTCTGGCATCGGGGACCGGCGACGGCGCGGCATCTCGCGCGCCGAAGTACCGGAGATGTTGGTCGCAGCAGCGCGATCGCAGGCTCCGGGAGTCGGGTGGCACTCCCTGCGGTGGCAGGGTCCAAGACTGACCGTGAGGCAGCGTGCACGGGCCCGGTGAAAGCCGGTCGGTGCAGCGACAGTCGGCGCAAGCTGACGAAGCCCGCGGTAAAAGTTGGAACGCGTTTCACGGATCGGCCGCGTGCCGGTCCGGTCGATCAGAAGCATGGAAGGGGCGGTGCCTGCGGGTCCCGGCGCTTCGACAGACAGATTCGGCCTGCCCGGGAACGTTCGGGCAGACCTGGTGATTCCCCGGCCGCACGATGCGGCCCGGTCGGACAGGAGAAGAAGATGATCCAGATGCAGTCGGTCCTCGATGTGGCCGACAACACCGGTGCACGGTCGGTCATGTGCATCAAGGTGCTCGGCGGCTCGAAGCGGCGCTATGCCGGCATCGGCGACGTGATCAAGGTCAGCATCAAGGATGCGGCCCCGCGTGGGCGTGTGAAGAAGGGCGAGGTCTACAGCGCGGTCGTCGTGCGCACCGCCCATGGCGTGCGCCGCCAGGACGGTTCGCGCGTGCGCTTCGACAAGAATGCCGCCGTGCTGCTGAATGCGAAGCTGGAGCCGATCGGCACCCGCATCTTCGGACCGGTCACCCGCGAACTGCGCACCGAGCGATTCATGAAGATCGTCTCGCTCGCGCCGGAAGTCATCTAGGACGTTCGGTCAGGAGACCCAGCGATGAACAAGATCAAGAAAGGCGACGACGTCATTGTGCTAACGGGCCGCGATCGCGGCAAGCGTGGCACCGTGCTCAAGGTGCTTGCCGAGCACGTCGTGGTCGAAGGCATCAACCGCGTCAAGAAGCACCAGAAGCCGAATCCCATGAAGGGGACCACCGGCGGCATCGTCGAGAAGGAAATGCCGATCAACGCATCGAACGTCGCGGTCTTCAATCCCGCGACCAAGAAGGCGGATCGCGTCGGCTTCCGCGTTCTGGAAGACGGCCGCAAGGTTCGGTTCTACAAGTCCAACGGCGAACTGGTAAGCGCCTGATCCACGGGATCCACGGGCGCTTGCGCCCGCCGTGATCCGACCCCGAAGAGGTTTTGCGAAAAATGGCCCGGCTCAAAGAACACTACCGCGAGAAAGTAGTCCCCGACCTGACTGCGAAGTTCGGCTACAAGACGCAGATGCAGGTCCCGCGGATTCTCAAGATCACGCTGAACATGGGCGTGGGCGAAGCCGTCGCGGACAAGAAAGTCCTCGAGAACGCGATCGGCGACATGCAGAAGATCGCCGGCCAGAAGCCGGTTGCGACCAAGTCTCGCAAGTCGATTGCCGGCTTCAAGATCCGCGAAGGCTACCCGATCGGTTGCATGGTGACCCTGCGCGGCGAGCGCATGTATGAATTCCTGGATCGCCTCGTGTCGATCGCGATGCCGCGTATCCGCGATTTTCGCGGAATTTCCGGCAAGGCGTTCGACGGGCGCGGCAACTACAACATGGGCGTGCGTGAACAGATCATTTTCCCCGAGATCGACTACGACAAGGTCGATGCCGTTCGCGGGATGAACATCACGATCACCACCACGGCTCGCACCGACGAGGAAGGGCGCGCGCTGCTGGCTGCCTTCCAATTCCCGTTCCGGAACTGAGGACCCACAGATGGCAAAGCAGTCCCTCATCAATCGCAACCAGAAGCGGATCGAGACGGTCGAGAAGTTTGCGGCCAGGCGCAAGGAGTTGATGGCGCAGGCTCGCGACCCGCAGTTGTCCGATGAAGAGCGCATGGCGGCGCGGGAAAAGCTGCAACGCCTTCCGCGCGATGCTTCGCCGGTGCGTGTGCGCAACCGGTGTGCGCTCACCGGGCGTCCGCGCGGCGTGTACAGCAAGTTCGGCCTCGGCCGCAACAAGCTTCGTGAAATCGCCATGCGCGGAGAAGTTCCGGGCGTGACCAAGGCAAGCTGGTAGGAGCTTTCGTATGAGCATGAGTGATCCGATCGCCGACATGCTGACGCGCATTCGCAACGCGCAGATGGCGGAGAAGACGTCCGTTGAGATGCCGTCGAGCAAGCTCAAGGTTTCGATTGCCAGGGTGTTGAAAGACGAAGGCTATATCGATGACTTTGTGGTGCGCCCGAACGACGGCAAGCCGGTGCTGGATATCGCGCTGCGTTACTACGCAGGCGAGCCGGTCATCGAGAAGATCGAGCGCGTGAGCCGTCCGGGGCTGCGCGTGTACCGCGGCACGCACGACCTGCCGCGCGTGATGAACAACCTCGGGGTTGCGATCGTGTCCACGTCCAAGGGCGTGATGACCGACCGCCAGGCGCGCCAGCACGGTATCGGTGGCGAAGTCCTGTGCGTTGTGCACTGACCCTGATAGAGCGGACGGAGTCGGCAAATGTCTCGAATCGGTAAGTCTCCTGTCGCGGTGCCCGCTGGCGTCGAAGTCGCCATCGCGCCGGACTCGATCAGCATCAAGGGGCCGTTGGGCACCGCCCAGCAGGCGGTCACCGGCGGCGTGGCAGTGGAGAAGGAAGGCAGCGAGCTTCGGATCAAGGTGCTCGACGGTTCCAGCCAGGCCGCTGCCATGTCCGGAACACTGCGCGCGCTGGTGAGCAACATGGTGACCGGTGTCACCAAGGGGTTCGAGCGCAAGCTTCAACTCGTCGGCGTGGGTTATCGAGCGCAGGCGCAGGGCGACAAGCTCAACCTTACGCTCGGCTTCTCGCATCCCGTCGTGCACCAGATGCCCAAGGGCATCACCGTCGCCACCCCGACGCAGACCGAGATCCTCATCAAGGGGATCGACAAGCAGGTGGTCGGGCAGGTCGCGGCCGAAGTGCGCAGCTATCGTCCGCCGGAGCCCTACAAGGGCAAGGGCGTGCGCTACTCCGACGAAGTCGTCGTGATCAAAGAAACGAAGAAGAAATAAGGCGAGGCCGACACCATGTTCGATCGCAAACTCTCCCGCCTGCGCAGGTCGAAGCAGACCCGGCGCAAGGTCGCGCTTTCGCGTGCAGTACGTCTCGCGGTGCACCGCTCAAACAACCATATCTATGCCCAGGTGATTGCCGCTTCCGGCGACCGCGTTCTGGCGACCGCGTCGACGCTCGACGAGTCGATCCGCAGCGCCAACCCGAAGACGGCAACCATCGCCGCGGCCAGCCTGGTCGGCAAGGCCATCGCCGAGAAGGCGAAGGGCCTGGGGATCGAGGCGGTTGCGTTCGACCGTTCGGGTTTCCGCTATCACGGCCGGGTCAAGGCCGTGGCCGAGGCCGCGCGCGAAGCTGGCCTGAAGTTCTGACCGGTCGTCCAGACCGCAGCCACTGAAACACTGACCGACTCAAGACCAAGCGAGAGACTCGAATGGCGCAAAACAGCAACCGGCGCGACAACCGCCGGCAGGAAAAGCAGGACGACTCCGAGGGAATGCGCGAGAAGATGATCGCGATCAACCGCGTGACCAAGGTGGTCAAGGGTGGTCGGATCCTCGGTTTTGCTGCACTCACGGTGGTCGGTGACGGCGATGGTGGTATCGGCATGGGCAAGGGCAAGGCGCGTGAAGTGCCGGTCGCCGTGCAGAAGGCCATGGACGAGGCCCGTCGCAAACTCGTCAAGGTGAACCTCAAGAACGGCACGCTGCAGCATTCGGTGGTCGGTCGCCACGGCGCGTCGGTCGTACTGATGCTGCCCGCATCCGACGGTACCGGCATCATTGCCGGCGGCCCGATGCGCGCGATCTTCGAGGTGATGGGCGTGACCAACGTGCTCGCCAAATGCCTCGGGTCGACCAACCCTTACAACGTCGTGCGGGCCACGCTCAACGGCCTTGCGTCGATGAATACCCCGGCCGAGATCGCCGCCAAGCGCGGCAAGACGGTCGCCGAAGTCACCGGCGCCTGATAGAGAGTACTGCCATGTCGACGACAGCAAAGAAACTGAAGGTCACGCTGGTGAAGAGCGTGATCGGCACGCGCGAATCGCATCGTGCCTGCGTTCGCGGGCTCGGCCTGAAGCGCCGGGAGCACACGGTCGAGGTCGAGGACACCCCGGCAGTGCGCGGGATGATCAACAAGGTGTCCTATCTTCTGAAGTGCGAGGGCTGAGACCATGCGCCTGAATCAACTGAGCCCGGGAATCGGGTCGAAAAGCGAGCGCAAGCGCGTTGGGCGAGGCATCGGCAGCGGCACAGGCAAGACCGGTGGCCGCGGTCACAAGGGTCAGAAGTCGCGTTCCGGTGGTTTCCACAAGGTCGGTTTCGAGGGCGGCCAGATGCCGTTTCAGCGTCGCCTTCCGAAGCGCGGGTTCACGCCACTCCAGCCCAATGCGGTGGCGCAGGTGCGTCTGGGCGACCTGGCGCTCATCGAGGGCGATGTGATCGACTTTGCGGCGCTGGTTGCGGCGAAACTGGTGCCGTCGTCCGCGAAGCGGGCCAAGGTGTTCCTGTGCGGCAAGCTCGAGAAGAAAGTGTCGGTATCCGGGCTGGGCGTCACCAAGGGCGCAAGAAGTGCGATCGAAGCGCTTGGTGGTTCCGTGACGATGCCGGAAGCGCCGGCTTCGGCTTGATGCAGGTTGGCAGGTTGGGCGATATCGGCCGTGCGCGGCCGGTCTACAAGGGATAGCGCGTGGCTACAGCAGCATCGGCAATCGGCGGCGGCAAGATGGGGGACCTGAAGCGGCGTCTCCTGTTCCTGCTGGGCGCACTGGTCGTGTACCGGATCGGCACGCATGTGCCGGTGCCGGGTATCGACCCCGACCAGCTGGCGCAGCTGTTCAACCAGCAGCGCGGCGGCATTCTCGACATGTTCAACATGTTCTCGGGTGGCGCGTTGTCGCGGTTCTCGATCTTCGCGCTCGGCATCATGCCGTACATCTCCGCCTCGATCATCATGCAGCTGATGACCGTGGTCTCTCCGCACCTCGAGGCCCTCAAGAAGGAAGGCGAGGCGGGACGGCGCAAGATCACTCAGTACACCCGCTATGGCACTGCGGTGCTGGCGCTGTTCCAGGCCATGGGCATCTCGGTCGCGCTGCAGGCGCAGCCGGGACTGGTGATTGCGCCCGGCGCGATGTTCATGTTCGTGACTGTCGTGACACTGGTTGCCGGCACCATGTTCCTGATGTGGCTTGGTGAGCAGATCACCGAGCGTGGCATCGGCAACGGCATCTCGTTGATCATCTTTGCGGGCATCGTCGCCGGACTTCCCCAGGCCATCGGTGGCACGCTTGAACTTGCGCGCACCGGCTCGTTCTCGATCGCGTTCGTGGTGATCCTGCTGGTGCTGGCGATCGGCATCACCTGTTTCGTGGTGTTCGTCGAGCGCGGCCAGCGCAAGATCCTGGTCAACTACGCCAAGCGCCAGGTCGGGCGCAAGGTGTACGGCGGTCAGAGCTCGCATCTGCCGCTCAAGCTGAACATGGCAGGGGTCATCCCGCCGATCTTCGCCTCTTCGATCATCCTGTTTCCGGCCACTATCTCGGGCTGGTTCGGTGCGAGCGAAGGAATGAACTGGCTGAAGGATCTCTCCGGCATGCTCCATCCCGGGCAGCCGGTGTACGTGATGCTCTATGCCGCAGCGATCATCTTCTTCTGTTTCTTCTACACCGCGTTGATGTACAACCCGAAGGAAACCGCGGACAACCTGAAGAAGAGCGGTGCCTTCGTTCCAGGCATCCGTCCCGGCGATCAGACTGCGAAGTACATCGGTGACATCACGACACGCCTGACACTCATCGGCGCGATCTACATCACGGTGGTCTGCCTGATCCCGGAATTCCTGATCGTACGGTTCAATGTGCCGTTCTACTTCGGCGGCACCAGCCTGTTGATCATCGTCGTGGTGACGATGGATTTCATGCAGCAGGTGCAGGCCTACATGATGACCCATCAGTACGAGAGTCTCCTGAAGAAGGCGAACCTCAAGGGCGGCGGGATGTTCCCGACGCGCCAGTAACTGCCGCATACCACCGCAATTCCCAGACAGGCGCTCCGACCGGATGGCGAAGGAAGAAACGATTCAGATGCAGGGCGAGGTCCTCGAGACACTGCCCAACGCGACGTTCCGCGTGAAGCTCGAGAACGGGCACGTGGTCCTGTCGCACATCTCCGGGAAGATGCGGATGCACTACAT
>CANGXU010000165.1 GCA_947457885.1 Betaproteobacteria bacterium
CAGAATGCGGTCTCTGAACCTTCTGTTCCGGAGATCGCAGCAAGATGGTGCCTGACCCTGATTTGCCTACGTATGCGCATGTGGAGGCGGCGGCGCGTCGGCTCGAAGGCCATGCGCACCGGACGCCGGTGCTGACCTCGGGCACGGTTGACCGCCGCACCGGTGCGAAGGTGTACTTCAAATGCGAGAACTTCCAGCGCAGTGGCGCGTTCAAGTTCCGCGGCGCGTACAACGCCCTGTCGCAGCTGGGCGCCGCGGAGAAGTCGCGCGGCGTGGTCACGTTTTCCTCCGGCAACCATGCGCAGGCAGTGGCGCTGTCGGCACAGTTGCTGGGCATCCGTGCGGTGATCGTGATGCCGGACGATGCCGCCTCGGTGAAGCTCGAGGCCACGCGCGGCTACGGTGCCGAGGTGATCACCTACGACAAGACCAAGACCACGCGCGAATCGATCGCGCGCGCGCTGGCGCAGGAGCGTGGCCTGACCATGGTGCCGCCTTACGACGATGCGCATGTCATCGCCGGCCAGGGCACGGCGGCGAAGGAACTGATCGAGGACGCGGGGCCGCTCGACTGGCTGCTTGTCTGCACCGGCGGTGCCGGCCTCACGTCCGGCTGCGCGATCGCCGCGCACCACCTGTCGCCCGGCTGCAAGGTCGTTGGCGTCGAGCCAGCCGCCGGTGACGACGCCACGCGCTCGTTCCGCACCGGCGTGCTGCAGACGGTCGACAACCCGGACACCATCGCCGATGGCGCACGCACGCCGTCACTCGGCACGCTGACCTTCCCGCTGGTGCAGAAGCTGCTGCACGACATGGTCACGGTCGACGACGACCAGCTGCTCGACGCGATGCTGTTCCTCTGGGAGCGCATGAAGATCGTCGTCGAGCCGACTGGCGCGCTCGCCACCGCTGCGCTGTTCGAGCGCAAGATCGAATACAAGAGCGGCGCACGCATCGGCGTGATCGTCTCCGGCGGCAACGTCGACGTGCGCGCCGCCTGCGCGCTGATCCGCGCGCGCGATGCGCGCAAGAAAGGAGGAACGCCATGAACCCATCGAACGATGGCATCGATGTCCTGGTCAGCGAAGTCGGTCCGCGCGACGGCCTGCAGAATACGAAGCAGTTCATGCCCACCGCGTTCAAGCAGCGCTGGATCAGCGCCGCCGCCGCCGCTGGCCTGCGCGAGATCGAGGTCTGCTCGTTCGTTCCACCGAGCGTGATCCCGCAGATGGTCGACGCCACCGAGGTGGTGCGCCATGCGCTGGGCATCCCTGGCCTGCACGTGGCCGTGCTCGCGCCGAACTTCAAGGGCGTGCTGCGTGCGATCGAGAGCGGGGCGCACAAGATCACGCTGCCGATTTCGGTGAGCCGGAAGCACAGCCTGGCCAACGTGCGCCGCACGACGGAGGAGGCGATCGAGGATGTGCGCCGTGCCTGTGCCTTCCGCGATTCGCTGCCCGAGGCGCAGCGGCCGAAGATCGAGGCCGGGCTGTCCACCGTGTTCGGCTGCACGATCGAGGGGCGCGTGTCGGAAGAGCAGGTGGTGCGCGATGCCATCGCCTGCGTCGAAGCCGGCTGCGACGAAGTCGGCCTGGCCGACACTACCGGCATGGCCAACCCGACGCAGATCCGGCGCGTGTTCCGCAAGGTGCGCGCGGCGATCGGCGACCGGCTGGGCGGCGCGCACCTGCACAACACCCGCGGTTTCGGCCTGGCCAACGTGGTCGCCGCGCTTGAGGAAGACGTGCGTACCTTCGACAGTTCGCTGGCCGGTCTCGGTGGCTGTCCGTTCGCGCCGGGGGCCACCGGCAACATCGTGACCGAAGACCTGGTGTTCATGCTGGAAGAGATGGGCCTGCGCACCGGCATCGACCTCGACCGGCTGATCGCGATCCGAGAGGTGCTCGCGGAAGGCATTCCGGGCGAGCCACTGTATGGCCATGTGCCGATGCTCGATGCGCCGGCACGCACGCCGATGGTGTCGGCGTGAGCGCCGTGCGCGTGCTGTTCGCCGCAGGCGCCGCAGCGCTCGTGGTCAGTGCCGTCGCGGCAGGTACCACCCACGCCCAGGCCTGGCCGTCGAAGCCGTTGCGCTGGTTCATCCCGTTCCCGCCCGGTGGCGGCACCGACGTGATGTCGCGGGTGATCGCACAGCGGCTGTCCGACCGGCTCGGCCAGCCGGTGGTGGTCGAGAACCGAGCCGGCTCGGGCGGCACCATCGGCCTGGAAGCCGCAGCGCGCGCACCGGCCGACGGGTACAACGTGGTGATGGGGCAGGCGGCCAACCTGGCAGTGGCCCCGGCGCTTTACAAGAAGCTGCCCTATGACCCGGTGAAGGACTTTGCCCCGATCACCAACGCGGTGTCCGCGCCGTTGGTGCTGGTGGTCAACCCGGCGCTGCCGGTGAAGACGGTGAAGGAACTGGCGGCGCTCGCGCGCGCCCGTCCCGACCAGTTGACCTTCGGTTCGCCCGGCAACGGCACGGCCGGCCACCTCGCCGGCGAGCAGTTCAAGATCGCGGCGAAGGCCAGGATGACCCACATTCCCTACAAGGGTAATGTCCCGGCGATGACCGACGTGCTCGGCGGGCAGATCAGCATGCTTTTCAGCACGATCCCGCCGGTGCTCGGGCAGGTGCGTACCGGACGGCTGCGGGCCATCGCGGCTACCGGCGCCGATCGTGCGGCCGTGCTGCCTGACGTGCCGACGATGGCCGAGAGCGGGCTGCCGGCATTCGTACTGGTGAACTGGTGGGGCGTGCTCGCGCCGGCCGGCACGCCGCCGGACATCGTCAACCGGCTCAATGCGGAAATCGTGAAGATCCTGCAGCTGTCCGATGTGCGCGAACGTATCGCAGCCGAGGGCGGCGAACCCAGCCCGAACAGCCCGGAGCAGTTCGCGAAGTTCATTGCCGCGGAGGTCACGAAGTGGGGCGCGCTGGTGCGCGCGTCGGGCGCACAGGTGGATTGACCGCACGCCCGGAAGCTGGCACGGCTCGTGCTGCGCGTCCAGGGGCTGCAGGTCAGGCAGTCCGGTGACCTCGCGATGCACCGTTTTGGTACATTGCCGTCACCGCGTCATCCCATGACAGAAAGGTCGTCCATGCCGTTCCCCCGTGTATCCTGGTTTTCGTCCCGCTGCGCTGCCACTGCCGCGGCCGTACTGGCGCTGCCGATGGTCCTGCCCGACGCGGCACTGGCCCAGCAATGGCCGGTGAAGCCGATCCGCTTCATCATGCCGTTCGCCCCCGGCGGGGGCACCGACTTCGTCGGCCGCCTGATCTCGCCGAAGCTGTCCGACGCGCTCGGCCAGCAGGTGCTCGTCGAGAACCGCGGCGGGGCCGGCGGCAACATCGGGGTCGAACTGGCCGCGAAGTCGGAGCCTGATGGCTACACGATGGTCCTCGGCACGATCGGCAACATCGCGGTGAACCCGGCGCTCTACGGCAAGCTGGCGGTCGATCCGCTGCGCGACCTGACGCCGGTCTCGCAGACTTCGGTCGTGCTGAACGTGCTGGTGGTGCACCCGTCGCTGCCGGTGAAGACGGTCAAGGACATCATCGCCCTGGCGAAGAAGAATCCCGGCAAGCTGACGTACGGCTCCTCCGGCATGGGCGCGGCCGACCACCTCGCCGGCGAACTGTTCAACCGGATCGTCGGCACCGAACTGGTCCACGTCCCGTACAAGGGAGGTGGCCCTGCCATGGCGGACCTGGTAGGCGGCAACATCACGCTGTCGTTCGCGACGATGGTGTCGGTGCTGCCGCACTGGAAGTCCGGCCGCCTGCGTCCGGTCGCCTTCACGCTGCCGGAACGCACGCCGCTGTTCCCCGACATCCCGACCATCGGCGAAGCAGGCGTGCCCGGGTTCGCGGTCACCAACTGGTACGGCGTGTTTTTCCCGGCGAAGACGCCGCGCCCGATCATCGACCGCATGAATGCGACGGTCAACGCAGTCCTGAAGATGCCGGACATCATCGAGCGGCACCACGGCGCGGGCATCGTTCCGACCGGCAGCACGCCGGAGGCGTTCGACAAGTTCATCCGGACGGAGAGTGCACGTTTCGCCAGGCTGGTGAAGGAAGCGAATCTGAAGGCGGAATGAGCTTCTGAGTACCCGGGCGACGGACGACAGGTCCGGAGCCCGGGTGTGGTTGCGACCGATGCCGTTAGAATGCTCGCAGACCCCTTTGTCGCCGAGCGCCCGATGGACATCGTTTCCAGCACCCAAGCAACGCCGTCGGTTACCCGGCTGACGGATTACACGCCGCCGAGTTATCGAGTCGATTCGGTCGAACTGACGTTCGACCTCCACGAAGATCGCACGATCGTCACCGCGTGTTCGGTGATCCACGCCTGCGACGACCATGCGCCGGTGGCGCCGTCGCTGCGGCTGGACGGCATCGGGCTGGAACTCGAGGCGCTGGTAGTCGACGGGCGTGCGCTCGAGCCGTCCGAGTACACCGTCGACGCCGAAGGCCTGACGATCGGCCGCGTCCCGCGCCAGTTCACGCTCGAGGTGGTCACCATCATCCACCCCGAGAGCAATACCGCGCTCGAGGGCCTGTACAAGTCGAGCGGAAACTTCTGCACGCAGTGCGAGGCGCGCGGCTTCCGGAAGATCACCTACTTCCTCGACCGGCCGGACGTGATGGCGCGCTATACCACGACCATCATCGCCGACCGGGCGAAATACCCGGTGCTGCTGTCCAACGGCAACCGCGGCGAGACCGGGCCGGCGACCGGGAAGGGTGCCGAAGGCCGCCATTTCGCGACCTGGATCGACCCCTGGCCGAAGCCGTCCTACCTGTTCGCGCTGGTGGCCGGCGATCTGGCCTGCGCGCGCGACACCTTCACCACGATGTCCGGCCGCGAGGTCGGGGTCGAGGTCTGGGTGGAGCAGCACAACCTCGACAAGTGCGGCCACGCTATCGCGTCGATGAAGCGCGCCATGCGCTGGGACGAGGAGACCTTCGGCCGCGAATACGACCTCGACGCCTACATGATCTTCAGCGCCGACGACTTCAACATGGGCGCAATGGAGAACAAGGGCCTGAACGTCTTCAACTCGAAATACGTGCTGGCCAAGGCGGAGACGGCGACCGACGCCGACTTCGAGGCGATCGAGGCGGTGATCGCGCACGAGTACTTCCACAACTGGACCGGCAACCGTGTCACCTGCCGAGACTGGTTCCAGTTGTCTCTGAAGGAAGGCCTCACCGTCTTCCGCGACCAGCAGTTCACCGCCGACATGACCTCGAAGGCGGTCAAGCGCATCGCCGACGTGCGCACCCTGCGCAGCCACCAGTTCCCCGAGGACGGCGGCCCGCTCGCGCACCCGGTGCGGCCCGACGCGTACATCGAGATCAGCAACTTCTATACCGCGACTGTCTACGAGAAGGGCGCGGAAGTCATCCGCATGATGCACACCCTGCTCGGGCCGGAGAAGTTCCGCGCGGGCATGGACCTCTACTTCGAACGTCACGACGGGCAGGCGGTCACCTGCGACGACTTCGCGCAGGCCATGCAGGACGCCTCCGGCGTCGACCTTACCCTGTTCCGGCGCTGGTATTCACAGGCCGGCACGCCGGAGGTCACCGCCAGCACCGCCTTCGATGCGCCGGGGCAGCGGTTCACGCTGACTCTGTCCCAGCACACCGCGCCGACGCCCGGGCAAGCGCAGAAACAGCCGCTGCAGATCCCGGTGCGCGTGTCGCTGCTCGATGCCGGCGGCAAGCCGTTGCCGCTGCGGCTGGCGGGCGCGGCCGTGCCGTCCGGTACCGAGGTCGTGCTGTCGCTGACCGAGGCGCAGCAGCGCTTCGTGTTCGAGGGCGTGTCGTCGGCGCCGGTGCCATCGCTGCTGCGCGGCTTCTCCGCGCCGGTGAAGCTGAACCTCGACTGCAGCGATGCCGACCTCGCTTTCCTGATGGGTCACGACGACGATCCCTTCAACCGCTGGGAGGCCGGGCAGCGGCTTGCCACCCGCATCCTGCTGGGTGCGGTCGCCGCGTTCCGTGCCGGACAGGCGATCGAACTGCCCGGCGCCTTCATCGATGCGTTCGGCCGCACGCTCGCCGACCCTTCGCTCGACGGCCGCTTCAAGGCACTGGCACTGACCCTGCCCGACTTCACCTTCCTCGGCGAGCAGATGGCGCAGATCGATGTCGAGGGCCTGCATGCGGCGCGCGAGGCCGTGGTGAGCCAGCTCGCACGCGCGCATCGCAAGGCGCTGGAGCAGGTGTACGAGGCCAGCCGTGCGCCCGGGCCCTACCGCCACGACGGCGCGTCGATCGCCGCGCGCGCGCTGCGCAACACCTGTCTTGCCTACCTGAGCCGTACCGGGGCGCCCGATGCACTCGGCCTCGCGCTGCGCCAGTTCGACTCGGCCAACAACATGACCGACCAGATCGCGGCACTGTCGTGCATCGTCGACGTACCCGGCGAGGCGCGCCAGCGGGCCCTGGATGCCTTCCATGCACAGTGGCAGGCCGATCCGCTGGTGATCGACAAGTGGCTCGCGCTGCAGGCGCGTTCTGAAGCGCCCGATGCGCTCGCCCAGGTGCGTGCGCTCATGGGCCATCCCGCGTACGACGCGCGCAACCCGAACCGCATCCGTGCGCTGGTCGGCGTGTTCTGCCACGGCAACCCGCTGCGCTTCCACCAGGCCGACGGATCGGGCTACGCCTTCCTGCGCGAGCAGGTGCTCAAGCTCGACCGGCAGAACCCGCAGGTGGCATCGCGGATGCTCGGTGCGCTCAATCGCTGGCGCAAGTACGACCCGCAACGGCAGGCGCTGATGCGCGCGGAACTGCAGGCGATCGCCGCCCAGGAGACCCTGTCGAAGGACGTGTACGAGGTGGCGACCAAGGCGCTGGGGTAGGGGACAACGGACCCTGCGTCGTCGTCCTCCCGCAATAGCCGCTATCCTCGTTCGATATGGAAAAGATCCACTACCTGATCGTTCCTGCCTCGCCGGAAGCGCACCGCTTCGAGGTCACGGTGCGGGTATCCGACCCGGACCCGGCCGGCCAGGGCTTCTGGTTGCCGGTATGGTTGCCGGGCAGCTACCTGGTGCGCGAGTTCGCGCGCCAGGTGCTGTCGATCAGCGCGTGCGACGGGCAGGGTCAGCCGGTGGCGGTGGCCAAGGTCGACAAGCACCGATGGCACTGTGCGCCCTGCAGCGGCCCGCTTTCGGTGACCTGCGAGATCCACGCATGGGACCTCTCGGTGCGGACCGCCCACCTCGACACCAGCCATGCCTACTTCAACGGCAGTTCCGTCTTCCTGGCGGTGGCGGGGCGGGAGCATGAAAGCTGCACGGTCGACATCCAGCCGCCGCCCGGGGATACAGGCAAGGGCTGGCGCGTCGCCACGACGCTCGATCGGGCGGGTGCGCCCGAGCATGGCTTCGGCCGCTACCGCGCATCCGGCTACGACGAACTGATCGACCATCCGGTCGAATGCGGTACCTTCGACCTGGTGGCGTTCGAGGCGCACGGCGTGCGGCACGAGGTGGCGGTCACCGGCCGGCACCGCGGCGACCTCGATCGGCTCGCGCACGATCTTGCGCGCGCCTGCACCGCGCAGATCGACCTGTTCGGCGCCCCGCCGCCGTTCGACCGCTACCTGTTCCAGATCATGGTGGTCGGAGACGGCTACGGCGGCCTCGAGCATCGTTGCTCGACCAGCCTGTTGTGCAGCCGCGACGACCTGCCGCAACCGGGTCAGTCCGGGACGGGCGACAAGTACCGTACGCTGCTCGGGCTGGCCAGCCACGAGTATTTCCACGCGTGGAACGTGAAGCGGATCAAGCCCGCCGCCTTCCTGCCCTACGACCTGTCGCGCGAGGCCTATACGCGGCAGCTGTGGGCGTTCGAGGGCATCACCTCCTACTACGACGACCTGGCGCTTGTCCGCTGCGGGCTGCTCACGCACGACGAGTACCTTCAGATGCTGGGCGAGACCGTCACCCGAGTGCTGCGCGGCGGCGGCCGGCTGAAGCAGTCGGTGGCTGAGTCGAGCTTCGACGCCTGGATCAA
>CANGXU010000166.1 GCA_947457885.1 Betaproteobacteria bacterium
CACCCGGTTGAGCGTCCCGACGACCAGGACCAGTGCCATGCCGACCGAGACCTGGAACAGGGAAAGGCGCAGCAGGCGCGACAGCGGCACATCCGGAGTGGCCGCATCGGCGAACGGCAGGAAGCCGGGACCCAGCCCTGCCCAGGCGCGTATCACCTTCTGGCTGATCGAGTTCATTGTCCCTGGCGCAGGGTACGGAAACCGCAACCGGTACAGGGCTTCACGGGCGGCAAACAGGAAATCGGGCGCAACTGCCGGCCTGGGCCGGCGGTTGCAGGATGCGCGGGACCGGGAACAATGGCTCCCCGGGCACCGCGCGATCGACGCGACAGCTACTTCTTCGCTGCCGGCGCAGCGGGAGCGCCAGCTGCGGAGCCCTCCGCCATCACCGTCTTGGTGTTGCCGTTCAGAAAGGCTTTCACCCAGGTGGTGTTCGTCAGCAGTGCAAAGTGCACCGAGAACGAACCGACCGCACACGCGCCCAGGAACAGCGGCACACCCACGGACGGCTTCACTACGAGCCACAGTTTTCCATAGATCATTTCGTATGCCTCCGATTACTTGAGCCAGGGGGAATAGATGTACGCCAGCAGGTGCGCCAGCGCGGCGATCATCCCGAAAATCTGGGTGCCCTGGATGATGTTCCGGTGCAGCTCTTCCGATTCCCCCACAGTCAGCCCCGTCGGCCACACTTTGTTTGGGTCGTCCATCGTGCGATCTCCTTAAGAGAGTTGATTTCGTGCGGCGAGCCGCACGCGGGCAATCTGCAGCCGTGATGGCAACAGACCTGTGCCCGACTAGAACTTACTACGCAGATGCGACAATGTCACTTACTCTTTACTATTTGGCGTGTCACGTGTAGATGACACAATAGTCATGAAGACGACGCCCGGCCCCTCAGCTGCAGCAAAAGGGCGAGTTCTCCCTAGGAGCGGGACATACCGGATCTGGTCGGAGTGCCGAAACAGCCTCGGAGGCATTTTTGCAACAGGCGAGGCCGCGGCATGGTCCACGACAGGCCTTCGCCCGAGATCGCAGCCGGGCTGAAGGCCCTGCGCAAGCGGTGCCGGGCGCGAGCGATCGGCTGCAGCGCCGAGGTCCTCGGCCAGTCCGGCCCGGCGAGCCTGGTCGAGTCGCGCGACGACGTGACCGACGTCGGGTGCGGCTAGAAAGGTACCGAGCCCCTCAGGGTGGTGCGTTCCATCCGGCGCCGCAGCGGCAGCTCGTAGTCGATCACGGCGCGATGCTGGGTCGCACAGTTGTCCCAGATCAGGAAGTCGCCCGGCGCCCAGCGGTGGCGGTAGACGAAGCGGTCTTCCTTCAGGTGCTCGAACAGCTGCTCGAGCAGGCTGCTGCTCTGCTGGGCTTCGAGCCCGACGAGCTCCGTCGTATAGGCCTCGCACACGAACAGGCACTTGCTGCCTGTCGCGGGGTGGGTGCGCACCGCCGGGTGCAGCATGTCCGGCACCTTCGCGCGCTGCTCGGCGGTCAGCGCCGCGCGGGGCGCGCCCTTGCGCTCGCGCGTGTACCCGGCGAAGTACGAGTTGACCGCCTTGCGGTCCTGCAGCGTGCGCTTCGTCTCGTCCGGCAGCGCGTCGTATGCGGCGGTCATGCTGGCAAACAGCGTATCGCCCTTCGGCTGGCCATCCTGCATCGGGATCTCGTGCGCATAGAACAGCGAACCCCGGCTGGGTTCGGCCGCGTAGCAGAGATCGGAATGCCAGAAGAACCCGGCGTCGGTGCTGCCGATCGGCTTGCCGTTCTCGATGATGTTCGACACCACGAACAGTTCGGGGTAGCCGGGGCGGCAGCGGTCTTGCCGCAGATGGTGTTCGAGTTCGCCGAACTGCCGGCTGAACGAGATGTGCTGCTCGGGTGTCAGCACCTGTCCGGGGAACACGACCACTTCATGCTCGTGCAGCGCATCCTCGATGGCCTTGAAGGTCGCTGCATCTACCGGCTTCGACAGGTCCACGCCAGTGATGCGGGCGCCGAGCGCAGCGCCGCTGGGGGTGACGGTGATCATCAGTTGCCTCCGGGATATCGTGCGTACAGGTTGGTATTGTGGATCAGCTTGCGTCGGCATGCCCGGGCCAGCGCAGCCACCGGACCAGCGCACCGCCCATGATGGCCTCTACTGCCGCGCTGTCGAGCCACGGCATGTGCGCTGACCACTGCAGGATGCTGTCGCGGTAGCTCCCCGGCAGCCGGGAGACATCCGAACCCCAGAACACGCGCTCGGGACCGTAGGCGTCGATGATCGCGCGCAGCGGCGCGTGCAGACCGCGATGCGGGAACGGGTCGGTCGCGTAGGCCGGCATGCAGGTCGCCTTCACCGCGATGTTCGGATGGCGTGCCAGCGCCAGCAGGCCCGGCAGGTGTGCGAAGGCGGCGTCATCGGTTGCGCCCTGCGGAATGGCGAGGTGGTCGAGCGCCAGCTGCAGGCCCGGATGGCGGCTGGCGATGTCGGCGACTACCGGCAGCATCGGGGGCAGTGCCCGGATCATCAGCGGTATCGCATGTCGTTCTGCCGCTGCCCATACGCTCGCCATCGCCGGCTCCAGCAGCAGCGCGCCGCCGCGCGCCGAATGGAACGTGAAGCGCACGCCGAGCATGCCTGGCTGGTCGCGCCAGTGTTCGAACGCTTCGAACGGGTTACCGAGCAACGGATCGAACCGGCCCATCACCGCGAACCGGCCTGGGTAGTCGGCTGCTGCCGCAAGCGCGAGGTCGTTGCGCTCGCCTTCCCAGCCCGGCGGCACGATCACCGCGGCGTCGACGCCGGCGGCATCCATGCCGGCGATCAGCTCGGCAGCGGTCCAGGGCTCTGCCCGGTGCGGCTTCGGGTTGCCGCCGCCGGGCCACGGACGCGCGGGCGTGTCGGCGCCCCAGACATGCACCTGGGCGTCGATGACCTTCATGCCGCGGGCTTCGCACCCCGGGCGCCGACGCGCAGTGCCACGAGGAAGCGCGACACCAGGTTGTATGCGCCGACGGTGGCGGTCAGCTCGACCAGTTCACGGTCGCCGAACGCCGCCCGCACCGCCGCGTAGACAGGGTCGGGTACGTCGATGTTGCGCGTCATCGCATCGGTATAGGCGATCACCGCCATCGCGGTCGTATCGAAGTGGCCGTCCACCGCGCCGCTTGCCAGCGCATCGATCTGCGCGTGGCTCAGCCCGGCCTGCTCGGCATGGTGGCGGTGCGCCTCGAACTCGTAGGGCGCACCATTGAGCACGGCCACGCGCAGGATCACCATCTCGCGCAAGGCTGCCGGGAGCGTGGACTCGCGGCGCACGGCGGTGAGGAAATGCAGCCAGCCGTCCGCGATCGGCGGGCTGTGCAGCAGCGTCCCGTACAGCGCGGACACGCGGCCGCGCTGTGCCTGGATGCGCGAGAGCAGGTCGGCATCGACACTCGCGGCGGGATCGGCAACCGGCAGCAGCCGGGCGGGCAGGTCTGGACCGCTCATGGGGGTGTACCTTTCAGGGAAGCTCGCCGAAGGTTCCGGCATCGGCGATTGTCCAGCCCGGTACCGCCGGCCGCAATCGCGAGAAGCGCGCGGGGAATGAACGAACCTGTGCACGCACCTGCGCCTGCTCGTGCGTGGACCCGGCCTCGCGCAGCAGGCCCAGGCTGGCGACCTGCGGATGCGCGATCGTCTCGTCGGCGCGCTGGTAAACCGCGGCATTGCCGCTGTGCTTGCGGATCAGCGCGACCAGGTCGGCCGCCCGATGGTGCCGGAACACCGCCTCATACAGCGGACGCAGTGCATTCACGTCGACGCCATGGCCAGTGGAGTTCCGGCCGTTGCGGTCGAAGCGCGGGTCTTCGCGCATCCAGTCGCAGCCGAGCTCGGTCACGAAGTCGGACCACCCGGCCCGGCCTTCGGCCCCGACCGAACCTCCGAACGCGAAGAAGATCGGTTCGTCGGCGGTCGCCCAGCCACGCTCCGGGGGATAGCTCGCACCGCCGACCCTCGGGCCCGCATAAACGTCGGGATCGGTCTGTGCCGCGAGGTGGATGCTCTTCATCGATATCAGCGAATTGAGCAGCGACACGTCGACCCGCTGACCGTAGCCGCTGCGGCTGCGTTCGAGCAGCGCCGCCAGGATGCCCTGTGCCAGGAACAGCCCTGTGCCGACCGATGCGACATCTGCGCCGAGGCGGCGCGCCGGCCCGCCATGCTGCCCAAGGTAGCGGGTGTAGCCGGCCATCGCCTGCGCGACGAGTTCGGAGCCCGGCAGCGCGGCCAGCGGACCCTGTCGGCCGAACGCTGACACGCTTGCGCGCACCAGCCGTGGCAGCAGGGGTGGCTGCACCTGCGCGACGAGACAGTCCATGCCGAGCGCGGCGAGGCGCGGGTCGTTGCCATCGAACACGACCACGTCGCTCGCGGCCAGCAGCCCCGCTACCGTTGCCCGGTCCGCATCCGGAACGCCGCTCAGCCGCACCAGTGCCTTGCCGCGGTTCAGGTCGCTGAACAGCGCGCTGCAGCCGGCTGCAGCCACCTGGGGCTGGGCGGCCCGCAGGTAGTCACCGCCGGGCCATTCGACCCGGGTCACCGTGGCGCCGAGTTCGACCAGGCGCAGACCGGCGAGCGGACCGGCGATCCCCTCGGCCAGCTCGACCACCTGCATGCCCGCGAGTGGCAGCGGCGCTTCATCGGTTGCGCCGGCACCGGCCGACGGGGACGCCGGCACCGCTGCCGCCACCGCGTCCGGACCGAAGACCTCGTCCATGTGTTCCCCGGGCTTCGGTGCCCGCGTCACCCGTGCCGGCGTTTCGGAGAAGTGCCACGGCGGCCCCGCAACCGACAGCACGCCCCAGTCGCCAGTGTCGACTTCGGCAATCATGCCGTTGGCGACGACCTGCGCGTGGTGGCGGAACGTCTCGAAGAAATGCGCCAGCCCGCACGGCACGCCGGCCCGTTGCAGCACGCGCAGCCACCAGATCGCGGGACGGCTGCGCAGCACCGGCTCGAGCAGCGCATCGAGTGCGTCGCGATGGGCGACCCGGGCCGCGTTGTCCGCGAAGCGTGGGTCGCCGGCGAGTGCGTCCTGGCCGATCGCCTTGCAGAACGCGCTCCATGCAGCCGGGCGCTGCACCGAAACGAACAGTTCATGGTCGAGCGTCGCATAGGCCCGGTCGGGCGCGAACGACGGGTTAGCGCTACCCATTGGCGCGGGGCGCAGCCCTGCGCCGAGCAGTTCGGCGATGCGCGTGCCCTGGATCTCGAGCGCAGCCTCGAGCATCGATACCTCGACCTTCTGGCCCAGGCCGGTGCGGTCGCGATCAAGCAGGGCCGCGAGGATCGACATCGTCGCCACCGAGGCGGTCGTGAGGTCGAGGAAGCCGGTGAAACGGAAGGCCTCGACCGGATCGCCCGGTGCGCCGTTGGCGCGCGCGAAGCCGGAGAACGCCTGCATGATCGGATCGGCGCAGCCCGCCTTCGACAGCGGCCCGGTCTCGCCGAAGCCGGAGATCGCGCAGTAGACCAGCCGCGGGTTGGCCGCGCGCACGGCGTCGTAGCCGAAGCCCAGCCGCTCGATCACGCCACCGCGGAAGTTCTGCACGAACACGTCGCAGGTGCCGAGCAGTTCCAGCCCCTGCGCCCTGCCCTCGGGCGTCTTCAGGTCGATGACCACGCCCTTCTTGTTCACGTTCATCGACAGGTAGTTGGTGCCCATGCCGCGCTGGGTCGGCATCACCCATCGGGTGCCGTCGCCGGCCGGCGGCTCGACCTTGATCACCTCGGCGCCGAGCATGCCGAGCAGCGCGCCGGTCCACGGACCGGCGGCCATGATGCTCACGTCCATCACGCGCAGGCCGGCCAGCGGCCCGGTGCCACGGGCAGTCACAGCGCCTCGAGCGACTCGATGACCTTGCGCTCGACGACGATACCTTCGACCCGGCGGCGCTCGCGCTCGCGGCGGGCACGCTCGGACGGGATGCGGATCTCGTCGACCCCGGGCTGCTTCGGTGTGGCCTTGATCTTTCGCACCAGTTCGGACATCTGCGTCTCGAAATCCGGCTCGGTGAACATGATCGCCGGGTCGACCACCCAGAACAGGAAGCCGTAGTCCTGCACCTCGCCTCGTGCGAACGTCGCGCCGGCCAGCAGGCCCATGGCCTGCACCGCGAACGACAGGCCGTAGCCCTTGTGGCCGCCGAACGGCACTACGCCGCCCTTGAGAGTCTCGCGCGCGTCGGTGGTCGCGCGTCCATCGGCATCGAAGCCGATGCCTTCGGGCAGCGGCTGCCCGAGGTGCGCATGCAGCAGCACGTCGCCCCACATCAGCGCCGCCGTGCCCATGTCGAAGATCACCGGGCCTTCCTTCGACGGGAAGCCGAAGCACAGCGGGTTGGTACCGAGCGCCGGGCGCGCACCGCCGACCGGCAGCACGCGCGGCTTGGCGCTCGCGATGTGGATGGCGACCAGGCCTTCGCGCGCGACCTTCTCGACGAAGTAGGCGTTGCGGCCGCTGTAGTAGCTGTTGTACGCACCGACGCAGGCGATACCGCTGGTGCGCGCCTTGGCGATCGCGACCTCGGCTGCGCGGTAGGCGACGATGTAGCCGATCTCGTTGCCGCCATCGAGCAGCGCCGACACCGGCGTCTCGCGCACGGTGGTGATCGGCTTGCGCCCGTTGCGCGCCTTTTCGTCGCCGGCGATCGCCAGGATGCGCGGCAGGCCGGCGAAGCGGTAGCCGCACAGCGAGTTGTCGACCAGCTGGTCGACGATGATCTTCGCATCGGCCGGTTCGTAGCCGATGCGGCCGAGCGCCTTGATGCCGATGGCGCTCGCCTGCTCCGGGGTCAGGCGTACCGTCTCCGGGGTGTCCGCGTCGAGGAGGGCGCCGCCCTGTGCCATGCTGCTCATGACTGCTCCTTGGCCGGCCGGAACTGCACCAGCGTGATGTCACCGGGGATCTCTTCGTAGTCGACCAAGACCGGCATGCCGATGCGGATGTCGGCAAGCGCGCAGCCGAGCAGGTTGGTGGTCAGGCGCGGCCCTTCCTCCAGCTCGACCTGCACCACCGCATACGGCACCCGGCTCTCGAAATAGGGCGTCCATGCCTTGTGGTACACGACGTAGTTGTGCAGCGTGCCGCGGCCGCTCATCCGGCTCCAGTCCCACTTCGTCGAGAAGCAGTGCGGGCAGGCGGGGCCGATCGGATACCAGGCGCGGCCACAGCCATCGCAGCGCTGCAGCACCAGCTCGTGGCGGCGCGCGGCTTCCCAGAACGGCAGTTCCTCGGGATAGACGAACGGCAGGTAGCGGCCGGTCTGCTCATCGAGCATCTTGTATGCGGGCTTCATGCTCATCTCCGGAAGATCACCGATTCGCCCAGGAAGCTGCCGTACTGGATCACCTGCGCATCCTTAACCTGCCGCTCGCCGCATTCATGGCGCAGCTGGCGTACCGCCTCGATGAACAGGTTCCAGCCGATCATGTGGCCCTCGGACAGCAGGCCGCCACCGGTGTTGATCGGAAGTTCGCCACCGAGTTCGATGCGGCCGTCCTTCACGAACTCGCGTGCCTCGCCCGGGCCGCAGAAGCCGAAGCGCTCCAGCGCGAACAGCACCAGCGGCGAGAAGGCGTCGTAGGTGATCAGCGCGTCGATGTCCTTCTGGGTGACGCCGGCCATCTCGTAGGCGTACAGGTCTTCGCGCGTCGGCCGGTAGGGGAAGACATCCTGCTGCGCGACGCCCAGGCCGGGCAGCGTGAGGTTGTGCAGCTGTCGGCCGGCGTGCACGCCCTGCATGCCCGAGATGTAGACCGGCGGCCTGCGCAGGTCGCGCGCGCGCTCTGCCGAGGTGACGATGATGCAGGCACCGCCGTCGTTGTTCTGGCAGCAGTCGAACAGGCGCAGCGGCTCGATGATCCAGCGCGACTTCAGGTAGTCGTCGCGGCTCATCGGGTCCTTGCGCACCGCGATCGGGTTGAGCTGTGCATGCTTGCGGAAGGCCATCGCGATCGGCGCGAGGTCTTCGTTGCTGCCGCCGTACAGGTGGAAGTA
>CANGXU010000167.1 GCA_947457885.1 Betaproteobacteria bacterium
CCGTGACGGCAAGCCGCTGCGTGCGCGCGACCTGAAGGCCCACGGCGCGATGACGGTGCTGCTGAAGGACCAGCTGGCGCCCAACCTGGTGCAGACGCTCGAGAACAACCCTGCGTTCATCCATGGCGGGCCGTTCGCCAACATCGCACACGGCTGCAACACCGTGATCGCGACGAAGACCGCGCTCAAGCTGGTCGACTACGTCGTGACCGAGGCCGGCTTCGGTGCGGACCTCGGCGCCGAGAAGTTCCTCGACATCAAGTGCCGCAAGGCCGGCATCATGCCGAACGCGGCGGTGATCGTCGCCACGGTGCGCGCGCTCAAGCACCACGGTGGCGTCGGCAAGGACGACCTCAACAAGGAAAACCTGCCCGCGCTCGAGAAGGGCCTCGCCAACCTCGAGCGGCACGTGAAGAACGTCAAGGACGTCTACGGCATCCCCTGCGTGGTGTCGATCAACCGCTTCACCGCGGATACCGACGCCGAGATGGCGCTGCTGTCCGACCGCATCGGCAAGCTCGGCGCGAAGGTGGTCGTGGCGACGCACTGGGCCGACGGCGGCAAGGGCGCGGCCGACCTGGCGAAGATCGTCGTCGACCTTTGCGACCAGCCATCGAAGCCGACCTTCGTCTACGACGACGCCGACACGCTGTGGGACAAGGTCAAGAAGATCGCCACGAAGGTGTACGGTGCCTCCGACGTCACCGCCGACACCAAGGTGCGCAACCGCATCAAGGAACTCCAGGAAGCCGGCTATGGCCACTACCCGGTTTGCGTGGCCAAGACCCAGTCCTCGTTCTCGACCGATGCCAGCCTGCGTGGTGCGCCGAGTGGCCACGTCGTCAACGTGCGCGAAGTGCGCCTGGCGGCCGGTGCCGAGTTCATCGTGATGGTCTGCGGCGACATCATGACGATGCCGGGTCTGCCCAAGGTGCCGTCGGCTGAGAAGATCGACATCACCGAAGACGGCAAGGTGATCGGCCTGTTCTAGGCCGGGGAGGCCTGTCCGGCCGGGTGGCCGGAGGCCTTCGCGTTAGGTATCATCCGGCTGACAGAGCGGGACGAGACTGTCGCCGGCGGGCACCTGCCCGGGCCGGTGCACGGAACCCGCGCCGCAGTGCGGTTTTCCGGCCGACGGCAATGAACAACTGAGCCTTGAGGGAGGTGTTCGGTGGAGTTTGGGAGTCCTGAGTTCTGGGTTGCGGTACTGCAGATCATCGCGATCGACATCCTGCTGGGTGGCGACAATGCCGTGGTGATCGCCCTTGCGTGCCGCAATCTGCCGGAGAAGCAGCGCAAGCTGGGCATCATGTGGGGCGTCGCTGGTGCGATCACGCTGCGCGTGATCCTCACGATATTCGCGGTGACGCTGCTGTCGATCCCGTACCTGAAGATCGTCGGCGCGGTGCTGCTCGCCTGGATCGCGATCAAACTGGTGCTGCCCCAGGAAGGCGACGGCGGGCACGACATCGATGCCAGCGATTCACTGGTCGGAGCCATCAAGACCATCATCATCGCCGACCTGGTGATGAGTCTCGACAACGTGCTGGCCGTCGCCGGCGCAGCCAAGGACAGCTGGGCACTGATCGTCTTCGGCCTGCTGGTCAGCATCCCGATCATCGTCTACTGCAGCACGCTGGTCCTCAAGCTGATGGACCGCTTCCCCTGGATCATCATTCTGGGTGGCGGCCTGCTGGGCTGGATCGCCGCCGGGATGGCGATTCACGACGTCGCCGTGCGTGACTGGGTCTCCAGCAACTGGCCTTGGGCGGAGTACGCGCTGCCGGCGCTCGGGGCCAGCATCGTGATGGCGATCGGCTGGTACCTCGCGCGCAGTGCCGCAGCCTCGAAGGTGGAGGCCGTATCCGACCTGGCGCCGGAAAAACACGGTCACTGAGGGTGTGCCCGGTCGGCAAACGCCGGCCGGGCGCATGCCCGGCCTCCCGGCGCGGTCTGCCGGATCGGAGCAGTTGCGTGACGAGACGTGACAACGGCTATCGTATGGCGGTATAAGGCAACGAGGTCGCTGATCGACCACAGTCCCGACAGAATCGCTGGCGCATCGCGACCGGCGACGGGGGCTCCCACGAGGAGGAGTACGATGGAAGAATCGATTCGCTGCGCCCGCAGCGTTCACGCCCGCCCGTCCCTGCGCCGCTGGGTCACCGCGCTGTCCACTGCGCTGGTGTTCTCCGCCGCGGCGGGTACGACGCTGGCCCAGGCCTGGGAACCGACCCGCACCGTCGAATTCATCGTGCCGGCCGGTACCGGCGGGGGGGCCGACCAGATGGCCCGGTTCATCCAGGGCATCATCCAGAAGAACAACCTGATGAAGCAGTCGCTCATCGTCGTCAACAAGGGCGGCGGTGCCGGGGCGGAAGGGTTCCTCGAAGTCAAGAACGCGAAGGGCGATCCGCACAAGATCGTCATCACGTTGTCCAACCTGTTCACGACCGGACTTTCCACGGGTACCTTCGACTGGACCGAGTTCACCCCGGTATCCATGATGGCACTCGACCAGTTCGTCCTCTGGGTCAACGCCAAGAGCCCCGCGAAGTCGGCAACCGAGTTCATCGAGCAGGCGCGCGCTGCGGGCGGCAAGATGCGCATGGGCGGCACCGGGGCGCGCCAGGAAGACCAGATCATCACGGTCAGCATCGAGCGCGCGGCCAAGGTGAAGTTCACCTACATCCCTTTCAAGGGGGGCGGCGAGGTGGCCACCCAACTGGTCGGCGGCCATGTGGACTCCACGGTGAACAACCCGATCGAGGCGGTGGCGCAGTGGCGCGCTGGCGGACTGCGTCCCCTGTGCGTGTTCGACGACGAGCGGATGCCGTACACGGCACGTGTCACCGATACGATGTCCTGGAACGACATCCCGACGTGCCGGGAAGCGGGCGTTCCAACCGACTACGTGATGCTGCGCGGCATCTTCATGCCGGGCGGTGTGACCCCGGCGCAGCGCGACTACTTCGTCGGCCTGATGCGCCGGGTGCGTGAAACCCCCGAGTGGAAGCGGTTCATCGCCGAGGGCGCATTCAACCCGACCGCGCTCGAGGGAGACGCCTTCGTGAAGTGGCTCACGCGTGCAAAGGAAGAGCACCGGGGGTTGATGAAGGAAGCCGGCTGGGTCACGAAGTAGCCCGCCGGTCAGCGCTGGAGCAGCCATGGCCCGACCGGAAGACGACGATACCGGCGTAGTCAGCGTAGCGACGATGGAGATCATCGTCGCGGCGCTGTTCTTCGCATTCGGTGCATTGGTGATGTTCGACAGCTACCGGCTCGGCGCATCCTGGGCGAGCGACGGCCCCGAATCGGGCTATTTCCCGTTCTACACGGGCCTGATCATCTGCGTCTCGGCGCTCGTGCTGCTGGTCCAGGGGCTGCGCCAGCGGGCGCGCGTCGCGCTTTCGTTCGTCGAGGCCGGGCCGCTGCGCCAGGTGGCGCTGGTGTTCTTCCCGGCCCTGATCTACGTCGGCGGCATCCAGATGGTCGGCATCTACGTCGCCTCCACCGTCTACATCGCGCTGTTCATGGTGTTCCTCGGCCACTACACCTGGTTGCGCAGTGGCGCAGTCGGGCTGTCGGTCGGTCTGTTCGCATTCCTGCTGTTCGAGCGCTGGTTCCAGATTCCGCTGCCCAAGGGCTTCGTCGAGCGGGCGCTGGGCTTCTAGCCGGATCGATGGCGATTACCGGGGTATCCGATGGATGAACTGCAGTCGCTGCTGCATGGCTTCGCGATCGCGCTGACCTGGCAGAACCTGATGCTGATGTTCCTCGGCATCGTCCTCGGGGTGCTGATCGGCGTGCTGCCCGGGCTGGGCGGTGCCAACGGCATCGCGATCCTGCTGCCGCTGACCTTCACCATGTCGCCGACCTCGGCGATCATCCTGCTCTCGTGCATCTACTGGGGCGCGCTGTTCGGCGGCGCCATCACCTCGATCCTGTTCAACATCCCGGGCGAGCCGTGGTCGGTGGCTACCACCTTCGATGGCCATCCGATGGCGCGCCAGGGCAGGGCGGGCGAGGCACTGACCGCGGCCTTCACCGGATCTTTCATCGGCGCATTCTTCGCGGTGGTGATGATCACCTTCCTCGCACCGATGGTTGCGCAGTTCGCGCTGCGGTTCGGTCCGCCGGAATACTTCGCTGTCTACCTGCTCGCGTTCTGCAGTTTCGTCGGCATGGGCAAGGGATCGCCCTGGAAGACCATCGCCGCGATGATGCTCGGCTTCGCGCTGGCCGCGGTCGGCATGGATACGGTCACTGGCCAGCTGCGCATGACCTTCGGCAGCACCGAACTGATGCGCGGCTTCGACTTCCTGGTGGCGGTGATCGGGCTGTTCGGCATCGGCGAGATCCTGCTCACCATGGAGGAAGGCCTCGAGTTCAAGGGCCGCAGTGCGAAGATCGATGCGCGGGTGGTCTGGAGTACCTGGAAGCAGCTGCCCCGGTTCTGGGCGACGTCCATCCGCGGGGTGCTGATCGGATGCTGGATGGGCGTCACCCCGGGCGGTGCGACGCCGGCCTCGTTCATGAGCTACGGCGTGGCCAGGCAGATGTCGAAGAACGGACACAACTTCGGCAAGGGCGAGATGGAAGGAGTGGTGGCGCCGGAAGTCGCTGCGCATGCGGCCGGTACCTCGGCGCTGCTGCCGATGCTCGCCCTGGGCATTCCCGGTTCGCCGACTGCAGCGGTACTGCTGGGCGGCCTGCTGATCTGGGGACTGCAACCCGGTCCGCTGCTGTTCGTCGAGCAGAAAGACTTCGTCTGGGGGCTGATCGCGAGCATGTACCTGGGCAACATCGTCGGGCTGATCGTGGTGCTGACCACCGTGCCGCTGTTCGCGGCAATCCTTCGCATTCCGTTCTCGATCATCGCGCCGGTGATCATCGTGGTATGCGCGATCGGTGCCTACACCGTGAACAACGCGATGCTCGATGTCTGGCTGATGATGCTTTTCGGTGTGGCCGGCTACGTGTTCAAGAAGCTCGATTACCCGATGGCGCCGATGGTCCTGGCACTGGTGCTCGGTGACCGGGCGGAAGATTCGTTCCGGCAGGCGATGCTGATGTCGCAGGGGAGCTTGTCGATCCTGTGGCAGAACTGGCTGGTCGGTAGCATCAGCGCGCTGGCGATCGCGCTGCTCCTGTGGCCGTTCCTCGCCCCGCTGCGGGCGAGGTTCAAGGCCAGGCCCGGGGCGGCATGAAAGCAGCCCGGGCTGCTTTCAGACCGATATCTTGCCGCGTTGCTTCAGCCGTGACAGGGTCTCGGGCGACAGGTTGAGATAGGCAGCGAGTTCCTTTTTCGGCAGTCGCTCGACCAGTTCTCCGTGCTTGCGGATGAAGCGCGCAACCCGGCCCGGGGCGTCGAGCAGGTGCAGGGTGATGGTATGGGCCATCACCTCGCTCATCAGTTTCATCACCTCGAATTCGAAATGCGCCTTCAGCGCCGGGAAGCGCTCGATGAAGCCGACCCACTCCTCCATGCCGAGTGTCGCCGCGCGCGCCGGGGTGACGGCCCGGATCGAGAACGGCATCGGCGTACCCAGCCGCCAGGCGGCGTAGCTGGTGTCGAACTCCTGCTCGCTGGCGAAGCGCAGGATCATTTCCTTGCCCTCGGCATTGGACACCACGCGCTTCAGGATGCCGTCGAGGATGAAATACTGCTCCATGCTCACCGCGCCCTGACACTCGAGCAGTTCGCCTTTGCGGCAGTCGATCACCGACAGCAGCGGCTCGAGTTCGGCCCATGCCTCGGGGGGCAGGGCGCTCAGGAGCAGATTCTGGCGCAACTGGAGCCGGATCTCGGCCGCGTGGGGGTGCCTGGCTACCGTCGTCATCGCGTCGTTCGCTGCAACGCAGCGAAAATGGTCCATTTGGGGATGCATGAGTATAGACCGGGGCGGCGACGGTTCTTGACCGTGGTCAATGTATTCCGGGCGGCTGAAAACCTACAGTCCGCGGCTACCGCCAGCGGACTCGACGCCAGGCTGCGCAGGCCCGCGGCCGTCGATGGTCGCGGGCGCCCTGCAGCCGCGAGTTCATTCGCCGACGAAGGGGAACCGGGCGTGGCCATGAGCGCCTCATTCCAGTCATGTAACCTCTCCTGAGGAGGGCGCCTCCATGGGCACCGTTGAACCGCAAGTTTCCGCCCCGGCGGACGCACCGCAAGCCGAACAGATCGACGGCTTCCATCTGGTCATCGAAGCGTTGAAGCTGAACGGCATCGATACCGTGTTCGGCCTGCCGGGCATCCCGATCACAGACCTGACCCGGATGCTGCAGGCGGAGGGCGTGCGCGTGATCTCGTTCCGGCATGAACAGAATGCCGGCAACGCCGCGGCAATCGCCGGCTTCATGACCCAGAAGCCCGGCATCTGCCTGACGGTATCGGCGCCGGGCTTCCTGAACGGCCTGACGGCGCTCGCCAACGCCACCACCAACTGCTTCCCGATGATCCTGGTCAGCGGCTCGAGCGAGCGCGAGATCGTCGACCTGCAGCAGGGCGACTACGAGGAAATGGACCAGCTGGCCATCGCCCGGCCGTTGTGCAAGGCGGCGTTCCGCGTCCTGCATGCCGAGGACATCGGCGTCGGCGTGGCTCGTGCGATCCGCGCGGCGGTGTCCGGCCGCCCCGGCGGGGTCTACCTCGACCTGCCGGCGAAGCTGTTCGCGCAGACCATGGATGCGCAGGCGGGGCGGCGTTCGCTGATCAAGGTGGTCGACCCGGCGCCGCGCCAGATCCCGGCACCCGATGCCGTGCAGCGTGCGCTCGACCTGTTGAGGGGCGCGAAGCGGCCGCTGATCCTGCTCGGCAAGGGTGCGGCCTATGCCCAGGCGGATGACGACATCCGTGCGCTGGTCGAGAAAACCGGCATTCCCTACCTGCCCATGTCGATGGCGAAGGGCCTGCTCCCGGATACCCACGAGCAGTCGGCCGCAGCTGCGCGGTCGTTCGTGCTGCCCGAGGCTGACGTGGTGATGCTGGTGGGCGCGCGCCTGAACTGGTTGTTGTCGCACGGCAAGGGCAAGACCTGGGGGGGCAAGTCGCACAAGGACGCGGGTGGCCAGAAGTTCATCCAGATCGACATCTCGCCCCAGGAAGCCGACAGCAACGTCGCGATCGACGCACCGCTGGTCGGCGACATCGGCTCGTGCGTGTCGGCGCTGCTGGCGGGCATGGGCAGCGGCTGGCAGAAGCCGCCGGCCGAGTGGCTGTCGGCGGTGGCCGACCGCAAGAACCGCAACATCGCGAAGATGGCCGAAACGCTGGCGAAGGATCCTTCGCCGATGAACTTCCACAGCGCGCTCAATGTGGTGCGCGACATCTTCAAGGCGAACCCGGACGCGATCATGGTGAACGAGGGCGCCAACGCACTCGACTTCACGCGCAGCATCGTCGACATGTACAAGCCCCGCAAGCGGCTCGACGTCGGCACCTGGGGCGTGATGGGGATCGGCATGGGCTTCGCCGTGGCGGCTGCCGTGGTCAGCGGCGAGCAGGTCATCGCGATCGAGGGCGACAGCGCGTTCGGCTTCTCCGGCATGGAAGTCGAGACGATCTGCCGTTACAACCTGCCGGTGTGTATCGTCGTATTCAACAACAACGGCGTCTACAGGGGCACCGACGTCAATCCGTCGGGCAGCGCCGACGTGGCGCCTACCGTGTTCGTGAAGGGCGCGCGCTACGACAGGCTGATGGAGGCCTTCGGCGGCACCGGCGTGCATGCGACGACGCCAGTCGAATTGCGCGTGGCGATGGAAGAAGCTGTCCGCTCGCGGCGGCCGACCCTGATCAACGCGGTGATCGACGAGACCGCTGGAACGGAAAGCGGACGCATCACCAGCCTAAACCCGTCAGCCGCGAAGAAGAAGTAAAACGTGGAACATGGGGTCAGGTCTTGAGTTTTGCATCGCAGATGCAAAACTCAAGACCTGA
>CANGXU010000168.1 GCA_947457885.1 Betaproteobacteria bacterium
AAGAAGCCGACACTGGTCACCGCTGCGATCGCGATCACCAGCGCAGCAACCAGCACCCGCAGTTCCCCGGCACGCCAGTCGCGCGCGACCAGCCGTGCCGACAGCATGAGCATGCCTTTCATGCGGGCGACACCGCGGAGGCGCCGGACCCAGCATCGGCAGCACCCGCGGCCCGGACCGGTGCGTCGGACTCATCGGACACCAGTTCGCCCGCCGCGATACGCAGCCGGCGGCTGCAGCGCCTGGCCAGCTGTTCGTCATGGGTGACCAGCACCAGGGTCGTACCCTGCTCGCGGTTGAGTTCGAACATCAGTTCGATCACGCCGCTGCCGGTGGCTGCATCGAGGTTACCGGTCGGCTCGTCGGCCATCAGCAGTTTCGGCCGGGTGACAAATGCACGTGCGAGCGCGACCCGCTGCTGCTCGCCACCGGACAACTGCTTCGGGTAGTGGCCGATGCGCGCAGCGAGGCCCACCCGCGCCAGCAGCGGCAGCGCCTGCTCCCGTGCGTCCGCACGCCCGGCCAGTTCCAGCGGCAACATCACGTTCTCGAGTGCGGTCAGCGCAGGCAACAGCTGGAACGACTGGAACACGAAACCGATCAGCCGCTGGCGCAGCGCGGCCCGGCCGTCCTCATCCAGCCTGAAGATGTCTTCTCCGTGGACCTCGACCCGCCCCTCGCTCGGGGTATCCAGCCCGGCAAGCAACCCGAGCAGGGTAGTCTTGCCAGAACCGGAAGCGCCGAGCACGGCGACCGACGCGCCCGCCTCGACTTCGAAACTGACGCTGGACAGAATGAGCAGCGATGACTCGCCGGTGGCGACCCGTTTAGTAAGATGGAGTGCCCTTAACGCCGGAGCGTGCCGCTTGTTGTCGTCAATCCCGTCATCCATCCCGTCATCCGTCCTGTCGTCGATCCGATCTGCGGTACGCCGGCGCCGCGTTGCCGTTGCGCTGCTGCCCGTGCTGCTGTCTTGGGTGCTGTCTGCCGTGCCCGCCGCGATCGCAGCATCGGCCGTCCCCGCGCCTGTGCTGATGGTGTTCGGCGACAGCCTGTCCGCCGAGTATGGACTGCCGCAAGGCTCGGGCTGGGTCGCCCTGCTCGAGCGCCGCCTGAAGTCCGAAAACCTCGGATGGCAGGTTGTAAACGCGAGTATCAGCGGCGAAACCACGCTCGGTGGCCGAAACCGCATCGATGCCGAACTCGCTCGTAACCGCCCGCAGGCCGTGGTAATCGCGCTCGGCGGCAACGACGGCCTGCGCGGCGTATCGCTGGATACCACGCGCGCCAACCTCGAATACATGGTGACAGCCAGCCGCAAAGCCAATGCCCGGCCGTTGCTGGTCGGGGTGAGGTTGCCGCCGAACTACGGCCGTACGTTCGGCGAGAAGTTCCGGCAGGTGTTCGTCGAGGCGGCCCGCAACACGAAGACGCCACTGGTGCCGTTCATCCTGGAACCGTTCGCCGAGAAGCGCGATTTCTTCCAGCCCGACGGCATCCATCCCACCGTCGCCGCGCAGCCGCTGATGCTGGATACGCTATGGCCCGAGATCCGCAATGTACTGAAAGCCCGCTGATCGCGCTGGCTGTCCCGGCTGTCCAGCGCGATCGGCGCGCCTCAGCGCACCATTACCCGCCCGGGCGCAGCCCCTGATGCCGGGGCCTGCAGACGACCGATGCGTGCGGCGAATTCGAAGCCTGCAGCGCGCATCTCATCAACCAGGGTATCGGCGGTCGATGGATCGCATGCAACCAGCAGGCCGCCACTGGTCTGCGGATCGGTCAGCAGGTTGCGCTGCCAGGCGGGCATCGTGGCGGGTAACGTCACGTCGGCACCGTAGCTTTCCCAGTTGCGGCCGGAGGCACCGGTCGCCAGCCCCTGCTCGGCGAACGGCAGCGCTTCGGGCAGCACCGGCACCGACAACCAGTCGATGCATGCGACCAGCGATGATCCGCGCGCCATCTCCAGCGCATGGCCGAGCAGGCCGAAACCAGTGACGTCAGTCAGCGCATGCACGCTGTCGCGTGCCGCCAGCTCGGCGCCGATCGCATTGAGCTGGGTGGTGCTGGCGATCATCCGCGCATAGCCGACCTCGCCCAGCACCTGCTTCTTCAGCGCCGCGCTGAGGATCCCGACACCCAGCCCCTTGCCGAGAACCAGGGCATCGCCCTCGCGAGCCTGGTCATTGCGCTTGACCCTCGACGGATGCACCAGACCGAGTGCGACCAGCCCGTAGATCGGTTCCACCGAATCGATGCTGTGGCCACCAGCAATCGGGATGCCGGCCGCGGCGCATACGGCCTCGCCGCCAGCCAGGATGCGCTGCACCGCCGCCGCGCCGATCTTCGCCACCGGCATCGCGACCAGCGCGAGCGCCATGATCGGCGTGCCGCCCATCGCGTAGACGTCGGAGATCGCATTGGTCGCGGCGATCCGCCCGAAGTCGAACGGGTCGTCGACGATCGGCATGAAGAAATCGGTAGTCGCGATCAGCGCCTGGCTGTCGTTCAGCCGATAAACTGCGGCATCGTCGCTCGACTCGCGGCCGACCAGCAGGTTCGGGAAGGCGCGCGTGACTGCCGCTGTCGCAGGGGACGCCGCCAGGATTTCGCTCAGCACCGCCGGCGTGAGTTTGCAGCCTCACCCGCCGCCGTGCGACAGCTCGCTCAGGCGCACGGGTCGTGCATCGGCGTCGGACGGGTTACCCATGTGTGCTGTTCTCGACAGACGTTCAAGTATTGGTGGAGTGTACACTTCGCCAGCCCTGTGCATGCAGCACGGCCGCCTGCGTCCCGGGCCGGTTTCGTTTCGCCCATTCGACCGGCAATCCCGCTCCTGTCCTGTCGCCCCCTTGAACGATCCCGTCATCTCCATAAGCACCGCCCTCGCCGATCTGCCACGTTTCGATGCCGTGATCGACGTCCGGTCGCCCGCAGAGTTCACGGAGGACCATCTGCCCGGTGCAATCAACTGCCCGGTGCTCGATGACCTCGAGCGCGCACTCGTCGGCACGATGTACAAGCAGCAGGGTGCATTCGAGGCGCGCCGCATCGGGGGCGCCCTGGCCGCGCGAAACATCGCGCGCCATGTCGAAGAGGTCTTCGCCGGCCATCCCCGGAAATGGGTGCCCCTCGTTTATTGCTGGCGGGGTGGCCAGCGCAGCCGGGCGTTCACGCATGTGTTGCGTGAAATCGGCTGGTCAGCACTGCAGCTCGAGGGCGGCTACCGCAGCTATCGGCGCAGCGTCCTCGAGGAACTCGACCGGTTGCCGCACGGCCTGGCCTTGCGCGTGATCTGCGGCCGTACCGGCTGCGGAAAGAGTCGGCTGCTGCGCGAGCTTTCGGGCAGGGGCGCCCAGGTGCTGGACCTCGAAGCGATCGCACGCCATCGCGGGTCGGTGCTGGGCGGCCTGCCGGATGAACCGCAGCCCTCCCAGAAGATGTTCGAGTCCTCGGTGTGGGATGCGCTGCGCGGGTTCGACCCGTCGCGGCCGGTGTTTGTCGAGGCAGAAAGCAAGCGCATCGGCGCACTGCACGTGCCCGATGCCCTCATCGCGCGCATGCGCGCGGCCCCCACGCTGATGATCGATGCCTCGGTGGACACGCGCACCCGGCTGCTGATCGACGAGTACCGGCACCTCGTCGAGGATACTCCGCGCCTTCTGGCACGCCTGGAGTGCCTGCGCGCGCTGCATTCCGGGGAAACCCTCGCCCGGTGGCAGTCGCTGGCCGAAGCCCGCGAATGGATACGCTTCGTCGCAAGCCTCCTGGAGGAGCACTACGACGCCGCATACGATCGCTCGATGTTCCGCAATTACGGCAACCATATCGACGCGCCGGTGGTGGAACTCGCCGGCGTTGATCCTGCTTCGGTCGATGCGGCGGTCGAGCGCATCCTCGCGCTGCCGCTGGCCGCGCCGACAGGCACGGAACAGCCCTGACGCGCATCGCCGAGCGAGACTGCGCATGCCGCGCTGCCGCCTGTGGCTGCTGCTCGGCGTGCTCATGGTCGATCACCGCTGACTCAGGCCCGGCGCTCGCACTGTTATGATCGAGATATTCGATGGACTTCCTTCCCTTTACCCGCCCCGGCATCGACGACGAGACCAACGTCGGCGTGGCCGGCATCCATACGCCTAAGGAAGGCAGTGCGCGGTTGATCGCGCAGTCATTCCGTCACGTCGTGCGAGCCCATGCCATAGACCTGTTCGACGACGGCAGACAACTGCGCGTGCCCACCTGCATCGACGACGGAGTCGCCGCGCCGACAGGTATGATCGACGATCCGGCTGGCTTGGCGAGCAGGATGATCCGTAGCGTCGGCAGTACGGCCGGCGACCACTCGAAGCGCGAAGCTCGCGACGATGAAGTGTTGCGAGTCCTCTGGAAACACGAAGCGCTTGAACCTGGTCGACACCACTGCCGGCGCCTGATGCGGCGCTGCGTGGGCGGATATGCAGGCGCGGGTTTCCGACGCGGAGAACACAATGCCGGAACAGGGCTGGGCGCCGCCGTCCACGATGGACGACGCCCTGTCGCGTATCTTCGATGCCTACCGCTCAGATGTCGCCGAGGCGCGGCGCCTGATGGACTGACTGGCGAGGGCCGATGAAGCTCGCCCTGAAAGTCGACGTCGACACCTACCGCGGCACGCGCGAGGGAGTGCCACGGCTGGTCGAGTTGCTGCAGCGCGAAGGCGCCGGGGCGACCTTCCTGTTCAGCCTGGGACCGGACCACACCGGGCGTGCGGTGCGGCGCGTGTTCCGCCGCGGATTCATGCGGAAGGTGTCGCGCACGTCGGTCCTGGAGCACTACGGGCTGCGCACGCTGCTCTACGGGACCCTCCTGCCCGGGCCCGACATCGGCGAGCGTTGCCGCGAACAGATGCAGGCGGTACGCGACGCCGGCTTCGAATGCGGCATCCACTGCTGGGACCACGTCCGCTGGCAGGACCGGCTGGCGCTCGCGGACGACGCATGGACGCGCGCCGAGATGCAGCGGGCCTGCGATCGCTTCGAAGAGGTTTTCGGGGCACCGGCACGCGCGCATGGCGCAGCCGGCTGGCAGATGAACGTGCATGCGCTGCGCAATACCCAGCGCCTTTCCTTCGGTTACAGCTCCGACACGCGCGGGACCCATCCATTCCTGCCGACATACAACGCCGAGCTGATCGCCTGCCCTCAGATCCCGACCACGCTGCCTACGCTGGACGAACTGATCGGACGCGACGGAACAACTGCCGACAACGTCGCCGACCGCCTGCTGGCACTGACCGACGCCAAGCGCCCGGCCACCGGCCATGTCTACACGCTCCACGCCGAACTCGAAGGCCAGAAGCTCGCACCGGCCTTCGAACGCCTTCTGGCAGGCTGGAAGGCGCAGGGCTACGAACTGCTGTCGCTTCGCGACTACTGCGACGACCTCGCACCAGAGCAGTTGCCGCACCACGAGGTGGTATTCGGCGAGGTACCGGGACGCAGTGGCCAGCTCGCACTGCAGGGACCGGCCTTCCTTTCGCCCGGCGCGCCCGCCCCCGACTATCGCTGGACGCGCGACCGCGCCGTGATCACGCAGCATGGCCAGCCTGCACTGCCGGCCGGTGCAGGCTGAACGGACGGCACGGACTCGCCCCGCCGGTACGGCCGTTGTAATGTTCGGCGGGCATACTCTTTCATTCACCGGAACCTACAGAAGACAACATGCCCGCGACGAAAGCCCCCGTGCTCAAGCTGCCCTCCACCGATGGCGGCACGTTCGACCTTTCTGCCACTCGCGGCAGGCCGGTCGTGGTGTTCTTCTACCCGAAGGACAACACACCGGGCTGCACCACCGAAGCGTCCGGCTTCCGCGACCATTACAAGGCGTTTGGCCAAGCCGGCGCCACTATCGTCGGCATTTCGCGAGACAGCCTCAGGTCGCACGCGTCCTTCCGCGAGAAGCTCGGCCTGCCGTTCGACCTGCTGTCCGACCCGGACGAGGTTGCCTGCACGGCATGGGGCGTGATGAAGCTGAAGAACATGTACGGCAAGCAGGTGCGTGGCATCGAACGCAGCACCTTCGTCGTAGCGGCCGACGGCACGATCGCGCGCGAATGGCGCGGCGTGAAGGTGCCGGGTCATGTCGACGAGGTTCTGGCGTTCGTCGGTACGCTGAAGTAGGTTGGCCGCATCGATACCCTCAGGATTGCTGCCCGGGATGACGCTTCCAAGGTGACGGACACCCGATGACAGTGGGCTCCTCCCTGCCGGCGCGCCGCGCCCGCCACGGCCGTCCATCTTGACCCGACGCGCCGCCCCACCCTGCATTTTTCCACGCCCCCGCGGCTTTGCCGTCGGGGGCGTGTCGTTTGTGCCCTGCCACGCCGTGCCCCAAACCCGGGAGACCCGATGATCCAGCGCACCAAGCCTGCCGGACAGACCACCGTCACCAGGCTGCATTCGACCAAGCTGTTCGTGATCGACACCAACGTGCTGATGCACGATCCGACCAGCCTGTTCCGGTTCGAGGAACACGACGTGTTCCTGCCGATGATCACGCTCGAAGAACTCGACGACCACAAGAAAGGCATGACGGAGGTCGCGCGCAACGCGCGGCAGGCCAGCCGCTACCTCGAGGAGGTGATCGCGCGTTCGCCCGGCGCCGATCTCGGCGCCGGCATCCCGCTCACGGATACCGGCATCCGGCAAGGCACCGGCCACCTGATCCTGCAGACCGAGGCGCTGGAAGCGACGCTGCCGACCTCGATCCCCGCCAGCGGCAAGGCCGACAACCAGATCCTCGCGGTGGTCAAGGCACTGCAGGAGCGCAATACACGTCGACAGGTGATCCTGGTCAGCAAGGACATCAACATGCGCATCAAGGCGCGCGCGCTGGGGCTCGCCGCCGAGGACTACTTCAACGACAAGGTGCTGGAAGACACCGACCTGCTCTATACCGGCGTGCGCGAATTGCCGGCCGACTTCTGGGAGAAGCACGGCAAGGAGATGGAGTCGTGGCAGCAGGCCGGCAGCACCTTCTACCGGGTGCGAGGGCCCCTGTGCGCCGCCTTCGCGGTAAACGAGTTCGTGTGGATGGAATCCGACCGACCATTCCATGCGCTCGTGAAGGAGCAGTCGGGCAAGACCGCGATCCTGCAGACCATCCGCGACTACTCGCACCAGAAGAACAGCACATGGGGTGTCCTCGCTCGCAACCGTGAGCAGAACTTCGCGCTCAACCTGCTGATGGACCCGGAGATCGACTGCGTCACGCTGCTCGGCCAGGCCGGCACCGGCAAGACGCTGCTCACGCTCGCGGCGGGGCTCGCGCAGACGCTCGACGACAAGCTCTACTCCGAGATCATCATGACGCGGGTGACGGTGCCGGTCGGCGAGGACATCGGCTTCCTGCCTGGCACCGAGGAGGAGAAGATGAACCCGTGGATGGGAGCCCTCGAGGACAACCTCGAGGTGCTGAACAAGACCGACGATGATGCCGGCGACTGGGGACGAGCCGCGACCCGCGACCTGATCCGCTCGCGCATCAAGGTGAAGTCACTCAATTTCATGCGTGGCCGCACTTTCCTGAACAAGTTCCTGATCATCGACGAGGCGCAGAACCTCACGCCGAAGCAGATGAAGACGCTGATCACGCGTGCGGGGCCGGGTACCAAGGTGGTCTGCCTGGGCAACATCGCGCAGATCGACACGCCCTACCTCACCGAAGGCAGCTCCGGCCTCAGCTACGTGGTGGACCGGATGAAGGGCTGGGCGCACGGCGGGCATGTGACGCTCGCCCGCGGCGAGCGGTCGCGGCTGGCCGACTTCGCGGGCGAACGGCTCTAGCCAGGGCTGTACCGCGAGGGTGGGGTCAGGTCTTGTACCGCAGGGTGGGGTCAGGTCTTGTACCGCAGGGTGGGGTCAGGTCTTGTACCG
>CANGXU010000169.1 GCA_947457885.1 Betaproteobacteria bacterium
AGCGGCTGCGCGAGCGGACGGCCACCCGAGGCGGCTCGGCGCGCGTACACGCGGCCGAGGGCGCTGCGCCGGTGGCCGTGCTGCGCGTGGACCTCGCCGAGTTCGCGCAGTGGTTCGACGCGCCGGACCAGGCCCGCGCGGTGGTCCGGGTTCGCGCAAGCCTGCTCTCCGCGCTCACGCGCGTGCCGATCGCCCAGCAAGCCTTCTCCAGCGAACGGCCCTGCGCCACGCCAGATGCCCCCGGCGCGGTGAGTGCGCTGATCGTCGCCTCCCAGCAGGTGGTCGACGACCTGCTCGACTGGACGGCCAAGACGCTCGCGCGGGGCTAGTCCCGAGGCACCGGCTCAGGACGCGGCCTGAACTCGAGGGCAAGCGGGGTGATCTGGCCGTCGGCACGCACGCGCATGCGGAGCACGCCCTGCAGCGACGGGTCCGCCAGTTGCCGCTCCAGGCCGGGGGCCTTGTCCTGGGGAATGTAGAGGCGACCGGTCGAGAGTCCACGACCCGGGCCCGGCTCGCGGACCGGATGCGCGCAAGGCCGGTCGGCCCGGGTGACCGTCTCGATCCGGGGCGGGGTACCGGCGAGGCACAGCTCGCCGGAGCTGCCCGATGCGGCGCCCTCGGGCAGCCCGGGCCAGCGGTAGCGATAGACGATGTAGTGCCCGCGCAGCAGGTCGCGCGGATCGACGCCGGCGACCGGGACCTCCCACTCGGTGCCTTGCTGGGCACGGCTGTGGGCAATGGCCCAGGCCGCCCCCAGCCCGAGCAGCGGCAGCGCGAGCGTGGCGAGGCGAAGCAGCGTGCGGTGACTCGGCCGGTTCATGCGCGGCGGTCTCCCAGGGGCTCGGGGCGGGCGGGCGCGAAGCGGTTGGCGATGCGCAACGCGCACCAGGCCACCGCAAGCACCAGCAGCCCGGCCAGGATCAGCCCCGCGCCGCTGGTGAGCAGGTCGGAGGCCAGTTCAAAGCTCAGGACGACCAGGCGCAGCGCGATCAGCGCGACGGCCTGCTGGAAGGTCGCGCGCCAGCCGGCGCGCAACGCGGCGGCGGCGAGTCCCGCCCACAGCCCCATGAACAGGAGCGCAGCCATCGTCTGGTGGCCACTCAACAGCCAGGCGAGCGCGGGCACGGCCGCGAGGCCGACGAACACCTGCGCCTCGAGGCGCCCGAGGGTGTCGCGCGCGAACACGCGTACCAGGGCGGCTGCGGCGAGCAGCGTGAGCGCGGCGGTGACGGCGGCGGCGAGCTCGCCCTCGCGGTTGGAGGGCCCCTCGAGGAACGCGCAGACGACCGCGGCGGCGCTGGCGAGCACAGTGCCGTAGGCGAGCGCGAGGTGGTCGAGCGAGTGCCACAGGTCCGCGCGGCGGCTGCGGCCCAGCGCCACCGCGGCGAGCCCGGCCACCAGCACAGGCATCGCGAAGGCAAGGCTCACCCGGGCAGCCATCTGCGTGGGATCGCCCGATGGCGAGCGCTCGGCGAAGGACAGGCTGGACAGGCCGTAGCTCCATCCGAACCCGGCGAGCGCCACGAAGAAGAGCAGCGCGATCAGGTAGCCACGGCCGCGGGCGAGCAGCAGGGGGGCGAACAGCATCAGCCATAGCCCCAGGGGTACGTGCAGCGGCGAACTCGTCTGGTAGACCTGGCCCAGGTGCCCGAAGAAGGTGAGCCCCAGCATGCCCAGCACGAACAGCAGCGCGTCGTGGTCCCGGCGCTGCAGGGCGACCGCGCACCCGGCGATGAGCGCGAAGTGGACCGAGAGCCGGACGAGACCGGGGATCGCATCCCAGTTGGCGGCCACCACCGAGACCAGCCCGAGGCCGATCGCCAGTACAGCGACGGCGATGACGGCGCGCAGTCCGAGCGGTCGCGCGTGTCCGGCCTCCCAGTCGCGGATACGCGTGGCGGTGGCGGCGTCGAGCAGGCCGGCGTCTTCCCAGGCCTTGAGCTTGCGCAGGGACATGCGTGCAAGGATACCTCCCTGTCGCCGCGGACGGTGCTGACCGCGCCGCCTGCAACCCGCGCCCCGACCGGACCCAGCGCAGTCGAGCTCACCGCCGCGCTCACACCACCCCCGACTGCGGCTGCGGCCACCGCGTGGCGAGTTGCTGCTCTCGCCACTCGTAGATCTGCCCGGCCAGCGTATCTCGGCCAAGCGCCGGGCGGGCAGCCCGGCGTCAAGGTGTGGCGTCCTGCGCCAACGCGCCGACGTGAAACTCAAGCGCGGTCAGGTCTGCATCGCATCGATGCAAAATTCAAGACTTGACCCCAAGCGCGGGTGAAGCGCGGACCCCAAGCGCGCAAGCGCCTGCGGGGAGTGCGCCGCCAGCGGGAACTGCTCTGCGAGCAGGGGCGGGAAGCAGGGACTTGCCGCCGGCCGGGGCTTCGGTATGCTGTAAGAACCGCAGGCGCAAGACGCCCGAACCCACGGGACCCACAGCCTGCCCGGCGACACATCGAGGAGGAGTGGATGCGAAAGACCGACCTGGCCCTGGGTGCCGCAGTGCTGTGCATCGCGGCCGGCCCGACGTTGGCGCAGGGGGGCAGCGTCGGCTGGCCGGTGAAGCCGATGCGCCTGGTGATGCCCAATGCCCCCGGCACCGGTACCGATACGCTGGGTCGTATCGTGGCGCAGTACCTGGGCGAGGAACTCGGCCAGCAGCTGGTGGTGGACAACCGCGCCGGCGCCGGCGGCGTGCTCGGCATGATCATCGGCCGCAACGCCGCCCCCGACGGCTACACGCTGATCTACTCCTCACCTCCCGCGCTGACGGTTGCCCCCTTCGTGCAGAAGCAGCAGCCGTTCGACCCGATGAAGGACTTCGCCTACATCAGCACCATCGGCATCACGCCGAACGTGCTGATCGTCAACGCGTCGCTGGGCGTGAAGTCGGTGGTCGACCTGATCGACCTCGCTCGCTCGAAGAAGGGGGCGCTCAACATGTCCTCCTCCGGCAACGGCTCACAGAGCCACCTCGCCGGGGCGCTGCTGCAGAACATCGGCCGGTTCGAGTCGCTGCACGTGCCGTTCAAGGGCGGCGGTGCCGTGCCGTCGGTGATGTCGGGTGAGTCGCACTGGTCCATCAACCCGGCCCCGTCGTCTCTCGGGCTGATCCGCGCCGGCAAGGTCGTAGCGCTGGCGCACACCCTGCCCAGGCGCACGCCGCTGCTGCCCGACATGCCGTCGATCGCAGAGACGATCCCGAAGTACAACTACAGCGCCTGGAACGGGATCATCGCGCCAGCGAAGACGCCGCAGCCGATCCTCGACCGCGTGCACAAGGCGCTGGTGGCTACCATGGCGCGCGCCGAGGTCAAGGCTGCCTTCGCAGCACAGGCGACCGAGATCGTGGTGTCGACCCCGGCCGAGTTCAGGGCGCTGGTGCAAGAGACGATCGCCAGCAACATCAAGCTGGTCAAGGCCCTCGGGCTGCAGGTGGACTGAGCGATGCGCCTGCCGCCATATCGGGGGCGTCGGAGTCCGCAGCCCGGTCGATTCACTGCCCGACCATACGGCAGAGGGGACGCCCGCTTTCGATCCGGTCTTGACCGTGACAGCATTGGTGAAACGGTAGACGCGGTAACCTACCTGAAAACAACGGGAGGACACTGTATGGAACCGACACGATGCGCCACCACGGCAGTTGCCATCGTCGCACTCGCCCTGCTCGCCTCGGTTGCCGTGCATGACGCCTTCGCGCAGAACTGGCCGGCCAAGCCAGTGCGCGTGGTCACGCCCTGGGCCGCAGGCGGCCTGACCGACATCGTCGGCCGCATCGTGTTCCAGAAGATCTCGGAGAACCTCGGCCAGCAGTTCATGATCGACAACCGCGGTGGCGCAGCTGGCACGATCGGTGCGGATATCGTCGCCAAGTCCCCGGCCGACGGCTACACGCTGATGGTGCATTCGATGGCGCACGTGGTTAATCCGTTCGTGTACGCAAAGCTGCCCTACGACACGCTGAACGATTTCGTCGGTATCGGCACGCTGGTGCGCCAGACCGGCCTGCTGGTGGTGCATCCGTCGCTGCCGGTGAAGTCGGTGAAGGACCTGATCGCGCTGGCGCGGGCGCGGCCCGACCAGTTGTTCTATTCAACCGCCGGCAGCGGCAGCTTCTCGCATCTGGCGGTCGCGCTCCTGGGGTCCATGAGCGGCACGCGCATGGTCGACGTGCCCTACAAGGGCGGTGGCCCGGCGACCGCGGCACTGGTCTCGGGCGAGGCGCAGCTCTCGGCAGGCACGCCCGCGTCGGTATCGACCCATCTGGGCACCAACCGGTTGCGGCTGATCGCCGTCACTTCCGACACACGCCTCACGGCGTTCCCGAACACCCCGACCGTCGCCGAGTCCGGCCAGCCGGGCTACGACTATGCCGGCTGGGTCGGCGTGTTTGCGCCGGCCGGGCTGCCGAAGCCAATGGTCGATCGCATCAACGCAGAGATCGGCCGGGCGATGGACAGCCCGGACACGAAGAAACGCCTGGAAGAGTTCGAGCCCTGGACGACAACCCCGGCGCAGATGGCCACGCGCATCCGCCAGGACTACGACAAGCACAGCAAACTGATGAAGGTGGCAGGGATCAAGCCGATCTGACGCTCGCCACCGGGTCCGGCCGTCAGTCGGACCGTCAGTCCGGCATGATCCCTCTCGCCTGCGCCACCTCCTTCCAGCGAGCAAAGCGAAGAGTACTTCCAATCGTCCCTGCGGCTGCGGCCTTAAGGACGCAAGCGTCGTGCCGACGCGCTGCACGAGCAGCGATGGCCACTGGATCCAGCGCACGAAGGCCGCCGTGCGGTGCGAGCCCCCCCCTGATGGCACGTGAGGTGCCTGCGCGCGGGCCCACCGCGATCCGCCAGTTGATGCAATGGCCGATCCCTGCCCTTCCTGACGATTACATCCGCGTGGCAGCCCGGCGCGCCCAGCAGCACGTGGCCGACTCCGTCGCGACGATTCGCCATCTGCTGAGCGCTCGACTCACCCATCACCTCGGACGCTGCCCCCATTGCAGCCAGCGAAGCGGAAAGCTGATCCAGTGACACAGTAAGATCAGGCAGTACAGAAACAAATCTCTCAGTCGTCGAGGATTTGAACCATGTCATCGCGATTCCTCAGGTACATCCCGCTCGCCTCATTCTTGGCGCTTTCGCTGCCGGCCTGCGCGCAGTACCACAGCGCTTGGACTGTCACTCCTTCAGTGTCAGTAATAAGTCAGCGCGCTGACGATCCAAGGATAGCGGACGCGGAAGAAGCGGTGCACTTCTGGAATCGAACGCTTGAAGCACTTGGATCTGGCTTTCGACTTGGACCCGTCACCAGAGTCGTTCAGCCTGTCTCCCAGAGTGCGTTGCATGAGTTCAGCGGGCTTGTGCTTGCCGGTCGTGCTCGCCCCGACAACACGCCCAGAGAGTTGCTGCAACTGCCCGGCAACATCAGTCTCGTACTCGGCGACTCAGCCTTCATCTCAGCTGCCGGGCCATTTGTCGGCCAAAACAAGCGACTGGTTCTGATCCGGACTGCAACAGTGCCACCCTTGAGTCTTCCCAATGTGACCAGGAACCTGATTGCGCATGAGCTCGGCCACGCACTTGGACTTGGACACAACAGTGATCACAAAGCGCTGATGTGTGGGCGCCCGGCCGAATGCCGTCCGGCACTCTTTCAGTCAGAGGAGCCACGATTCTTCCCGCTCCTGCCGGCCGAAACTGACGCTCTTCTTGGTCTTTACCCAGCCAGCTGGAAGCCTTTGACGAGGTAAACGCGCAGTGCTGCCTCTTTACAGTTTGTTGCCCCCCCAGATGATGTGGACCGGATGGGGGTGGGTTCAGGATAGGTGCGTAGTGAAAGCAGGCAAACAGTCGATCAACGCGGCTTGAGCGTGGCGCTGGTGGCGCCAGAGGTGCCTGAAGTCGAACTCGCGCGACTCGCCCGGGCCGGCATGCGCGGCGTGCGCTTCAACTTCACGCGCCACCTGCCCGGGGGCGCCGATCCGCAGGCGGTGATGGCCTTGGCCCCGCGCCTGGCCGCGCACGGCCTGCACCTGCAGGTGCATTTCGAGTCGGCGCGAACGCCAGCGGCTGCTGGTCGATAACCCGCAGCGCCTGTATGGGTTCGCCTGAGCCCGAGGCGGGATCCGTGTGGCGGGATGACGCGCTCGGCGCTCGCCCCTGAGCCGATCGGTCAGGGCAGCCGACTGCTGAAGAACGCCCACGCCACTTCGGCGAACTCGATGTCGCGGTTCTGGATGCCGGCCGCCCGGCTGGGCGGCAGCAGCACGGTCTGACTGGGGGCCGCATGACCCGCCCCGTCGAGCCGCCACCACTGCACCGGTGCGGCACCCGTATAGTCGAACCGATTGGCGGGGCCGCCGTCGGACGGCACCGAGTCGATCACGGTGTGGGTGGGCGTCACGCCGGCGAGGCCGTTTATCTGCAGCCAGCGGTCGCGGGTGGCCTCGGCCGGGATCACCCGCCCACGCGCGCAGGCTCCCCCCAGATTCGCCACACAGCCCCCGCTCCACGGCATTGCCGTGTCCGCGGTTCCGTGCACTAGCAGGATCGGCAGCGGCCGGCCCGGCCCGGTAGTGCAGCGACCGGGCAGCGGCGATGCCGGCAGACTGCCTGCGCTGGAGGCCACCGCGCCCACCAGCTCGGGACGATGGAAGGCGAACGCCTGGGTCATCTGCGCCCCGTTCGACCCGCCAGCCATGAACATGCGCGACGAGGTCAGTCCGTACTGCTGGCGCACGCGCTCGGTGAGCGCCGCCAGAAAGCCGATGTCATCCGCACCGCTCGCCACGGTGTTGTCAGCGCGACAATCCACCCAGCCGGTGTTGCCCTGGCGATCCCGGGCGGGTAGCCCTGCGGGGAAGACCACCACCAGACCCTCGCGGTCGGCGACCGTCCGGAACGCCGACAGCGGATGCGTCCCCGAGCTCGCGCTGTCCAACCCCTTGCCGCCGCCGCCATGAAGCGCCAGCATCACCGCTCGCGGTGGGCCGGTGAGCGTCGCGGGCACATGCATACGGTACTGACGCATCACGCCGTTGACCATGATCGCGTGGTCGGTCAGCCCGGCGGGATAAGGCGCCGAGGCGGAGACAGGTTGCGCCCCGACCCCGCCGCTGGCGACCAGTAACGCCGCGGCAGGCAGCGCCACGGCAAGCAGGGTGATTCGGCGACACGCAGCGAACATGTAGACCTCCCCCTCCAGCCGGACGACGGCGACGCGGCCAGTCTACCGACCGGGGCCGATACAACGGTTTCGGGTTTGTAACGGATGTTGCGCGGCGTAACCGGGGTGCGGGAGGGGCTCCGGCGCAGCGCGACTCGGTAGACTGCGGGTGGTCTCTGTTCTGCGCACGCAATCGTCGGAACTCGGGCCAGTAGCGCTCGACCCGTTGATACAGCGATGTGTTCTCCGGGCGATGGCGCGCATAGCCGGGTAGGTCCACGAAAGCCGGGGTGTGCGAGCGGCGGTATGCATCGCGTATAGCCCGGTAGCAGGCAGGAACCTGGCAGCCTGTTCGGTGGCCTCCTGGGACACGCAGGCGCCTTCCTGCTGCACGTTCCGGCATCCGTACAGTCTGTGCCGATCGGCACAGTGGGACGATCCGGGCCTACTCGCCGCGAGAAATCCAGACAGCGGCCTTCTCCGCAATCATCAAGGTGGGCGCGTTGGTGTTGCCGCTGGTGATCATCGGCATCACGCCGGCGTCGACCACCCGCAGGCCGCGCACGCCGCGCACCCGAAGCTGCGAATCGACCACTGCCATCGGGTCGTCTGCCCGGCCCATCTTCGTGGTGCCGACCGGATGGAAGATGGTGGTGGCGATGTCGCCGGCCAGTCGAGAGAG
>CANGXU010000170.1 GCA_947457885.1 Betaproteobacteria bacterium
CGCCGCCACCATGGCCACCTTGCATGGCCGCTGCGCTCGCGCGGCCGCGTTCGGCGTTGGCACGGGCCGCACCACCGTCGCGCGCGCCGGCCAGTGCGCCCTGGCTGACCGGTTCGGCGCGGGCGCCGTGAGTGTCGCGCACCGGGGTGCGGTCCGGGCTGCGATCGGGGGTGCGATCGGAGCGCAGTTCGCGCGCGGACCCGCTGCCCGCATCCGCGCCCTTCAACTGCCTTCGTCCCTCGGCCGGGTCGGCACCGCGCGCCTTCAGGGCTTCGGCGGCGCGTGCACGATCGGCGTCCTTGCCGTCACGGCCACGAAACGCGTCGCGGTCGATCGTGCTGTCGGTCTTGCGGCCGAACTGTTCGCGACTGCGGGCATCGCGATAGGGCACGTCTCGCCGCCGCTGGGCATTGTGTTCGAACCGGTTGTTGTTGACCGTGATGGGCCGGTTGACGTTGATGTTGTTGTAGCGGTTGACGTTGATGTTGACGTCGTTGCGACCCCAGTTGAAGCCGCCCCAGAGGGAGTTGCTGACACCGCTGATGGCCACGCCCCACACCACCCCGGCCACGAAGACGCCGCCCGGATAATAGGCGGGCGGCGGTGGCCAGTAGTAGGGTGGATAGCTGGCATACGGCCACGGGCCGTACATGACCGTGGGCTGGTACACGGGCACGTAGACGACCTGTGGCTGCGCCGGCACGATCACGATCACCTGCTTGCCGGCGTCGCTCTGGAGTTCCACGAGTTGCTGCTCGGTGCTCTTCAGGTTGCCGGCTGCCTTCGCCTTCGCACGAAGGATCTGGACGCGATCCATCAGACGTCCCGGGTCCGCCAGGAATGCGTCCCCCAGCCGCTGCACATCTGAGGGCCGGGCGGCCATCATCGCGAGCACCTGCGGAAAAGCGACCAATGACTGCACCGAGGGTTCCCACGGCTGGCCTGCGACCCGTTTCACCGCCTCGTCGCCACTGACCTTCGGATTGGCTTTCGACCAGGTTGCGGCATCCTTCACGTCCGCCGGATAGGTGCTGGCCATCAGGATCTGCGACAGCAGCGCATCGGGGTAGAGCGCGATCGGCGCGAGCATCTGATCGAGTTCTTCGTCCCGGAAAGGCTCGGGTACCTGCGCATTCGACAGTGCAGGCAGCGCCAGCAATGCCAGCATACCGAGCATCGCGAAGACCCGACGCAATGCCCTGTTGACGGTTACTTTCATTGTCGGTCTCCACCCTGCATCGAGCGTTCCCCGCCGAAGCGCAACGCTGAGTTGAATCTACACCATCTCGTGATCGACGGTACCCGAGCGACCCGGGAAAGCCGCTGCCCCTTGGTGCAGGTACGCTTTCACTTTGTTATTCTGGACGGATGGATATCCGCATCAGACTACGCGCGCGCAGATGCACCGCGAGCGGTCGCCGTTGCGCCAGTCTGCCGGGATGCGGCCGCGCGGTCCGCGGGACGATCTACCGATCGGGCAGGGTCTGCTGCCAACTGTTGGTGGTGCAGTTGCTGGTGCTGTCGACCGTGCTGCTGTCGCCGGATCCTGCCATGGCCAATGGCTCGAGCGTGCTGGTGCTGTTCTCCAACGGTCGCCTGCTGCCCGCGAACGTGGAGGTCGAGCGCGGCCTGCGGCATTCATTGTCAGCAGAGCATCGTGGCAGCCTCTTCGAAGAGTTCCTTGACGCACCCCGGTTCAGAGGTGCGGATTTCGAACGCGCGGCGGTCGACTACCTGCGCGTGAAGTACCGGGCGCGCAGGCCAGCCATCATCGTGGCTGCGGGTCCGGAATCGCTCGCCTTCATCCTCGCGCATCGCAGTGTGCTGTTCCCCGGCGTGCCTGTCGTGCACGTCGGCGTGTCGAGCACTCAGCTCGGGCCACTGCCCGCCGATGTCATCGGGGTTCCGATCGAGTACGATTTTTCGGGTACGATCGATCAGGCGCTGCGCTGGCATCCGGCGACCCGGCAGGTAGTCATCGTGACCGGCGCCTCGCCCAGCGACCGGATGCTGGAAGACCGGTTACGCGCCGAGGCAGTTCGCTTCCAGCCGCGGGCAAGATTCGAGTTCCTGGCGGGGGTGCCGGATGCCGAACTCGTCCGTCGCCTCGGCGCCCTCAAGAGCGACTCCATCGTGTTCTCCCCCGGTTATTTCATGAACGGCGATGGCACTGAAATGTCCCCGCGCGAGTCGGCGATGCGGCTGGCGACTCTGTCCGCTGTCCCAGTCTACGCCCCGTACGACACGTTCATCGGTACTGGCGTGGTCGGCGGACGCATGCCGGCATTTTTCGATGCAGGGATGATCGCGGGCAGGATCATCGAGAGACTGATGGCGGGCGAGGATGCCGGGTCGATACACCTGCCCGCGGCTCAGGCCACGGCGCTGCACGTCGACTGGCGGCAGGTCGAGCGCTGGGGCATCCAGACCAGCGACGCCGGGCCGGATCTGATTGCACACTACAAGCCACCGGAGTTCCTCGAGCAGTATGCGCGCGAAGCCGCTGTCGCCCTGGCTCTGTTTCTGCTGCAGAGTGCACTGACTGCAGGCCTCGTCATCGAGCGCAGGCGGCGGCGACGCGCGGAATCAAGCATCCTCAGGCAGCGCGCCGAACTCGCGCACGCCACCCGTCTGCAGATCGGTGCCCAGCTGGCCGCTTCGATCGCCCACGAAATCAACCAGCCGCTGGGCGCGATACTGAACAATGCGGACGCTGGCATCATGATCCTGGATGCAAGGGGCAGCGTGCCGACCGCTGCGCTCCGAGAAATCATCGGCGACATCCGCCGCGCCGATCTGCGCGCAAGCGAGGTGATCCGGCGCCTGAGGGCATTGCTGGCGCAGCGCGAAGTCGAGCAGCGCCCCTTCTGCTTAGAGGACATGCTGCATGATGTGCAGGCCATCATGCGTTCCGAGGCCGAATTGCGCAATATCGCGCTGGAGTTCATGGTGCCCGAAGGTCGCACGATCCTGATCGGTGACCGCATCCAGATGCAACAGGTGGTGATCAACCTGTTGCTAAACGCACTGGACGCCTGCGCTGACGTTCCCGCCGGACGCCAGCGCGTGTCGGTCTCGATGAAAGCCGATGCCGACAGCGTGACGATCGGCGTGCGTGACCTTGGCCAGGGGATCCCCGTCGAGCATCGTTCGCGGCTGTTCGAGTCGTTCTTCACCACCAGGCCCGACGGCATGGGCATGGGTCTGTCGATTTCGAGAACACTGGTCGATGCCCATGGCGGGCGCATCTGGGCCGAACACCCTGAAGAAGGTACCCTTTTGAGCGTACGTCTGCCGATATCCCCACCGCAATGCATGGCGCAGGCATGAACGGGGCCCCGCTCATCCATGTCGTCGATGACGATGACGGCCAGCGCAACGCGCTTGTGCGATTGTTGGGTGCGGCCGGGTACGATGCGCGCGGCCATGCCTCGGTCGGAGACTTCCTGCTGTACGAGTTGCCAGATCGGCCCTGCTGCCTGGTACTCGACCTGCGCATGCCTGGAAAATCCGGTCTGGACCTGCAGGCGGTGCTGAACGAGCGCGAGCGTCCGTTACCCGTCGTATTCCTGAGTGGCAACGCCGACGTTACGAGTAGTGTACGGGCGATGAAAGCCGGTGCGATCGATTTCCTTACCAAGCCGGTAGACTCCGCAGTGCTGCTCAAGGCGATCGAAACCGCTCTCGCGCGGGAGGCGACGCAGCGCCAGGCCGAGGACGAGGCGCTGCGCGTCGGCGCGCTGCTCGCGAGCCTGAGTACGCGCGAGCGTGCGGTGCTCGATCTGATCGTCGCCGGCAGCCTGAACAAGCAGATTGCAGGCAGCCTGGGCATCGCGGAGCGCACCGTCAAGTTGCACAGGGCAAACCTGATGAGCAAGCTCAACGTGAAGTCACCTGCGCAACTCGGGCAGCTTGCCGAACAGTTGCGTGAGCGCAGCGGCTTGACGCGATTCCTGCCCTAGAGGTTCGGGTCCGGGCATTTCTGCGCCGACCGATATACCTGCACCTTCGTGCATAGCCGGGACCGTCCTTGGGCCCTCACTCTTGCGGGGACATGCCTCTGGTCGGATACTCGGCTGCTTGCGATCGCGAAGAAGCGGGAGTCACTTGATGAACACGTTCGAAAACCGGAATCGTCTGTGCAGTTCGGCCATGGCCGTGACGATGGCGGTCGCAGCCTCGTTATCCACGCCGCTTCTGGCGCAATCCTACGGCCAGCCCGGTCCGTGGCAGTACTCGGGCTCTGTCTACGGTTATCTGCCCTCCATCGGCGGAAAGACACGGTTTCCAGCGCCGGCAGGCGCATCCACTGTCGATGTATCGGCAGAGCAGATACTGAACAGCCTCGACTTTGCATTCATGGGCATGTTGCAGGCCCATAACGGGCAATGGGGCGTTTTCAGCGACCTCATCTATCTCGATGCTTCTGCCGACAAGGCAGGCAGCCGGGATTTCACCATCGGAAACACAACCATCCCGGCAGGGACCTCCGCGTCGCTCGGGCTGCAGGTGAAGGGTCTTGTCTGGACTGTTGCGGGCGAGTATCGCGTGCGTCCCGACCCTCGCCTCACGCTCGATCTCTTCGGGGGCACCCGGCTCTTCTCGTTGAAGCAGGAACTCAGCTACTCGATCGCCGGCAGCCTCGGACCCATGGCACCTGCAGGCCGCTCCGGCACCCTGGAGGTGAAGTCCACGCTCTGGGATGCGATCGTCGGCGCCAAGGGACGCATGGCGCTGGGTGACCAGGGCAGTCGCTGGTCGGTGCCCTTCTATGTCGACGTCGGCACGGGCGAGTCGAAGCTTACATGGCAGGCCGCTGCCGGCTTGAGCTATTCCTATTCGTGGGGGGAACTGACGGCGCTGTGGCGTTACCTCGACTACGAGATGAAATCCGGACAGTCGATCCAGACCTTCAATTTCAACGGGCCGATGTTCGGGGCGACCTTTCGATGGTGAGCACCCTCGGGCAGCCCACCTGATCTGTCCTACGCAGCCGCGCCGTGGATATCTACTCGTACTCACCGTATGCTGTCGCCGGCTTCACGCTGGTCTTCATACTGCTGGCCTTCGAGGCTGGCCGCCTGCTCGGACGCCTGAATACTCGCAGGAACGCCGAGAGCGAAGGCCAGACATCGACCATCGTCGGAGCGATGCTCGGGCTGATCGCATTTCTGCTCTCCCTCACGTTCGCCTTCGTAGCCGATCGCTACGAAGACCGGAAGTCACTGGTGCGCGAAGAGGCCAACGCGATCGGAACGGCCTTCCTGCGTTCGGCGTTCCTGCCCGAGGCCCAGCAGGCGGAGGCCTCAGGCCTGTTCCGCAAGTATGTCGATCTCACGCTGGAGGCAGCGCGGGAGAGCGATCCCGATCTGATTCGCCGTATGGTGGAGGAGTCGGTACCGATCCAGGAAGCGCTATGGCGGATGGCGGTCGCCGAAGGGCGGCGCGACCTGAACTCCGACGTTGCCGCGCTGTACATCGAAGCACTCAACGAGATGTTCGACGTCCGGTCGACGCGAATCGCCGTTGCGCTGGAGGCGCTCATGCCGATCGGCATCTGGCTGATCCTCTACGCGGTCATCCTGCTGGGTTCGATCGGGGTGGGCTACCACGGCACACTGAGCGGATCCTCCCGGCCCTGGACGTTACCCCTGCTCGCCGTATCCTTTGCAATGGTGCTGGGACTCATCTCGGCGCTCGAGCGGCTCGACAGCAGGCTCGTTCTGGTACCGCAGGGGCCGCTCGTCTCGCTCAAGGCCTCGATGGATTCGACGGCGCCGGTACGCTGAGGCGAGCTTCCCGGCAGGGTGGGCAGCAGAAGCTCTGGACAGGTCGAGTCGCGATCGAGTAGCGTCTGTCGCACGGCGCCCCTGCCGCAACCTGCCAGTCATGGGAGGCATCATCGCAAGCAAACCGTCGGTCACCGGTCGCAAGCCGGACGCTCGCCGGAAGGCGCGCAAGGTTGCGCATCTACCAGAGCAGTCGCACGGACTGCCGCATGCCGAGCGCCGGGCCCGAGGGCGCGAGCTGCGCGCGCTCAGTCCGCGACGCGAGCTGGCGCGCTGGAAGGTCGCAGATGGCCGTGCCGATCCGATCGATCTTCTGATAGCCAGCAGCGCCGGTCGTGTACCCGAGCTGGTTCCGATCCGTTATGGCCGGATGATGGCGAGTCCGTTCGCGTTCTATCGGGGCGCTGCGGCGATCATGGCGCATGACCTGTCTTTCCTGCCGAACATCGGCCTGGATGTGGTGGCGTGCGGAGACGCGCATCTGGTCAACTTCGGCGGCTTCGCCACGCCCGAGCGCCGGCTGGTGTTCGACATCAACGACTTCGACGAGGTGTCGGTCGCACCCTGGGAGTGGGATGTGCGCCGCCTCACCGCGAGCTTCGTCATCGCCGGGCGGGCCAACGGCTTCAGCCCGGCCGACTGCACCGTTGCCGCAGCCGCAGCGGCGCGCAGCTACCGCCAGCAGATCGCCCGCTACGCAGAGATGCCGGTGCTCGACGCCTATTACGAGTTCATCGACCTGAAGAAGCTGGCGCTGGCCAACCCCGATGACGAACTGAAGAAGCTCACGCTCAAGCGCATCCGCAAGGCAGAGGCGGATTCGGCGCACCTGAAAGAGTTCACCAAGCTCACCTGCCAGGCAGGGGACACACCGCGCATCAAGGACGAACCGCCACTGATCTACCACGACCAGGACCTTCAGCGGCAGGCCGGCTTTCGCGCATTCGCCGAGGCGATGATCGCAGACTACGTCGGCAGCCTGCCTCCGGAACGACGCATGCTGGTGCAGCGCTACCGGCTCGCCGATGTCGCCGTGAAGGTGGTCGGGGTAGGCAGTGTCGGTACCTACTGCGGCATTGCGCTGATGGTGTCGGGCAACGGCGATCCGCTGTTCCTGCAGTTCAAGGAGGCACGCGCATCGGTGCTCGAACCCTACTGCGGGCGGGTGCCGATACAGCACCATGGCGAGCGCGTGGTGTTCGGGCAGCGGCTGTTGCAGTCGGCCTCGGACATCTTCCTGGGCTGGATGACCAGCCAGAAGACCGGCCGCCATTTCTATGTCCGGCAGATGCGCGATGCGAAGATCAAGCCGATGGTCGAGATCATGAACCCGCTCGCCATGGTGGACTATGCCGAGGCGTGCGGATGGGCGCTGGCACGTGCGCACAAGCGTTCTGGCGATGCGGTGGTGCTCACCGGCTACATGGGCGGCACCGATGCCTTCGAAACGGGCATGACCGGCTTCGCTACTGCCTATGCAGACCAGAACGAGCGTGATCATGCAGCGCTGGTTGCCGCAGTACGCGCCGGACGGGTGGAGGCGCGGGTCGACGTGTAACCCGGGCCACAGGGCGCCGACACGCCGCATCGTGCCGGGCCTACAATGACGAGCTTGCGAAAGCGCAGTCAGCCTGAGGAATACCCGTGCAACCGACCAACCTGATCGTCATCCTGTCCGACGAGCACAACCCGAAGGTTGCCGGATACGCCGGCCATCCGATCGTCCAGACGCCGAACCTGGACCGCCTGGCCGCGCGTGGTACCCGCTTCTCCAGCGCATACACCAATTGCCCGATCTGCGTCCCGGGTCGCGCCAGCCTCGCCACCGGCCGCCATGTGCACGAGCACCGCTGCTGGGACAACGCGATCGCCTACGAGGGCGCGCCGCCGAGCTGGGGCCATCGCACGATGGGGGCCGGCCACCGCACGGTGTCGATCGGCAAGCTGCACTATCAGGACTCCGATCCGCGCCGCAACGGCTTCGATGAAGAGATCCTGCCGATGCACATCGTCAACGGCGTCGGCGACCTGCTCGGCCTGATCCGCGACG
>CANGXU010000171.1 GCA_947457885.1 Betaproteobacteria bacterium
ACATCTCGATTCTCCGTCTGGCCACCGGCGCCTCCCGCGGACAAAAGCCCGCACGGTACCGGTGGAAGTGATCAGATCGAGATGCTCGTGGCCCGGCAGTGGCCGGAATATGCCGAAAATCAGACCGGCCGATCCGGCCGCCGGGTGGCTGGATTACGCCGAAAACGCGGTGGCCGGTTTATGCCGAAAGGTGACAGCTGGACCCTGAGGCGTACCTGCGCTACGTTATCGAGCGTATCGCTGAGCACCCGATCAATCGCCTTGAGGAATTGCTGCCGTGGTGCGTCCCCCTCGAACCCGCTCTGGACTCGCGCCTGGCAGCGTAGACACCGGCCTGGACGCCCGGCACCGACGAGTTCAATCAGCCCTGCCCGCTAAGTCAAGACGGCGCTGATCGGACGCTTACCGCTTCGCCGCTGGGACGAAACATGCTCGCGCTGGCGATGCTGAACGCATCACCACCCTTCAGGGGCAGGATCGTCCTCACCACCCCGACGCCATCGGTGTTCCAGCCGACGATCGCTGCGCGCTTGTGATCCTGGAGTGCTACGGCCAGCAGAGGCACGCAAGGCTGTAGAAGCATGACGAGGCAACCGGTCAGGAAAACGCGAGTCATGCCGGGATATCGCTTGGTCAAGTGCACATCCGGACTCCATGCCGCCCAACGAACCTGTACGTGTACCTCAACCGCAGGCGACACTGACTGAAGCGATGACAACCGCTAGCACCTCGCCGGCGTTGAAGACCCATCCCGGGTGAGCAGAAGCCTTCCCGAATCGCGATCAATCTCTTGAAGCATCGCCAGGCAGCGTCCCGTCCCCGTGTCGAAGTCGATCCAGACCGAGTAAGCGACGCCTTCGCGTGGGGTGAAAGCCAAGGTGGCCCTGCAGGTGGTCGAGACCGGGTAGCCGTTCTGGAAACTCGCGAACTTCAAGATGAACTCTTGATTCGCCCGCACGGTTGCGACGAGTGTTGATTGCTCCGGAGTCTTCGCAACCTTCGGCGCCGAAAGCGTCCCCAAGGAGGTTCGGCCATCACAACTTCGAGACTCAAAGGACTCCAGGCTCGTGATGGGAGTTCGTTCCGAAAGCCAGAAGCGCACAGTGGCCATCGGACCACTGGTCGGCGGGTTGTAAGTAGCTGCGCATGCCGTCATCAAGATTGCTGCAACTACTACTGCCAGTTTGCGTGTGCAGGACATTTGATTGGCCCAATCATGCAGAGTCCAGCAGAGACCCTGGTGGCGGTCTGGTCGAGCGTCGGGTAGACCACTCAGTCGACCGCTAGCTGCACGTGAACATTCGGAACGGTCTGTTTTGCGCGTCCCTGGAATAGCCTGGCGAGTTCATGAAGTTGCCGGCTGGACATGAGTCCATGGCGCTGCCGCTCTGCGGACAGAGCCTAGACCACTGGTAGCTGCTCTTCACTTGAACTCCATTTACTTCTTTCGTGGCGCATTGAATTCATGTGCGAGGTTGAACTGAGCCAACGTAGCTGTCAACGCCGAAGTAAATCTGACCCACGGGAGTGCGGACGATTTCTTGGACTACCTTCAGGGGTAGTTCATGTACTCATACGACGACCAGCCGCCCTTGGCATGACGAGCGAAGCCAGCGCGATCACTACTGGAAACCGGCTCTCAAGCATCTAGGTATCCGCTGGCGCCGCGCCTACAACACGCGTCATACCTACGCGACAGTGGCGCTGATGGCCGGCGTGCCGCCCGCCTACATCGCGAGCCAACTGGGCAACTCCGTGAAGATGCTCCTCGACCGCTACGCCAGATGGATTCCTGGCGGAGATCAAGGCAACGCGCGGGAGCTTCTGGTGGCCGCAATGGCGGCCGGTCCTGAAGGAATTCGTCCCAAATTCGTCCCAACGGACATTTTCGAGGCCGCCCAGAAAGTAAAAAAGCCCAAGAAAATCAACGATTTAATTGGGCTTGTAATTGGTAGGCGCGATTGGACTCGAACCAACGACCCCCACCATGTCAAGGTGGTGCTCTAACCAGCTGAGCTACGCGCCTGCCGAAGCCATGCATTGTATCGCAAAGTGCAGCATTGGCGCATCCATCGCGAATTCACCCGTGTCACGCGACGTTCACGGGACCGCGCTAGCCTGTATGCACGGCGCTGCCCTGCCGCGCCGGCCCATCACACAGCGGAGCAACCCCATGAAACCCGTCGACATCCCTGCACAACCCGGCACCGGCCCGACAGAGCACGCCCACCCCGACCGGACCCGCCGCAGCCTGTTGAAGGCTGCGATGGCCGGCGCCGCGCTGTCCGTGCCCATGGCTGGTTGTGCGACCCCTTCGGGCACGCGCTGGCAGGGACCACCCGCGCTCGGCTTCAAGTCGATCGCGCCGGTGGCCGAGGATTCGGTACGGGTGCCCGAAGGATACCGGGTGCAGGTGCTCAATGCCTGGGGAGACCCGATCGGATCACCGCTGGGCGCGCCTGCGTTCCGCCAGGATGCTTCGAACTCGGCAGACGAACAGATGCTCCAGTCCGGCATGCACCATGATGCGATCGAATACTTCCCGCTGCCGTACGGTTCGGCAGACAGCTCCAGCCGATCGCGCCGCGCGCTGCTCGCCATCAACCACGAATACACCGATGATGGCCTGCTGCATCCGGGCGGCATGGAACCGTGGACGGCCGAGAAGGTGGCCAAGTCGCAGGCCGCGCATGGCGTGTCGATCATCGAAGTGGCCGCGACCGCCGACGGCTGGGCCGTCGTCACACCGTCGCGCCATGCGCGCCGAATCACCCCGCGCACGCCGATGACGCTGTCCGGCCCTGCCGCCGGCGCCCCTGCCCTGCGAACGAGCTACGACAGCTCGGGCACCCGCGTGCGCGGCACGCTGAACAACTGCGCGGGCGGCTATACGCCGTGGGGTACCTACCTCACCTGCGAGGAGAACTGGAACCTGTACTTCAACGGCGGTGCCAGTCCCGTCCCCGAGGCGCTGCGCCGCTACGGCGTCAATGCCAAGAGTGCCTACCGGTGGCACGAGCACGATGCCCGATTCGACCTGTCGCAGGAGCCCAATGAAGCCAACAGGTTCGGATGGGTGGTCGAGATCGACCCCTATGAGCCGGATTCGGTCCCGGTCAAGCGCACCGCACTCGGCCGATTCAAACACGAAGGAGCGATGCTCGCGGTCGCGCCCGACCGCAGGCTCGCCTGGTACATGGGCGATGATGAGATATTCCAGTACGTCTACAAGTTCGTCACCCGCGATCCCTACAACCCGCGCGACCGCGCCGCCAACCGCAACCTGATGGACCACGGCACGCTCTACGTGGCCCGTTTCAACGAAGGTGGCAGAGGCGAATGGATCGAACTGGTCCATGGGCGCAACGGGCTCACGCGCGAGAACGGCTTCGCCGACCAGGCCGACGTGCTCATCCGCACGCGCGAGGCGGCCGAGCGGGTCGGTGCCACGCCCATGGATCGTCCGGAGTGGGGTGCGGTACATCCGGCCACGCTCGAGGTCTACATGACGATGACCAACAACCCCGTGCGCGGCACCCCGGGCCGCCCCGGCCCGGACGCCGCAAACCCGCGTGCGCGCAACGTGTTCGGGCACATCCTGCGCTGGCGCGAGGCAGGCCGCGACCCTAAGGCCACCCGCTTCGACTGGGACATCTTCGCGCTCGCCGGCGACCCGAAGGCGGCCGATGCCGTGCAGCGCGGCAACGTCAAGGGCGACAGCTACGGCAGCCCGGACGGTCTCTGGTTCGACCCCTCCGGCAACCTGTGGATCCAGACCGACGTATCGACCAACAATCTCCATCGCGGCGACTACCAGAGCATGGGCAACAACCAGATGCTGGTTGCCGACGTCACGACCGGTGAAACGCGCCGCTTCCTGACCGGTCCGAATGGCTCCGAGGTGACCGGCTGCGTGATGTCGCCCGACGGCCGGACGCTGTTCGTGAACATCCAGCATCCGGGCGAGCCGGCGGGCGAGCGCAGCAACCCCGCGCGTCCGAAGGCGGTCAGCAGCTGGCCGGACGGCACGGCGGGCGGCCGTCCGCGCTCTGCGACATTGGCCATCCGCCGGATCGACGGCGGCCTGATCGGCACCTGAACCGGGCGCCGACGACGCTCAATCAGCCCAGTACAGCGCCGCGGGATTGTCGACCAGCACCTGGCGGCGCAGCGCGTCGTCGGTGACCGTGCGTGCGAACAGGTTCACCAGTTCGCCGTCGTTCGGCATGTCGGCGCTGATGTTCGGATGCGGGAAGTCGGTGCCCCACAGCACCCGGTCGGGCGCGACTTCGACCAGCGCACGTGCGAAGGGAATCGCATCGTCGAACGGCGCCTTGCCGACCGACACCCGCTCGGAGCCGCTGATCTTCACCCAGGCCCTCGGGTTGCTGCGCATCAGGTCGAGCAACTGCACGAACGACGGCTGGCCGGTACCTGCCCCTGCCTTCACCCGCGCCATGTGGTCGATGATGAAAGGCACCGGCAGCGCATCGAGCAGCGGACGGTATTGCGGGATGTCCAGCGCGTCGAAATGCAGTTGCAGGTGCCAGCCGAGCGGCACCAGCCGCGACACCGTGTCGCGGAAGAAATCCATGTCAGGGGCGCCGCCGAGATGCTTCACGAAGTTGAAGCGGACGCCGCGCACGCCACCTGCATGCAGCCGCGCCAACGCCGCATCGGACATGCCGGGATCGACCATCGCGACGCCCTTGTAGCGCCCGCCGCTGCGCGCGATCGCATCCAGCATCGCCGAATTGTCGGCGCCGTGGCAGCTCGCCTGCACCAGCACCGCGCGCTCGAAGCCGAGGAAGTCGTGCAGGCCGCGCAGGTGGTCGTAACCCGCGTCGGTCGGCGTATAGGTCCGGTCGGGCGCGTACGGGAACCGGTCGGCAGGCCCGAAGATATGGCAATGGGCGTCGCAGGCGAGCGGCGGTGGCACCCACGATGGCTTGACCGGTTGCATATCGTAGGGGCGGCAGGGTTTCATCGGGCGTGAACTCCGTGGCGGAATCGGGCCGGGGTATCCCGGGCGGACGAGTCTACTGCCGCTCGATCTTCGCCTGCGTGACCACGTCTCCCCAGCGGCGGATCTCGCTCGACAGCAGCTTCGACATGTCCTCGGGCGTGCCACCGGTCGGCGTGACGGCGAGTTCCGCCATCCGCTTGCGCATCTCCGGGCGGGCGATCGCCGCGTTGATCTCCGTGTTGAGCCGGTTGACGATCGTCCGCGGCGTGCGCGCCGGCGCAGCCACGCCGTTCCACGCCGTCACGTTGTACTGCGGCATGCCGCTCTCGACCGCAGTGGGAACGTTCGGAAGGCCTTCGAACCGCTTGCCGGCCGTCACCGCGATCGCGCGCAAGGCGCCGCCGGTGATCTGCGTCAGTACCGGCCCGAGCACCTCGAACCCGACCTGCACCTCGTCGCCCTGCAACGCGGCAACCAGCGCCGGCGTGCCCTTGTAGGTCACCGCGTTCATCGGCACACCGGCCTGGGCACGGAACAGTTCGGTCGCGAGGTGCTGGGTGCTGCCGATGTTGATCGATCCGAGGTTCAGCTTCTGCGGCGCGGTACGCGCCAGGTTCAGGATGTCCTTGATCGATCCGATCGGGGAGTTGCGCCCGGTGACGATCACCAGTTCGAACGAGGCCAGTGGCGCGACCATCGCGAAATCCTTCACCGGATCGTACGGCAGCGACTTCATCAGCGTCACCGCAGCCGCGTTGCCGTTGGTGATGAGCAGCAGCGTGTAACCGTCGGCTGCCGACTTGGCTACCGTCTCGGCGGCGATGATGCCGCCGGCACCCGGACGGTTGTCGACCAGGAACGGCTGGCCGGTCCGCTCGCCGAGTTGCTGCGCGAGCAGGCGCGAGGTGAGGTCGGCGACGCCGCCTGGCGCGAAGCCGAGGACGATACGCACCGGCCGCGACGGATAGTCCTGTGCGGCGGCGGTCATCGGGACCATCGCGCCCGCGGATGCGAGCACGAGGGTTGCAGCGATTTTCATCCGGGCCGTGGCATGCATGGCGATTCCTCCGTTGGTTCGACTGTCTCGTTATCGGCCGATGGTAACCGAACGCGCCCCGGCCTCCGCGAGCGGGACACCCTGGCACCGTGAGGTAAACTGCAGGCCCCGCGTCCCTCAGGATCGAGCATGCACGGCATGGCTGTCGAACACCGGAGCACCGTCCTGCTCGACCCGCCCCACGGTCGGGGCCGCCAGGCCGAGACCGCCCCCTCGGCAGGCCAATGACACCGGCGCAGGCACCGATGCAGGCACCAGCGCAGGTGACGTTCGCGGAGGCGCTCCGCTTCTGGTTCAAGCTCGGCTTCATCAGTTTCGGTGGCCCGGCGGGCCAGATCGCGCTGATGCATGCTGAACTGGTCGAGCGCCGCCGCTGGATCAGCGAGCAGCGGTTCCTGCACGCGCTCAACTACTGCATGGTGCTGCCCGGCCCCGAGGCACAGCAGCTGGCGACCTACATCGGCTGGCTGCTGCACAGGACCTGGGGCGGCATCGTCGCCGGCGCGCTGTTCGTGCTGCCTTCGCTGTTGCTGCTGATCGCGCTGTCCTGGATCTACGTGCGCTTCGGCGAACAGCCCGTGATCGCCGGGCTGTTCTACGGCATCAAGCCGGCAGTCACCGCGATCGTGCTGCATGCGGCTTGGCGCATCGGCAGCCGGGCGATCGCGAACCGCTGGATGGCAGGTATCGCCGCGACGGCCTTCGTGGCGATCTTCGTGCTGGATGTGCCGTTCCCGGCGATCGTCATCGCCGCCGCGCTGGTCGGCCATTTCGGCGCGCGGCGCTGGCCAGGCGTGTTTGCGCTCGGCGGAGGCCATGCGACCGGGAACAAGGGCTATGGTCCGGCGCTGATCGACGACGACAGCCCGCGGGCGATTCACACGCTGTTCACCCGGTCGCGGCTCGCGCTGGTGCTGGCGGTCGGCGGCGGGCTGTGGGTGGCTGCGATGGCGATCCTGCTGGCCCTGCATGGCTGGGACGGCACGCTCACTCGGATGGGATGGTTCTTCACCAAGGCGGCGCTGCTGACCTTCGGTGGCGCGTATGCCGTGCTGCCCTACGTGTACCAGGGCGCGGTCGAACACTACCAGTGGCTGACCCCGACGCAGATGATCGACGGGCTTGCGCTCGGCGAGACCACGCCGGGCCCGCTGATCATCGTCGTCGCCTTCGTCGCATTCATCGGCGGCTGGTCGGCGCAGGTCGCAGGAGACGCTGCGCCGTTCCTCGGCGGGGCACTGGCGGCCGTAGTGGTCACCTTCTTCACGTTCCTGCCCTCTTTCATCTTCATACTTGCCGGCGGCCCGATGGTCGAGGCCACGCGCGGTCGGCTGGGGTTCACCGCACCGCTGTCGGCGATCACCGCTGCGGTGGTCGGCGTGATCGTCAACCTCGCCCTGTTCTTTGCCTACCATGTGTTCTGGCCGACCGGCTTCGCAGGTGCATTCGATCCGGTGGCGGCACTGATCGCCATCGCGGCTGCGATCGCGCTGTTCCGCTTCAAGGCAGGCGTATTGCCCCTGCTGGGGGGGTGTGCGGTGGCAGGGCTGGCATGGCACCTGCTGCGGCCCTTGCTCGGCAGCTGAACACGCTCCCTGTCGCTGCCGCACACGGGATACCGCGCGCTTCAACGGCGCGCGGCATGCGGGTCAAGCGTACGCGCGGACAGTCCGAGCGCCTTTCCGATCATCTCCGAGGCCTTCAATCCGGTGCCGGTGAGCACCGCCACCGTCGTCTCGCCTGGCCGGATGTCTCCGGCATCGAGCAGGTGCCCGAGCGCCGCGCCGACCGAGGCGCATGTGGGTTC
>CANGXU010000172.1 GCA_947457885.1 Betaproteobacteria bacterium
GACAGTCCGTTGGCGTGCATGTGGTGCTCGACTGCTTCGACCACCACGATCGCGTCATCGACGACGATGCCGATCGCCAGCACCATGCCGAACAGGGTGAGCGTGTTGATGGTGAAGCCGAGCAGCACGAACGCCGCGAACGTCGCCACCAGCGACACCGGCACGGCGATCATCGGGATGACCGTCGCACGCCAGCTCTGCAGGAACAGGAACACGACGACGAGCACCAGCAGCAGCGCCTCCACGAACGTGTGCACCACCTCTTCCAGCGACGCCTTCACGAAGATCGTGTTGTCGATCACGATCTCGTGGGCGAGGTCCGCTGGATAGGCGGAGGCCAGTTCCCGCAGCTGCGCCTGGATCAGCGCCGAGGTCTCGATCGCGCTCGCATCCGGCGTGAGGCTGATCGAGAACGCGGTGGCCGGCTTGCCGTTGTATCGCGTGTTGAAGAAGTAGTCCTTCGCACCCAGCTCGACCCGCCCGATGTCCTTCACCCGGATCACCGAGCCATCGGGCTGTGCACGGATGATGATGTTGGCGAACTCGTCGACTTGCTCGAGCTGTCCGCGCACCTGCAGGCCGTACTGGAACTGCTGCGACGGGGGCGCCGGCTCGGCGCCGATCTGGCCGGCCGGTGCCTGCACGTTCTGCTCCTGCACCGCGCGGTAGACGTCTGCCGGCGTGATGCCCAGGCGCGACATCCGGTCGGGGCGCAGCCAAAGGCGCATGCCGAACTCCGACCCGAACACCTGTACTGTGCCGACGCCCTTGATCCGCTTGATCGCCTCGACGACGTTGATCGACAGGTAGTTGTTGACGAACAGCTCGTCGTAGGTGCCGTTGGGCGAGAACAGCGCCACGTACATCAGCACGTCGGGCGTGCTCTTGGTCGTCGACAGGCCCGCCGACAGCACCTCGGACGGCAGCTGCGCATTGGCCTGCGACACCCGATTCTGTACCTGCACCGCTGCGATGTCGGCGTTGCGATCGAGGCCGAAGGTCACGTCGAGCGCATAGGCGCCGTTGCCGGCCGCACTCGAGGACATGTACAGCATGCCCTCGACGCCGTTGACCTGCTTCTCGATCGCCTGCGACACCGCGCGCTCGACCACCTCGGCATTGGCCCCCGGATAGGCTGCACTGACACGGATCGTCGGCAGCGTGATCTGCGGAAACTGCGCGATCGGCAGACTCAGGCCGGCGACCGCGCCGGCTATGGTCATCACCAGCGCGATCACGATCGCGAGGACCGGGCGGTCGATGAAGATACGGACCATGGCGGCGCTACTTCTTCGCGGCAGCGAGCGGCATCGGCTTCACGATGCTGCCCGGACGCGCTTTCTGCAGCCCTTCGACGATCACGGTGTCACCCGGTTTCAGGCCTTCGCGGATCAGCCACTGATCGCCGATGCGATCGCCGGTGACGACAGGCCGCTGCTCGACCTTGCCATCGGCAAGTACGACGCTGACGAACGCCCGGCCAAGCAACTCCGACACTGCCTTCTGCGGAATGACGATCGCTTCCTTCGCCACCTCGTAGACGACGCGCACGCGTCCGGTCATGCCCGGGCGCAGAAGGTCGGCCGGATTCGCAAACACTGCGCGCAGCGTGAGCGTGCCGGTCGTGGAGTTCACCTCGCGGTCGGCGAAATCGAAGCGGCCGGTCTGCTCGTACTTCGAGCCGTCGGACAGGATGAGTTCGACCGGCAGCTGCCTGCGCAGCCGCTCGTCCGGCTGATTCGCCGCTATCCGGCGCGAGAACGCGAGGTACTCCGCCTCGGGCACGCTCACATAGGCAAACACCGGATCGAGCGTGGACACGACTGCAAGCACCGTCTGCCCGGCGCTTGCGAGGCCGCCGACCTCGACCTTCTGCAGGCCGACCTGACCGCTCACCGGTGCCTTCACCTCGGCATAGCTGCGATCGATGCGCGCACGGGTAACGCCTTCCTTGCGTGAATCGACGATCGATACCGCCTGCTTGACCGCCGATACCGCCTGGTCGTAGGTCTGGCGCGGAATGGCGTCGTCCACCAGCAGCGGCTCGTAGCGCGCGACATCCTGTTTCGCGCGATCGAGCTGCGCCTCTGCCTCGACCAGTTTCGCCTGCGCGTCGGCCACTGCCGAATCGAGCGACCGCGTGTCGATGACGAACAAGGTCTGGCCCTCGCGCACGAGCTGCCCCGGCTTGAACAGCTGCTTCTCGATGATGCCGTTGACGCGCGGGCGCAGCTCCACCTCGCGATAGGCGCGGATGTCGGCGACCAGATCGACGGTGAGCGGCGTGGCGCGGCTGCTGATCTGCATCACACCGACTTCGGGCACTGGCGGTGCGGATGGTGCTGCAGGCTTGTCGCATGCGGCGACGCCGAGCAGCAATGCGCACAGTGCGAAGCGCCGGACCGCTGCCGCAAGCCGGACCGCGACAGGCGAGGCGTCAGTGCGCCGGTGACCAGTCCTGTGTGCAGCGATGCGCCCACCCGTGGCGACCGGGACGACAATCAGCGGGGCAGGGAAACGCATCGGCGAAGTCTCGTTGGGCAGGGGAGTAAAGGGCGTGCAGCCGGGTTATCGCTGTGCCGAGCGTTGCAGCCGCTCGAGCTCATCGAGCAGCCCGCGATAAGTCGGATACGAGTCTATCAACTCGTTCATGACAGTGCTACGCGTTGCGAAAACGGGCTCGGTGGGCGGTGTACCGCGCCATGAGCGCGGTCAGCTGAACAACGACACCAGGTCGTCGGACGTCAGCGCCTTCCAGCCGGCATCGGCGCCGTCGAGCATCATCGACGCCAGGTCGCCCTTCTTCTTCTGCATGTCCATGATCTTCTGCTCGACCGAGTTCGCGGCGATCAGCTTGTAGACGAAGATCGGCTTGTCCTGCCCGATGCGATGCGCCCGGTCCGTGGCCTGGTTCTCGGCCGCCGGGTTCCACCACGGGTCGTAGTGGATCACGGTGTCGGCCGCAGTCAGGTTCAGACCGACGCCGCCCGCTTTGAGCGACAGCAGGAAGATCGGCACCTTGCCGCCCTGGAACTTCTCGACCTCGGCCTGGCGATCGACGGTCTCGCCGGTGAGCTTGGCCCACTTGTAGTTGCGCGCGGCAAGTTCGACCTCGATCAGCTCGAGCATGCTGGTGAACTGCGAGAACACCAGCACATGCCGGCGCTCGTTCATCAGCTCCTCGATCATCTCCATCAACGTGGCGAGCTTGGCCGACTGCTCGATGCCGACGTCCTCCTTCGCCAGCGCCGAGCCGCCACCCTTGGCCGAGACCAGCCGCGGATCGCAGCAGACCTGGCGCAGCTTGAGCAGCGCGTCGAGCACGACAATGCGGCTCTTGGCCATGCCGACCTTGCCGATCTCGTCGCGCACCCGCTTGTCCATCGCGGCGCGCACCGTCTCGTACAGGTCGCGCTGCACCGGCTGGAACTCGACCTCGCGCACGACCTCGGTCTTCGGCGGCAGTTCGGAAGCCACCTGGTCCTTGGTCCGGCGCAGCAGGAATGGCCGCACCCGGCTCACCAGCAGTGCCGCGCGCTCGCCATCGCCGTGCGTCTCGATCGGCGTGCGGTAGGCAACCTTGAACTTCGCTTCGTCGCCCAGGAACCCCGGCATCAGGAAACGGAACAGCGACCACAGTTCGCCCAGGTTGTTTTCCAGCGGCGTGCCCGACAGGCACAGCCGGTGGCTCGACTCCAGCGCGCAGGCAGAGATGGCCGCCTTGGTCTTCGCGTTCTTGATGTTCTGCGCCTCGTCGAGCACGACGATGTGCCAGTGCTGCTTCTGCAGCACCTCTTCGTCGCGCGGCAGCAGTGCATAGCTGGTGATCACCAGGTCGGACGACTTGATCTTGTCGAAATCCTCCGCGCGGTCCTTGCCGTGCAGGACCAGCACCTTCATCGACGGCGCGAACTTCTTCATCTCGGCCGCCCAGTTGTGGATCACGCTGGTCGGCGCTACCACCAGTGCCGGTTCGGTCAGGCGGCCCGCTTCCTTCTCGATCAGCAGGTGGGCGATCGTCTGCAGGGTCTTGCCCAGGCCCATATCGTCGGCGAGCACGCCGGCCAGCCCGTATTCGCGCAGCGACTGCAGCCAGCCGACGCCGTCCTGCTGGTAGCCGCGCAGGGTCGCGTTCATGCCCTTCGGCGGTTCGACCGTCTCGACGCCGCGGAAGCCGGCCAGGCGCGAGGCGATCTCGCGCAGCCGCTCGCCGCCATGCCAGCGCAGCGCCAGCGCCGAGTCGAGCGCGGCGAGGCGACCCACGTCATAGCGCGACAGCGTCTTCGGAGGCAGGTTGGAATCCCCGGCACCGAACAGCCCCTGCAGCAGCGCGACAATGGCGGTCAACCGTTCGCGCGGCAGCATCACGCGCCGGCCGTTGGGCAGCGGCAGCAGGATCGGCTTGCCGGCATCGCTCTCGTCGACCGGCTCGAAGAAGTTCGGGCCGTGTTCGCGCAGTGCCTTGAGCAGCAGGTCGACCAGCGAGAAGCGCTCGCCGGCCACCTCGATGCCGAGGTCGAGCCCGAACCAGTCCTGGCCCGGGCGTCCTTCCTCGATCTCGCCATACCACTCGTCGACCTCGACCAGGTCGTAGGCGAAGCCCGACTCCATCGCGATCTGCCAGCCTTCCTCGCGCCAGCGCGGCAGGTGGTTCTTCATCGCTTCGATCCAGTCGGCATCGCGCGGCAGCGCGAAGCTCTTGCGCAGCTTCGACGGCAGGATCGGCCCGTAGGCCTTCTCGGCAGAGATGAAGCCGGCCTGGCGCATCTGCGCGGCGGTGGCCTTCTCGAATGCCGGATTCAGCGGCGCGGTCCGGCGCGGGTCACCGCGGCCGCGGGCGGCACCACTGCGTCCGCCGGCTCGTCCGCTGTCCAGCCGCGCATTCGCGCCGCTGCCGGCGTGCGTGCCGTTCAGTTCGGGGCCGTAGCGGAAAGTCAGGCGCGCACAGTGGAATTCGCCGCCCTGGCGCAGGCGGGTGGTCGGCTGCGACAGGCTGATCAGGGTAAGCACCGGCGTCGGCGTGAGGTCGGGCGGTGGCCGGACCTCGATGGCGGCCGGCAGGGGCACTGCGTGGCCATTCACCACGTTCGACAGCGTCTCGGAGACCAGCGCCACCGTCTCGGGCGAAATGCGCGGCGCCTGCGCGAGGGCGCCCGACAATTCGTCTGGCACGCCGCAGTCGATCGGACCACATTCGCCGGTCTTCAGGTCGACGTACTGCGGTGGCGTCAGCGGCAGCACCGGCGCCGGCGGATCGACCGTGATCAGGCACTCCTGGATGCCGGCGGCATCGGCCTCCCAGCTGATCGTGCCCTTGCGCGCCGGGCCCGGGCGCAGCGCGGGGCCCCGCCCTGCCTGTTCCCAGTAGCAGCGGCGGGTGGCCATCAGCCAGCGCAGCAGCGCTGCGCTGTCGTGTTCGTCGAGGCGCACGCCCTGCGCCGCGGGACCGCGTCCCGGTGCCAGCCGGCCGATCTCGCGGTCGATGCCGAGCACGAAGCGGGCATCGCTGACCGCGAGCTGGGCGAGCGGATAGGGCGTCGGCTTGGCCCGGCCACCGTCCTTCTTGAAGCGCAGCTGGAATGCGCGCAGCAGCGCGGTGCGTCCGCCAGGGACGAATCCGGGCGCCAGCGTATAGACGATACGCTCGCGTACCTGAGGCGGGTAGCCGTTGGATTCGCCTTGGCTCGCCTCGTGCGTATGGGTCAGGCGGTCAAGCCAGAGCCGCACGTCGGTCGTCGATTCCTTGCTGTTGCCGCCATGGCGCTGGGGCTCGCGCTGCATCTCGCGCTGTTCACGCTGAGCCTCGCGCTGGGCATCCCGCGCGGCGTTGTCGCGCGCCGGCGCAGGTTCGCGCTGGGTCAGCGCGTGTGATCCTTGCGGCGTGCCGGCCGGGGTGCCCGTTTGCGTTCCGTGTGCCGGCACACCCGCGCCAGCGACCATGCCGGGCAGCTGCAGGTCGATGTCGAAGCCCGCCTCATCGGCGCCTGCGCCGGGCAGCATCGCGACGATCCGTTCGGCGCGGCCAGGCAGACCGAAGCTCTGGGCGAGCTGGCGGGCCGCGTGCATGCAGACGGCAGCCACGTGCTTGCAGTTCTGGCCGACCGGGCAGGTGCACTGGCCAGCCACCAGGAGCTTGCCGTTCTCGAGCGTGATCCTGACCTGTTGCTGGTAGGTGTTCGATGCGGACCCGTGGACCTCGGAGTCGATGGCTGCATGGCCATCGTCGCCCTGGGTAACCTCACAGCGCGTGACGCGCCGGGTTCGCTGGTATCCCTGGCCGCGCTGCCAGTCCCGATCGCGAAAATTCGCTCGCAACAGCTTGAGCACCAATGCCATGCAATTGATCCGTTCGTTCCGTGGTCGTCTCGGTACAGTCGTCCGGCGCCTGCCCGGCAAGGCGGGCAGAGTGGCGAAGGACTGCGTTGGAGGGTTCGATGCGCCCAGTTCGTGGGTGCCATCAGGCGGGATCGCCGGGCGGGTTTCGGCGTACCGCATTTCTGGGGTTGGACAGCGAATTGAAAACCCGCAGCGGACGCTGCTGCGACTGCGGGGTGTTCCGCGTGTTTCGCACTGCACGCACGCCGTTCGGACTGGCGACGCGGGAGCAGTTCGACCACTGCATGTTGTTGGTGTTGTCCGGAAGGATTCCTCGGACATAACTCATTGTAACCGCGGCCGACCGGGAAGACCAGCCCCCCATGTGTACCATCCGTTCAGCCGACGGCGTCGCCGACGTCGTCGTGCACCCGGTTGAATTCAGGGAGTGGTCGACGGTGGAATCTCTCGGTCTGTGGCATGCGGTCATCCTGGGCGTCCTGGAAGGACTGACCGAGTTCCTGCCCGTCTCGAGTACCGGGCACCTGATCATCGCCCAGGACATGTTCGGCGTGAACGATGCCCGCGGCAAGGCGTTCGCGATCTTCGTCCAGCTGGGCGCCATCCTGGCGGTGTGCGTGGCCTACCGGGACAAGCTGTTCGAGGTGACTGCCGGCCTGGGCCGCGATCCGTCGGCGCGCCGGTTCGTGGCCAACGTGCTGATCGCGTTCATCCCGGCCATGGTGCTGGGCGCGGCGCTGCATGGCGTGATCAAGACCCATCTGTTCTCGCCGGTCACGGTGGCCGTTGCACTGATCCTCGGCGGCGTGGTCATCCTGTGGGTGGAGTCGCGGCCGCGCCAGCCGCGCGTGCGCGACATCGACGACCTCACCTGGCTCGATGCGCTGAAGGTCGGGCTCTGCCAGTGCGTGGCGCTGTTCCCCGGCGCCTCGCGCGCCGGGTCGACGATCATCGGCGGCATGCTGGTCGGGTTGTCGCGCGAGACCGCTACCCGCTTCTCGTTCTTCCTCGCGATGCCGACGATGGCCGCCGCGGTCACCTATGACCTGTACAAGAATGCCGCGATCCTGTCATGGGACGATGCCGGCGTGTTCGTCGCCGGCTTCGTGGCTGCGTTCATCACGGCGCTGGTGACGGTGCAGGCGCTGCTCGCCTACGTCTCGCGGCACAGCTTCGCGCCGTTCGGCTGGTACCGGATCGCGCTCGGGCTTGTCGTGCTGTGGTACTTCCTGTAGCGGCAGCGAGCGTGCCCGGCGGTGCCTGTCTTCGTCAGCCCTGGCTCCAGGGCAGCCCCGCTGCGCGCCAGCCGCCCAGGGTGTTTCGGTGTGCCGCCTCGTCGCGGTCCCCTTCGAATCCCTGCAGCACGTTGTAGCAGGCGGTGAATCCGGCTGCCGTGGCTGCCAGCGC